>PABW01000055.1 GCA_002699625.1 Acidimicrobiaceae bacterium
CCACACGAGCACAGCGAGACCGCTTCGAGGGGGTACCAGTCGCCGACGGGGACGACAGAGTTTTCGTGGACGACGGCGTATTCGGAGAAGGTGCCGATGCCCGACATCGCCTTCACCGGACCGCGTTCGCCGAAGAACTTGTCGCTGCCAGCCATGATCTCTGCGCCGTTGTCGCAGAGGTATTGCATGCCGCTTGCGCAGGACGGGCAGCGGCCACACGACGGGATGAACGAGGCGGCGACATGGTCACCGGGTTTGAAGCCCCGCACGCGGTCACCGACCGCCTCGACGACTCCAGCTCCCTCGTGGCCGCACACCATCGGGAGGGCCGCTTCGGTGAAGTCGCCCATTCGAATGTGCTCGTCGGAGTGGCACAGCCCGGCGAAACTCATCTTGACGAGCATCTCCTCGGGGCCGGGGTCGTTGATCTCGAACTCCTCGACCTGCCACGGGGTGTTGACTTCGTAGGCGACGGCGGCACGTGTCTTCATGGCGCAGAAGCTAGGTGGGGAAGCGTGCCCGTGTCACACCAGTGGGGTAGAACGACGGCATGGATCCGGTGAGCGACAGTTCCGAGCGGGCGGTACCGGCGCCGCCACGGCGCTTGTCGCCGTCGGGCGCCGGCACGTTCGAGCAGTGCCCTCGCCGTTGGCGTCTGCGCTATGTCGAGCGCCTCCCGGATCCGCCGGGGGAGGCGGCGCTTGCGGGTTCGTTCGCCCATCGTGTGCTGGAGTTGCTCATGCAGCTCGACCCTCATGAGCGCACGGTGGAGAGTGCCAAGGGCATCGCTCGCGCCGAGTGGTCTGGCGTCGAGGCCGATCCTGATTTCCGGGCTCTCGGCTTCGACGAGACCCGCAGCAAGCACTTCCGGTGGAAGGCCTGGCAGGCCATCGAGGGCCTCTGGGCGCTCGAGGATCCGAAAGCCGTCGACGTTTGGGCCACGGAGCACGACGTCGAGGCCGACCTGGGCGGTGTCCCGTTCCGTGGCATCGTCGATCGTCTCGATGAAGAGGGCGACGGGCTGGTCGTCACCGACTACAAGTCCGGGAAGGCCCCGTCGGCCCGGTTCCGTCGTGGGCGCCTCGATCAGGTACTGCTCTATGCCGCTGCGGTCGAGCAGGCGACGGGGGAGATGCCGGTGCATGCCCGACTGTTGTATCTCGGTCAGCGGCCCGTCGGCATCAAGGTCACTCGCGAAGAGATCGACAGTGTTGTCGACAAGCTCGCCGACACCTGGGCGGCGATCAACACGGCGTGCGACACCGACGACTTCGAACCTCGAACGGGGCCATTGTGTGGCTGGTGTCCCTACGTCGACCGGTGCCCCGAGGGCACCAAGGAGGTCGCGAAGCGGCAGGCCAAGAAGGACGCCGCCGTCATGGGTGGCGGCGACGAGTGGATGGTCAGCTGATCACTCGGCGACGCTCGAGCGGCGGCTGCGCTTCCACAGCCATCGCAATGTCACCAGCCCGATGATCGCTCCGACCGCTGCACCCATGCCGGTGCTGAGCACCCACGAGTCCGGCACGGGATCGGCCGGTGTCGGCGTGACGCCAGGGCCAGGTGGAGGGTCCTCGACGGTTGGCGCGACGGAAGGCCCCGTCGGTTCGTCGCCGAGCAGGGCATCCACGGGAGCTGGATCCTTCTCGGCGGGCTTGGGTCGGCGGCGGTTCGCCTGGGGGTCGTAGGCCATGGCGTGATCAGTCTAGATCGGCTCGACGATCGGCGATGTCGGGCACCACCGCCTCGAACAGGGTGTCGAGCTCGGCGGCGGCCTCGGTGGCGCCGGGCCGCGACCCCAGCGCATGGATCGGCAGCGACGCCGCCGATGCCTCGGGAATCGCAGCGCGAAGGTGCACCGGGGAGAGCACGAGGTCACCGTGCTCGTCGCGTAGTTGCTGGTCCCAGTACTTGGCGTCGCGCGTTCGGCCGAGTCGGTTCACGGCGATGCCGGCGAGTCGGAGCCCGTCAGTGCCTCGCCGGGCAGCGATGCGATCGACCGTGCGCATGATCTGGCCGACGCCGTCGGAGGACCACGCGCTCGGTTCGGTGACGATGAGTGCCCGGTCGGCGGCAAAGAGGCCGTTGACGGTGAGGAGTCCCAGCGAGGGCGGACAGTCGATGATGACCAACTCGTGAGACACCCCCTGGAGGGCCACCGCCAAGCGGTCGTTTGCCCCGATCGGATCCATGAGGAGCTGGGATTCGCGTAAGGCGAGCGCCGGTGTGGCGGCGACAACCGATGGTGGTCGGGCGGAACCGGGCTCGGTGGGCCAATCGCTGGTCAGTCGGAGGCCGGCGATCGAGCCAGCTCGCTCCTCGGCGAGGGCGTGGTCGACGGAGAACGGTGGTTCCCAGACCCCCAGCCCGGTCGTCGCGTTGCCCTGCGGGTCGAGGTCGATCACGAGGGTGTCGATACCGCGTGACCAGGCGCTGGCCGCGAGTCCGAGCGCGATCGTGGTCTTGCCGACCCCACCTTTCTGATTGACGACCGCAACGACTGGCACGGCGGCCACGGTAGCGGCCGGTCGTCGTGCATGTGGAGGTCGCGTCGAGGCGACCGTTGCGCCTCAGGCAGCCTGGGAGCGCGTGGCGACCCGCACGATGTCGTCGAGCGCGTCGACAAGGTGGGGGTTGGCCTCGAACAGGGCCCGGGCCTCGGGGCATGCCCACGGCTTGCAGAGCCCTTCCTCGGGGAGTCCGGCCCGAACCCACGCCGTTGCGATGCGGCGGATGGCCCCATCGACGTTGGGGTCTGCTGCGGCGACGCTCATGCCCGCCATGGTCTCGATGTCCCAGTCGGTGAGGTTCACGAGGGGACCGCGCACGAGGTCGAGCCGGTAGCGCAGTGCTTCGGCAGCGATCCTTGCGTGGTTCACCTTGTCGCCCCTCCTCGAGCTTCGTGGATCACGCCGGAGAGGACCACCGTGGTGCCGAAGCATCCATCGGAAACGCCCGCCCGTGACGTGGGCCCGATGGTACGAAATGCTGCGCAAGGGATGGTGGATTCTCGCGCGCTTCGCGCGACCTATCGCGCGAAGCGCGCGTTTCGTTGCGCGAAACGCGCGATCAGGTCGGTTGGCCGGGAGTTCCACCGGGCCGGCCTGCTGGCCGCTGAGGGGCAGGGCAGCAGTCGACGCGGCAGACGTCGGGGCGGACCTCGAGCGCTCCGAGCGCCGCTCGGGCCGGTGAGCCGCCTCGCTCGGCCTCGATGCGTTCACGCACGAGGTCAACCCACATCGCGACGAAGGCACCCACGGGTTCGGTTCCGGGTGCCACGGCGCGAGCGAACGAGATTCCCGCGGCGGCAGCGGTGGCCGCCGCTTCTGCATCGAGATCCCACATCACCTCGATGTGGTCGCTGACGAACCCGACCGGCACGATCACGACCGACTCGACCCCGCTGTGGGCGAGCCGCCGGATTTCGTCGTTCACGTCGGGTTCGAGCCACGGGATCTGGGGTGGACCCGATCGGCTCTGCCACACGAGGGTGTGCGGGGGGGCCGGATCAGCGACCCGCTCGGCGACGAGGCGGGCTGCTTCGGTGAGTTGCGCCTCGTAGTCGGAGGTCGACGCCATCGACATCGGAATCGAGTGGGCGGTGAACACCAGCGTCGGTCGTGCGTCCTCCCCGAGGTCGCCGACGGCGGTGCGGGTCGCCTCGGCGAACGACTCGATGAAGCCTGGGTGGTCGTAGTAGGCCCGAACCTTGTCGATGTGCGGGATGGTCAGGTCAGGTCGACGCTCCGCCACCTCGTCGCAGGCAGCGATGATGTTCTCGCGGTATTGGCGACAGCCCGAGTAGGACGAATACGCGGAGGTGAAGACGGCGAGCGCACGAGTCACACCGTCCTCGGCCATCCGTTCGATCTCGTCGCTGAGATAGGGATCCCAGTTGCGATTGCCCCAGTAGACGGGGAGGCCCATGCCTGCGTCGGCGAGGGCGCGCTCGAGGGCGGTTCGTTGGCGTCGGCACTGCTCGTTGATGGGGCTCACCCCGCCGAAGTGGGCGTAATGCTCACCGACCTGGGCGAGCCGTTCGCGAGGGATGCCACGACCGCGGGTGACGTTCTCCAGGAAGGGGATCACGTCGTCGGGTCCTTCGGGTCCGCCGAAACTCACGAGGAGGACGGCGTCGTAGGGGAGATCGGCCATGCTCGGACTGTAGGTCCGTCGCTCGCCTTTTGAATCGTTCGGCGCCTGGGTAGATTGCCCAACCGACGGGTGGAGGATCGTCTGACGTGTTCGCGTCGGCAGCCGCATGCGTCGCTCGCCATCGGTTTCCCGAACGCAGATGACCGTACTCACCACCCCAGCANCGGACACGCGATCCGGCTCAGCGTNCGGNGAGGCGCGTCCGGAAGATCTCGCCTTGCCGTNGGGGCTGGCCCGACTNCGGCGTTTGCTCGCNGNGCTNGCNGTGCTCGCCGTCGTGGCGGCGACNCAGGCACTCGGTGCCTCTGCCCAGTCCGTCGATGATCTGCGCGGCGACATTCCCACCGGCGACGACCTGCGAGCCGAGCAGGCNGAGGTCGCCGAGTTGCGANCTGCTGCACTCGCCGAGAGGGCNTCCNCCGAAGGCGANTTNTTCGACGTGATGTTCCGCCGAGACGAACTCGANGACACCCAACGCCGGCTGGCTGCGGAGATCGAGGCCACCACGACGAACCTGCGCCGGGTCGCCGTCGAGGCCTTCATCATCGGCGGTGAGGTCGGCACGCTGGAGTACCTCGCGGCGGTTCAGGACGCGAGCGATTTCTCGTGGCGCCGGCACCTGGTGCGCTCTCATGCTGGGTCGTCACGGGTGGCCGTGGACCGGCTTCGCACGTTGCGAGAGCAGGCTGACAGCGAGGTGCTCGAGAGCATCGCCCTCGCCGAGGCACTCCGTATCGAGATCACCGTGCTCGAAACCGAGTTGGCACTCCTCGAGGACCGCGATGACGCCGTCGACGAGATCATGCCGCTCGCCGAGGCGTGGGATCGAGCGGCCATCGCCATTGCGGAGGGTGCCTGGGGCATCGCGCCGAACGACAAGTGGGAACAACTTCGCTTCTGCGAGTCGACCCACAACTACGAGGCGATCTCGCCGAGCGGCAAGTACCGAGGTGCCTACCAGTTCGACTACCCGACCTGGCAGACCGTCGGTGGCACCGGCGACCCNGCNGCGGCNCCACCGGANGAACAGGATGCCCGNGCCCGCGAACTGTATGCCCGGCGCGGCCCGCAGCCGTGGCCGGAGTGCGGTCGTTTCCTCGAGTAGGNGCNGCCGTCGGNTTNGNGCCNGCGATCAGTCACNGAGGAGTCGGCNGGCNACNTGNNCNAGCCGACTCGGTTGCGNGGGCTCNCAGCCCTCGGGAACNAGGTGCGGGGCCNTCGACGAGAGCACCGNGATGACCTCGTCGGCGCTCGGGTTCANCATGCCGATGTCGTCGATGACGATGGTCGGGACCGTCTCGTTGCCGTTGGCGAGGGAACGCACGACCGCNGCGTCGGCCGGGTCCTCCCAGATGTTGTGTTTCNCCATCGGGATACCTGCGTGCTCGAGCGCGCGGTCGAGNCGAGCGCAGAAGCCGCAGCCNGGGCGCCAGTAGAACTGGACGGCGTTGATGGTGGNTCCGGACATGANGCACTCCAGAGCAGAGGGGAAACGACGAGTGTAGAGACGTCAACCCGCCAGNCGTCTCGACGATTCCCGGACGCCNTGTTTCCCNTCGCCGCTAGGTTGGCNGCCATGAGCACCCCCCATGCTGCAGCCGTGAAAACCGAAGGCCTTCGCCGCACCTTCGGCGACTTCACGGCGGTCGACGGCATCGATCTCGACGTCCGACCCGGCGAGATCTANGGCTTTCTCGGCCCCAACGGCGCCGGGAANTCCACGGTGGTCCGGATGCTCACCACCCTGCTCGAACCCACCGGGGGNNGNGCCTGGGTGGGCGGACTCGACGTGGTGGCCGAGGCCGACGATGTCCGGTTCTCGATCGGCGTTGCGCTCCAAGAGGCGGGTCTCGACGAGAACATGACCGGNCGGGAGATTCTCGCAACCCAGGGACGANTGTTCGGTCTCAACCGCTCCGAGATCGCCGACCGCATCGAGCAGCTGGCGCCNATCCTCGANATGCGGGCGCTCGATCAACTGNTNTCGTCCTATTCGGGCGGCATGGCCCGACGACTCGACCTTGCCGCCGCGNTGATGCACAACCCGTCGGTGCTCTTNCTCGACGAACCGACCACCGGACTNGATCCCCCGAGTCGACTCCGCGTCTGGGAAGAGGTTCGTCGACTCAACCGCGAATTCGGTCTCACCTTGTTCCTCACCACGCAGTACCTGGAGGAAGCCGACGAGCTTGCCGACCGGGTCGGCATCATCAACGCGGGACGGATCGTCGCCGAGGGCACCCCCGGTGAACTCAAGCGAGCGATCGGTACCGACGTCGTCACCGTCGTCGTCGACGGAGACGCCGATGCCGCCAAGTCGGTACTGGAAGGCATCGCCGGCATCGAGGGTGTCGACGTCTTCGGGGACGAGGTTCGGGTCGGCACCGAGAACGGCAGCCAGGCGCTGAGTCCGGTGGCGATCGCGCTCGGGGGTGCCGGCATCAAGGTGCGCGAGCTCAGCCTTCGTACACCGACCCTCGACGATGTCTTCCTCGATGTCACCGGCACGCACCTCGATGCCGGATCCTCGGCCGAATGGAGTTCGACATGACCGCTGCTGGCACCACGGCCCGCACCGAGATCCGGCCGCGCCGGACGGGATTTGTCCACGACACCGTGTCGATCGCCCGCCGCGCCATCCGCCAGCTCCCTCGCGACATCGCGTTCATCGGGCCCACCTTGTTCATCCCGCTGTTCTTCCTCGTGATCAACGTGGCCTCATTGTCAGAGGCCGCNGCGTTCGTTGATCTCGGCATCACCTACGAGGAGTTCCAGCTGCCCGTCGCCATCGTGTTCGCGGTCACCGGTGTGACTCGTGCCGGTGCGATGGTGCTCGACATCCAGAACGGCTATTTCGACCGCCTGATGACGACCCCCGTCTCGCGGCGGGCGCTGCTGCTCGGCCACATGGTGGCCGACTTCGTGCTGGTGGTCGCCCTGAGCGTGCCGGTGATGATCCTCGGCTTCTTCATGGGTGCCCGCTTCGACACCGGTCCGCTCGGGGTGCTCGTGTTCGTGCTGATCGGTGCGCTGTGGGGTCTCGGCTACACCGGCATCCCGTATGCGATCGCCCTCAAGACCGGGAACCCGGGAGCGGTGAACTCGTCGTTCATCATCTTCTTCCCGTTCGCCTTCTTGACCACCGCCTACCTTCCGGCCGAGAACCTCAGCGGATGGCTGTCGACCGTGTCGACCTACAACCCGGTGACCTACGTCCTCGGGGGCCTTCGCTCACTGTTCACCGGTTGGGATGCAGCGGAGTTGGGCAAGGCGCTGCTCGCGACCCTCGCCCTCGCAGCATTCACCCAGACGCTTTCGTTGCTCGCCCTTCGGGGTCGGACGTCGCCGAAGTGAGTGTGCCGCGCTGCGGAACCAGATCCGGGTCGATGCCTATGGGCTCTGCGAAGGCTCGCACCCACGCGTCGTAGCCACGGTCGTTGGGGTGGTAGCGATCGGCCGAAAGCCCCCGGTGGGGTGGGAGCAGGTGGGCCCCNAGTTCGGCGACGAGATGCCCGTGCTCGGCGGCAGCNCGCCGAACGGCACGGTTGACGTANCTGGCGGTGGGACTGAACGACGGTGCCGGCAACGTGCAAAGGATCGAGCTGCGAGGAGCGGCTTCGGCCAGACGCTCGAGACGACGGGTGAGCCGGGGGGCGTACGGGTTCGCAACCAGGTCGTTGCCGCCGACACAGATGGTCACGATCGATGGGGCGTAGGGCAGATGGTCGAGCAACGGCAGTTGTTCATCGATCACGTGGGTGCTGTGAGCGCCGCTGCGGCTCAGGTTGACGATCGCATGGGGCCGCCCCGCGTCATGCAGCGCNGCGTGGAGGCGAGNNACCCAGCCGTGATCGATGCTNGAAGCTCCGATGCCCTGCGCCGTCGAGTCGCCNAGGACGACCCACAGTGGCGGACGATGGTCACCCTCGGCCGNTGCGAGGCTCTGGGCGACGANTTCATGCCAGCGNCGTTCGGTCGGGTCGATNGTCGCTGACACNGAGCGGATCGTGCCGCTGAGACGGGNCAACGCTCGCGTGAGNNGGGCGGGTTCCCACGGCGGGCGGGCGGCGAGCGCATCGACGATCGGGTGANGTCCGCTCATCGGCACGGTNCCTCGAGGGAGGTTGGGGGGTAGGTCGTAGTCTGCGCCACGTGATCCTCGTCGACGTCGAACGTGTCAGCATGAGCCGCCCGNTGCGNCCGCTGTTCTCCGATGTCTCCGTCACGGTAGCGAGCGGCGACCGGCTGGGCGTGGTCGGCATCAACGGCACCGGCAAGTCGACCCTGCTGTCGGTCATCGCCGGCACCCGCGAGCCGGAGACCGGCACGGTTCGTCGAGGCCGTGGTNTCACCATGGCCGCCGTCGATCAGGTCACGACCCTTCCNTCCGGCAGTGTGCGCGACGCGGTCGGAGGNGGCTGGNGGGGCGAGGCGGCGCTGNATCGCCTCGGCCTGGCGGAGGTGATCGACCGGTCGGTGGACCAGCTCTCGGGNGGGCAGGAGAAGCGGGTCTCGTTGGCCAGGGCNCTGGTCGCCGATGCCGACCTGCTCGTNCTCGACGAGCCGACCAACCATCTCGACGTCGATGCGATCGAGTGGNTGGAGCACGAACTCGAGCACTTCANGGGCGGGCTCGTGATCGTCACCCANGATCGCTACGTGCTCGANCGGGTCGCCACCCGTGTGCTCGAGCTCGANCGAGGGTCGAGCCATGTTCACGAGGGNGGNTACGACGGNTATCTCGANGGACGAGCCGCNCGCGAGGAACGAGCTGCNNCAGCNGAGAACACCCGCCAGAATCTGGCNCGCCGGGAACTCGCCTGGCTCCGCACCGGNGCGAAGGCNCGCACTCGAAAGAGCAAGGCCCGGATCGAGCGAGCCACCGCNCTGATCAACACCCGAGCCCANGCCGCCGCNCGNGATGGTGANNTCGATCTCGACTCGATGCACAAGGGCACGCCGAGGCTCGGTGACCAGGTCGTNGAACTCCACGACGTGACGATCGGCTACGACCACGAGACGCCGCTGGTNACGGGNCTCGATCTTCTGCTCGGCCGCCGTGAGCGNCTCGGCATCGTCGGCGCCAACGGNTCNGGNAAGTCGACCCTGCTCGATGTGATCGCNGGTCGACGTGAGCCGCTCGCCGGGCAGCGGNTCCAGGGTCCGACGGTGCAGGTNGGNCTGCACGACCAGCGAGGCCGCGANCTCGATCCNCAGCTCCGGGTCCGNCAGGCGGTTGCCGGTGAGGGNGCCGAACCCGACTGGTGGGATACNCAGTTACTCGAACGCTTCTGGTTCGACAGCGACGTGCAGAANTCGCCGATCGAGCTGTTGTCGGGCGGTGAGCGCCGTCGNCTTCAGCTGGTACTCACGTTGTCGGCCAAACCGAACGTGTTGCTCCTCGATGAGCCCACCAANGANCTCGATCTCGANACCCTCCGTGCGTTGGAGGANTTCCTNGACACGTGGCGCGGCGCNGTNGTGATCATCAGCCACGACCGGGCCTTCCTNGACCGNACGGTCGANGACGTGCTCGTCATCGACGACGGNCGTGCTCGGCGCTGGCCGGGCGGCTACGCCGGCTGGCTNGCCGANCGGGAGGGNTCGTCGAACGTGCGGACCCTCGACACCTCGGGNACGGGNAAGGGGAGTGCGGCGCCNCGGGCNCNGNCCGAGGTNGCNCATCGCAGNCGAAGCANGGTNCGNCACGAGCTCAAGACCGCTGAGAAGGCNNTCGCAAAGCTCGANACNGTGGTCGCTGCGCTCCGTGNCGAGCTCGAGGTTGCCGGAACCGATCATGAGGCGATCGCCCGGGTCGGCACCGAGCTCGCTGCGCAGGANCTGGCCCTCGCCGCGGCCGAGGAGGCCTGGCTCGAACGTTCGGCCGAACTCGAGGAGATCGACGGCGTCGGCTGACGACGTGATCCTCCGAGAGCGGGGCCGCCGGACGTGGCGGGTTCTCGGTTCGCGGCGGGAATGCGCAGCGCCGAGGCGGCGTTAGCCTGATGACCATGACCGACACCGCCCCCACCGACACCGCCGAGGAGATCATGATCGTCACCGATGCCGCTCGTGCGACGGTGCTCGACATCCGGTCCAACGAGGACGACGCTGAGCTTTTGGGCCTGCGAGTCGAGGTCACCGGTGCCAACGGTGCCGACTACACCTACGACCTCTCGCTCGANCCGGTGGCCGANGCNGCCGACGATGANTTNGTGCACACCAACGACGGCTTGTCGGTCATCATTCCGGCGAACAGTNTCGACGCGATGCGCGGCGCCACGCTCGACNTGCCGTCGGTNGCCGGCCAGGGCGGTCTCGTGATCCGCAACCCCAATCGCCCCAACCCGCTNGGNGACCTNGGNCAACTCGAACTTGTCGGCGACGCCGCNGACAAGGTNNGCACCTTGCTGACNGAGCGCATCAACCCNGCGCTGGCCNCCCACGGTGGCTATGCCGAACTCGTCGGGGTCGAGGGNGAGAAGGCGTTCGTCACGATGGGTGGTGGCTGCCAGGGATGCTCNATGAGCGCAGCGACCCTGCAGGAGGGCATTCAGCGAGCGATTCTCGAGGCGGTGCCGGAGATCACNGAAGTGGTCGACACCACCGATCACGANCAGGGNGAGAACCCCTACTACACCTGAGTCCGCCCGCCTGCCGGGCGAGAACGATCAGAGCAGAGCGCGCACGCTGGCGGCGATGCCCTCGCCGTCGAGTCCGAACCGGGCGTGAATGACGTCGGGGTCGTCGTGCGGGATGTATTCGGTGGGCACGCCGAGCACTCGGACTCGGCACGAGGCGCCGCGTTCGCCGAGCGCGTCTCTCACCTCGGCACCTGCGCCGCCCATGCGGAGCCCGTCCTCGACCGAGACAACACAGCCGTGACCGGCGATGTCGTCGATCATGGCGGGATCGAGTGGGAGCACGACCCGCGGGTCGTAGACGGTGGCGTCGATACCTTCGGTGGCGAGGATCGCCGCTGCCTTCTCGGCTGCGGGAAGCATCTGGCCGAAGCCGAGCAGTGCGACGCTGCCGTCGCCGGCTCGGATCTTGCGAGCGGACAGCCCTGAGCCGACGTCGCCGTGCTCGGCGTGGGCGGCCGCTCCGCGCGACCAACGGATCGCAACTGGGCCGGTCGTGATGTCCATGGCGTCCTCGAGCATCTGCTGGAGTTCCTGGTAACTCGACGGGGCGAACACCGTCATTCCCGGGACCTTCGTGAGGAGCACGAGATCCAGCACACCGTGATGACTCGCACCGTCGGGGCCGGTGATACCGGCGCGGTCGAGACAGAAGATCACCGGGAGGCCGTGCAGGCCGACATCGAGGTTGACCTGGTCGATCGCCCGGGTGAGGAAGGTCGAGTAGACGGCGACGAGCGGGCGGAGGCCACCCATCGCCATTCCGGCTGCCGCCGTGACGGCGTGCTGCTCGGCGATGCCGACATCGATGCATCGATCGGGGAACCGGTCGCGGAACGGCAGGAGACCGGTGGAGTCGGGCATGGCGGCGGTGATCGCCACGAGCTCGGGGTGCTGGTCGCCGAGTTTCACGAGGGTCTCGGAGAAGGCTGCGGTGTAGGAGCCGGTCTTGGCGGCGCCGCCGTTGTCGGCGAGGCCGGGCTTGGCATCGTGCATCGCCTTGATCTCGTCTTGTTCGGCGGGAGCGAATCCCTTGCCCTTCTGGGTGAGCACATGGACGACGACAGGCCCGTCGAACTCGGCGGCGTTCTCGAAGGCCTCTTCCATTGAGGCGATGTCGTGACCGTCGAAGGGGCCCATGTAGCGGACGCCGAGATCCTCGAAGAACGCCGACGGCTCCCACATCTCGCGCACTGCCGCTTTCGACATGCGCACGCCACGTCCGATCTGTTCGCCGACCCAGGGGATGCGCTCGGCGATCTCCTCGATCTTGGCCTGGCGGCGCATATAGATCGGGTTGTTGCGGATCTTCACCAGGCTCTCGGACAGTCGAGAGACGGTGGGGGCGTAGGAGCGACCGTTGTCGTTGAGAACGATCGTGACGTCGCTGCCGGCATGGCCGAGATTGTTGAGGCCCTCGAAGGCCATGCCGCCGGTCATGGCGCCGTCGCCGATCACCGCCACGATGCGTCGACGGGCATCGGCGGCCTCGAAGGCCGTGGCGAGCCCGTGGGCGTAGCTCAGGACGGTCGATGCGTGGGAGTTCTCGATCCAGTCGTGCTCGGACTCGCTGCGGTTCGGGTAGCCGGACAGGCCGCCGCCCTCGCGCAGGTTGGTGAAGTCGCGTGCTCGGCCGGTGAGGATCTTGTGCACGTACGCCTGGTGGCCGGTGTCCCAGAGGATGAGGTCATGGGGCGACCGGAAGACCCGGTGCAGCGCGATCGAGAGCTCGACGGCACCGAGATTCGATCCGAGATGGCCACCGTGGTCGTTCACCGAGTCGATGATCAGCTCGCGAATCTGGTCGGCGAGATCGTCAAGCTCCTCGAGGGAGCGGCCGCGAAGGTCGTCAGGCCCGCTGAGGGCGTCGAGCAACATCACCCGGAAGGGTACCGCTCGGACCCGGCAAGAGCCGGGTCAGGCGGGGTGCAACCTTCAGGCCGACACCGAGGGCGATCACGCCGCCGACGGCATCAAGCCAGAAGTGGTTCGCCGTGACGACGATCGCGAACATTGTCGCGACCGGGTACGCCACGATCAGGGCCCGAGCCCAACGCCGGCGCAGCACCGGGTAGAGCGCCACGGTGCACCAGATGGCCCAGGCGATGTGCAGGCTCGGCATTGCGGCGTATTGGTTGCTGATGGTTTCCATGGTGCCGGACTCGAAGGACCAGAGGCCGCCGGGATCGACCAGGGTGTCGGTGTAGTCGAAGCCGTCCTCGCACGCGCCGAACTGAGACGCGCAATTGCCGAGCAGTCGGGGCGGCATCAGTGGGAAGAACGCAAAGCCGACGAGCGCGACACCGGTGGTGGCCGCAAGGGTCGACCGCATGAACGTGTAGCGCTCGGGATGGCGGGCGAACAGCAGCACCATTGCGCCGATGGTCACCGCGAAGTGGAACGTGCCGTAGAAGACGTTCCAGAAGACGATGAACCAGTCCCACGCAAGGAAGGTGTTGTGGATCCACTCTTCGACATAGAGCCCCATCGCCTGCTCGATGTCGATGATGCGTTCGGCGTTGCGGAACGACGCGTCCCGAACCGAGTCGCCGAGCGCCGAGCCGAACTGGTTCCGAATNGCCGAGTACACGACNTAGAACGCAACCGTCAGCCCGATCTCGACCCACCAACGAAGGGGGGCGTCGTCGTCGGTGGTGTCGTCGCCGGCGTCGGACATGGGCGGAGANCGTAACCCAGNGGGGCCGGCCCGACGGGCGAGTAGGGCCGAGCTCGNGGATAGNCTGACNATCCCTGTCCNCTCTTCTCCGGAGGCGCCGTGCTCGACCACGANCTCATCAACCGCACCCTGTCCACNGCGATGCGAACCGGNGGNGAATTCGCCGAAGTGTTCGTCGAGGACAAGCGCTCCTCGTCGGCGGTGCTCGACGANGGNCGGGTNGAGGAANTGACCAGNGGGCGNGANCGAGGCGCCGGCATCCGGGTTGTCGTCGGCGANACCACGGGCTTCGCNCACACCGCCGACCTCTCCGAGGCNGGGCTGTCGGCCGCCGCCGAGGCNGCTGCNGCNGCGGCTCGCGGTGGCGGNGGNGGGGCGAAGGTNGTCGCCGTCTCGCCGATCGATGTCGAACGTTCGGNCCCGGTNCGAATCCCGCCNGAGGACGTCGCCAAAGCGACCAAGGTCGGCNTGCTNACNCTCGCCAACGANGCCGCTCGGGCCCANGGCAGCNCGATCTCTCAGGTGTCGGCCCGCTACGGCGACTCCCGTCGCCGCATCCTGGTCGCCAACTCCGATGGTGTGCTCGCCGAGGACGACCAGGTCCGCACNCTCTTCTCGGTGTCNTGTGTNGCNAGCGGCGACACCGGTCTGCANACCGGGCGNGAGTCGACCGGTCGNACCGTCGGCTTCGAATTGTTCGATGAGGCGGATGTCGAGGAGATGGGNCGACGCGCCGCCGAGCGTGCCATCACNAAGCTNTCCGCCCGCCCGGCTCCNTCNGGCGCGGTNCCCGTTGTNGTCGGCCCNGGTGGCGGCGGCGTGCTGTTCCANGAGGCNTGTGGTCACGGTCTCGAAGCNGACCTGGTCGGCAANGGGGCGTCNGTCTTCGCGAACCGNGTCGGCGAGCAGGTCGCNTCCCCGCTGGTCACGCTCATCGACGACGGCACCATGGCCGGCGAGTGGGGCNACTTCGCCATCGACGACGAGGGCCGTCCTGCNGGNCACAACGTCTTGATTCAGGACGGNGTGCTCACCGACTANATGTGGGANCAGCTCCGGGCNCGTAAGGAGGGTCGTCTGTCCTCGGGCAACGGCCGCCGCCAGAGCTANCAGCACCTCCCGATGGTGCGGATGACCAACACCTANATCACCGCCGGNCACGACGACCCCNAGGCGATCATCGCCGACACCGACTCCGGTGTGTACGTGGCGCAGCTCGGCGGNGGGCAGGTCAACACCGCCACCGGCGATTTCGTTTTCGGCATGACCGAGGCCTACCTGATCGAAAACGGCGAGATCACCGANCCGATCCGTGAGGGCAANCTGATCGGCAACGGCCCGGAGGTGCTCACCCGCATCGACCGGCTCGGCCACGACTTCGCAATGGGGTCACCCGGCACGTGCGGCAAGGACGGCCAGGGTGTTCCGGTCGGCGACGGCACCCCGACGCTTCGGGTCACGTCGCTCACCGTCGGCGGTACGGCTGCCTGATCGATGTCGGAACTCCTTGACATCGCCACCCGCGTTGCCGGGTGGGCCAACGACGGCGAGCAGGTCGAAGCGTTCGTCGTCCACGAGACCGAGACCGAGGTTCGCGCCTACGAGGGCGAGGTTGAGTCCTTCACTCGAGCGGAGTCTCAGGGTGTCGGTGTTCGGGTCATCGTTGACGGCAAGCAGGGCTACGCCTATGCCGGCACCCTCGACGACACGGCGCTGCAGGAGACCCTCCGCGAGGCCCGCGACAACGCCTCGTTCGCCGAACCCGACGAGTTCAACGGTCTCGCCGTGCCCGATGGTGTCGAACCAGCGTCACTCGAACTGTGGAGCGACACCGTCGGGGCGTTCTCAACCGAGGACAAGATCGCCCTGGCGATTGAGCTCGAGCGGGCGGCGCTCGCAGCCGACACCCGGATCTCGGGCATCGAGTCGGCCGAATACATCGACACTGCGTACGAGTCGGCGATTGCGACCTCGACGGGTATCGCCGCTGCGGCCCGCGAGACCGGTTGCTACGTCTCCGTGTACACGCTCGCCGCCGCCGATGGCGAAACCCAGACCGGTTTCGGGTTCTCGATCGGCCGCGACCCGAGTGAACTCGACCCGGCCATCGCCGCCGCCGATGCCGCCGACCGGGCCACTCGGCTTCTTGGAGCATCGAAGCCAGGGAGCGAACGGCTCACCGTCGTGTTCGACCCGTGGGTGACCGCTCAATTCCTCGGCATCGTCGGTCACACCCTCACCGGTGAATCGGTCTTGAAGGGTCGCTCGATGTTCGCCGACCGACTCGGCGACGTCGTCGCCAACCCGATGATCACCCTTATCGATGATGCCACCGACCCGGCGGCGTTCACGGCGAGCGCGCTCGACGGCGAAGGCATCGCCACCCGCCGCACCCCCTTGATCGTCGACGGCGAACTGCAGGCCTTCCTGCACAATGCGTATTCCGCCCGTCGTGCCGTATCGTCCTCGACCGGTTCGGCCGTCCGAGGTGGCTTCAAGAGCGGCCCATCCGTCGGCGCCCAGGCGCTCACGCTCCTCCCCGGAAAGCAGAGCCAGGCCGACCTGATCGCCGGCATCGACAACGGCTTCCTCGTCCAGGGGGTCTCCGGGCTCCACTCGGGGGTGAACCCGGTATCGGGTGATTTCTCCACCGGGGCAGAGGGTCTGCGGATCCGTGATGGCGAACTCGCCGAACCGATCCGTGAGGTCACCATCGCGTCGACCGTCCAACGCCTGCTCCAGGATGTCGCCGGTATCGGCGACGACCTCCAGTGGCTGCCGATGAGTTCGGCGGGCGTCTCCCTCGTCGTGGGCGACGTCACCATGTCAGGCGCGTGATGGGCCAGATCCCTGAATCCCGGCGCCTTGCCCGCGAGCTCGTGCATCGAGCTGAGGCCGGCGAGCAGGTGGAGGTTTGTGCCGGTTCGTCGGTGCGCACCGAGATCCGCGTCTATGACGGCGACGTCGAGTCGCTCACCGTTGCCGAGAGCCGCGGTGTCGGTGTCCGAGTGATCCGTGACGGTCGTGAAGGGCTCGCTCACGCAGGCTCGTGGGATCCCGACGTGATCGACACGCTCCTTGCGGAGGCCCGCGACAACATGTCGTTCGCGGAGCCGGATGATCGGGTCGGGCTTGCCGAACCCGACGGCGTCGACGCCGCCGACATTGATCCCTGGGACGATCGCATTGAGGCGACCTCGGTCGACGACAAGGTTGCGATCGCGGTTGCGCTCGAAGCTGCCACCCGGGGCGCCGATCCTCGGGTTCGAGGCGTCCGCACCTCGATGTACGCCGACTCCCGTGGTGAGAGCGCCATCGTCTCCACGGCTGGGATCGACGGCTGGGATCGCGGGGCATCGGCATCGATCGGCACACAGCCGCTCATCGACGATCCCGACGGCTCCACTCGCACCGGCTATGCAGGCAACGCTGCGGCGGCGCCCCAGTTGCTCGACCTCGAGGAGGTCGCCCGACTCGCAGTGGAGCGAGGTGTTCGTCTTCTGGGCGCCGGACCGCCCACCACCGGTCGACCGCTGGTGGTGCTCGAGCCGCGGTTCACCGCAACGATTCTCGGCATCGTCGCCGGCATGCTCTCGGGCGAGCTGGTGGTGAAGGGCCGCACGCCCTTCGGTGACCGTGTCGGCGAGGCCATCGCCACCGAAGCGCTCACGATGTTCGACGACCCCACCGACGCTGACTCGCTCAGCGCCTCGGCCTTCGACGGCGAAGGTCTCGCCTGTCGGCGTGTTCCGCTGATCTCGGAGGGCGTCCTGCAGGGATTCCTTCACGATGCTTGCAGTGCACGGGGTCTCGGGGTGTCGTCGACCGGCTCTGCCCTCCGGTCCGTGCGCGGCACGCCCAGCCCCGGTCACCGCTCGCTGTCGGTCGCGCCTGGTGAGGGCGACCTCGACGCGTTCATCGCCTCGATCGACGATGGGTTGCTCATTGCCTCGCTGCAGGGCTTGCACAGTGGCGTGAACGCTGTCAGCGGCGACTTCTCGGTCGGTGTCGAGGGTGTCGTCATCCGCAATGGCGAACTCGCCGAACCGATCCGCGAGGGCACGCTCGCCGGCGCCATCCCTCGGATGCTGCACGACGTGGCTCGGGTCGGTGCCGATCTCGAACGTCAACCGGGCGGCACCCTGGTGCCCTCCCTGGTTCTCGATGGTCTGACCCTCGGCGGCGGCTCCGGCGCCTAGTCTCAGCAGGCTGACCTCAGGCGCCCGACATCGGGCGTTTCGCCGCCGATGGGAGCGACATCATGGAGATCCTCCACGCGATCGTGCTCGGCATCGTCCAGGGCCTTTCGGAATTCCTGCCGATCTCATCGAGCGGGCATCTCGAGTTGACTCGCTGGCTGTTCGGCTGGGACGCACTCGATGAGGATCTCGAGACGGCGTTCGACGTCGCAGTGCACCTCGGCACGCTGGTCGGCGCGATCGCCTACCTGCGGCGCGATGTCGTCATGTACGTGACCGCCGGTTTCGGCCCGCTTCGCGGCCGACCACTCGGCACCGATGGCAAGGTCGCCTGGTTCCTTGTTGCCAGCGCAGTGCCTGCCGGGATCGCCGGCGTGGTGTTGATGGACCAAATTGCCGATTTCGACCGCATCTGGATGATCGCAGTGATGTTGATCGTGTTCGGTCTGCTGCTGCTCGTGGCCGATCGCTTGCCGGAGAGCAAGGAACTCGAGGCGTTCCGGCTTCGAGACGCGCTTGCGATGGGCGTCGGTCAGGCGCTTGCCCTTCAGCCCGGCGTCAGCCGTTCGGGGGCAACGCTCACCGTCAGCCGATTCCTCGGTTACGAGCGGGATGCAGCGGCCCGACTCGTGTTCTTGATGAGCTTGCCGATCATCGCGGGCGCCGGCGTGTTCGCCCTGGCCGACGCGTCGATCCCGTCGGACTTCTGGCCGCCCTTCCTGTGGGGCATGATCGCCTCCGCTTTCACCGGCTATGTCGCCGTGTGGGGAACGCTCAAGCTCGTGCGATCGCGCACCTTCGCTCCGTTCGTCGTCTACCGCATGGTGGTGGGTGTCGCGGTCCTGCTGATTCTCGCCACGGGTTGGCGTTGATCAGCCGCTGAGTACCGGAACAACCCCGGCCTGCCCCGATGCTCTGACCACATCGCCCACGACGTCGGCAGGTACGGCCACCCCGAGGTCGGCATCGGACGCCATGACGACGAGCGCGTCGGTGGCGATCCGCCGTCCGTCGACGGCGTGATGGAGGTCGACGAGATCACCGACGGTGAAGAGGTCGTCTCGTCGTCCGATACTGATCGTTCGCCAACCCTCTGGGGTGCGTGCGGCGTGCGTCGACCCGGTGTCGGTGAGCCATCGTTCGACGACGATTTCACCGGTGCCGAGTTCGATGCGGGTGCGCAAACCGCGGGGATCGGTCGCGACGGCACCGACGGGTACCAGGTCGGCGGGGACGAGGATCGACCGGACCGCCCCGGACTCGATCGTCTCGCCGGCATCGACCGGCTCGGTGGTGGTCCAGACCTCGACCGTCGCCTGCCAACGCGACAGGGCGTTGGCGGTCGCCGTCTCGGCGTGGCGCATCGCCCCGATGACGAGGATCGCGGCGGCGAGGATCATGAGGACGGGGCCGACCCGGTAGCGGCGAAGGAGGAACCGGGCGGCGCCGATGGCGACGGTCGCCGACGACAGGGGAGAGGGGTTGGGGCGCTCGGGGCGCGCATGATCGACTCCTGGAGACGGGATCTCGAGGGGAAGTGATCGACGCCGCTGCGTCGAAATCAGTCGCCGGAGCTGCTGGAACTCGACGAGGAGTCGGAGCTCGAGGAGCTTGCGCTCGAGGAGTC
>PABW01000022.1 GCA_002699625.1 Acidimicrobiaceae bacterium
CATCGCCGAACGACGGGTGTTCGAGTCGTTGATCTCGGCCCATGGCGTCGGCCCCGCCCTCGGTTTGGCGATCCTCTCGGTGCACGGCCCCGACGCTTTGCGTCGCGCTGTCGCGGAGGACGATGTTGCTGCGCTCTGCCTCGTTCCCGGCGTCGGGAAGAAGACGGCAGCTCGGCTCGTGATGGAGCTGAAGTCCAAGCTCGACCTGCCAGAAGGCGAGATCGCCGTGCCTTCCGGCGACAGCGGCCAGGCGTCGGCCAGCGGCGATTCCCGAGCTGATGTTCGCACCGCACTCGAAGGTCTCGGCTACGGCGCCGACGAGATCCATGCCGTTCTGGTCGACCTGCCCACCGAGGGCGATGTGGGCGGATTGCTCAAGGATGCACTTCGTCGGCTCGCTTCGGGTGTTTGATCCCGTGCCTGTTGCCCCTGCCTGCTAGGAACTCCGCATGGCCCGCGAAGAACTCCTCTCACCGGACGATCAGCCCGAGGATGCCGGCCTGTTGCTCAACGAACCCGGGCTGCGGCCGAAGACGCTGTCGGAGTTCGTCGGCCAGTCCGAGCTGAAAGGGCATCTTGGGGTCATGCTCGGCGCTGCGGCTCGTCGTCGCGAAGCCGCCGACCATCTGCTCTTCGCCGGTCCGCCCGGCCTCGGCAAAACCACGCTCGCCAACATCATCGCCGCCGAGATGGGTACCAACCTCCAGGTGACGTCGGGTCCGGCCCTCGAACGAGCAGGTGATCTGGCGTCGATTCTCTCGAAGCTTGAGGACGGCGATGTGCTGTTCATCGACGAGATTCATCGCCTTCCACGCCCCGTCGAAGAGGTTCTGTATCCGGCGATGGAGGACTTCCGCATCGATGTCGTGCTTGGCAAGGGCCCGGCCGCTCGTTCGATCCCGCTCGATCTCGCCCGTTTCACCCTCGTCGGCGCCACCACCCGTACCGGTCTGATCACCGGCCCGCTGCGCGATCGCTTCGGTCTCGTGGCCCGGCTCGACTATTACGAGGTCGACGATCTCCAGTCGATCGCGATGCGAGCGGCTGGCATCCTTGAGGTCGACATCGACGAAGGCGGCGCCTTCGAGATCGCCCGCCGTTCACGCGGCACCCCGCGGATCGCCAACCGGTTGCTGCGTCAGGTGCGCGACTACGCCGAGGTCGAACGCGACGGCCACATCTCGGCCGAGGTCGCCAAGGACGGCCTGTCGTTCTTCGGTGTCGACGAGCTCGGTCTCGACAAGGCCAGCCGAGCGGTGCTCGATTCCGTCTGCCGGCGTTTCGGCGGCGGTCCGGTTGGTCTCTCGACCCTTGCCATCTCGGTGAGTGAGCCCACCGAGACCGTCGAGGACGTCTATGAGCCGTACCTCATTCAGCAGGGCCTCTTGATGCGCACCCCGCGAGGCCGCGTCGCCACGCCGGCCGCCTATGCCCACCTGGGCATGGCGCCGCCTCCGGCCACGTCGACCGGCCCCGGATCCCAGACCGGCCTGTTCGATTCCGACGACTAGGCGAACATCTCGCGAACGGGTCGTGAGCGAAAACTCGTACCCTCGATCGGGTGACGGATCGCCCGGAGACGCTCGCCGACATCGACTACGACCTCCCGGCGGAACGTATCGCCCAGGAACCGATCGAGCCGCGTGACGCCGCTCGGCTGCTTGTCGACCGGGGGGATCGCGTCGAGCATCGCCATGTGCGCGACCTGCCCGAACTGTTGCACCCCGGCGATCTTGTCGTCGTCAACGACACCAAAGTCCTGCCCGCTCGGATTCCGATTCGTCGTTCCACCGGTGGCGCCGGCGAGATCCTGCTTCTTGAGGAGCGCGACGATGGTTCGTGGGAGGCGCTCGCGAAGCCGAGCAAGAAGCTGAAGCCCGGCGACGTTGTCACCGCCGAGGGGCTGGTGGTCGAGATGGGTGAGGATCTCGGTGACGGCCGTCGGGTTGTGCGTCTCGACCCGGGCGATGCCGACCTGCACGATCGGCTGGCGGAGGTCGGGCTTCCGCCGCTTCCGCCGTACATCGAAAATCAGATCGACGACCCGTCCCGGTACCAAACCCTCTACGCCGACCGCCCGCTCTCGGCCGCTGCGCCCACTGCCGGCCTGCACTTCACCCCGGCCGTCCTCGAGGCGCTGCGGGCGAACGGCATCACCATGGCGACCGTGGAACTCGCCGTGGGCCTCGACACGTTCCGTCCGGTGATGGTTGATCGCCTTGACGACCATGTGATGCACAGCGAGTGGTATCGGGTGCCCGATGAGACGGTCGTCGCAGTTGAGACAGCCGAGCGAGTCGTCGCGATCGGCACCACCGTCGTACGCTCGCTTGAGTCGTGGAAGGCCGCCGGTGAGCAGTCGGGCCGAAGCAGCCTCTTCATTCGACGCCCGTACGCATGGAAGGCGGTCGACGTGTTGCTCACGAACTTTCACCTGCCTCAGTCGACACTGCTGTGCCTCGTCGACGGCTTTGTCGGCCCTCGCTGGCGAACGCTCTACGAGACAGCGGTCGCCGAGGACTATCGCTTTCTCAGTTTCGGCGACGCCATGCTGCTGGAGCGCTGAGCTCGGTCAGGGTCCCGTAGCATCGGGTCGATGCGTGCGAGCTTCGTCGAGACGGCCCGGGATGGGCAGGCCCGCTGCGGCGTGGTGACCACGGCCCGTGGCGAGTTCATGACCCCGCGTTTCATGCCGGTTGGCACTCGCGGAGCGATCGTGCATCTCGATGCGAGCGACGTCGAAGCACTCGGCGCCCAGGTCATCCTGGCCAACACGTACCACCTCATGATGCGACCCGGGGCTGATGTCGTCGAAACGCTCGGTGGCATCCACGGCATGGCTGACTGGGACGGTCACGTCCTCACCGATTCGGGCGGCTACCAGATCTTCTCCCTCGGGCCCGAACTGTCCGACGAGGGCGCCACGTTCACATCGACCTACGACGGCTCGACCCACCTCCTCACCCCGGAAGGCGCCGTCGATGTCCAGGCCAAGATCGGTGCCGACATCCAGATGGTGCTCGACGTCTGCCCGTCGTCGATCGCCGACCTCAGCGTTGTGCGCAGTGCGGTCGAACGCACCGGCCGATGGGCGGAACGAGGTCGGGCCGCCTTCCTCGACCATCCCGACGCAGCACGCCGCCAGTGCCAGTTCGGCATCGTGCAAGGCGGTACTGACGAAGCGCTGCGCGAACAGTCCGCTCGCCAGGTNACCGANATNGGCTTCGACGGCTACGCCGTTGGNGGCCTGAGCGTGGGGGAGGATCGCAGCGAGATGCTCTCCGGCCTTGATGCGTGCATGGATCTCCTCCCACTCGATCAGCCCCGATATTTCATGGGTCTGGGCGACCCGATCGGCATCGTCGAGTCGGTCGCCCGGGGTGTCGACATGTTCGACTGCGTGTTGCCGACCCGGCTGGCCCGTCACGGCACGATTCTGACCGACGGCGGCCGCTACAACCTGACCCGTGCTGAGTTCGCCACGTCGACCGAACCGCTCGACCCGGCGTGGCCTGAAAGCCCTGCCGCCCGGTGGTCGAAGGGCTANCTGCGTCACCTTCTACTCACGAAGGAGCCGACGGCGGCNCGGATCATCACGCTTCACAACGTCGCCTGGCTCCTGCGTTTCATGGATCAGATGGCTGATGCGATCCGGTCGGGAACCTTNGAGGACTTCCGCCTCGGCGTCCATGACGTGTGGGGCGCCCGCTAACCTCCTCCGGGTCCGTTCACGATCGTCAGGAATCTCATGGGCAGTCTGGTTTTTCTCGCACTCTTGCTCGGGGTCATGTACTTCATCCTCATCCGGCCGCAGCAGCGCCAGATGAAGGAACAGCAGGCTCGTATCCGGTCGCTTGAGGTCGGCATGATCGTCGTCACGAGCTCCGGCATCCACGGCGCCATCGCCGAGGTCGAGGACAAGGTCATCTGGCTCGAGGTCGCCCCGGAGGTCGAATTGAAGATCTCCAAGGGTGCGGTCGCCGAGATCGTCACCGACGATGACGACGACGAAAATGACGACGAGGGCGCCGACGATCTCGCCGCAGGCGACGCCGACGTCTGAGCGACGTGCGCCGTCAGGTCATCTACGTCGTCGGGATCATCGCAATCTCGGTTGCGGGTCTCGTCTACACCTTCGCGTCGGGTAACGAGCCGCTGCTCGGCCTCGACCTGCAGGGCGGGGCATCCGTCGTGCTCGAACCCGAGCCGCTTCCCGACGGCCAGGAGATCACCGAGGAGACCCTTGACCAGGCGGTCGACATCATCCGAAATCGTGTCGACGGTCTCGGCGTTCGTGAGCCTGAGGTGACGCGCCAGGGCGAGACGATCCTCGTCCAGATCCCCGGCGTGGAAGATCAGCAGCGTGCGATCGACCTTGTCGGTCAGACCGCCGAGCTCCGTTTCCGACCTGTCCTCGAGCAGGCCACCTTCGACGACGAGGCCGCGTTCAACGCCGCCACCGCTGCGATCGCCGCCGGCGATCTCGACGATGCNGCGCTGGCCGAGGCGCAGGCCATCGTCGATCGGTGGACCCTCACACCCGATGCTGCCACCTCGGAGCCTTCGGTCCTGCAGGAGCGCAACAACCCGACCTTCCAGGGTCGAATCCGGATGGGCCCGGTGCCGACCGTGCTCGAGCCCGAGGTGCCCGGTCAGCGCCTGACCGGTGAGGCGCTGGAGAGCGCGGCCGCCCGCTTCAATGTGCAGCAGGGCTGGTCGGTTGCGCCGATCTTCACGTCTGGTTCGCCCGGCATCGACGACTTCAACGTGATCGCCGCCGCCTGCAATACCTTCCAGGCCTCGTGTCCGGCAGGGCGGGTTGCCATCGAGATCGACGGGTTCGTCGAGTCGGCCCCGAGCGTCAACGCCGCCTACTTCGAGCGCGACCAGATCACGATCTCCGGCTCGTTCACCGAGGAGGAGGCCAAGGACCTCGCCCTGGCACTCAACTTCGGTGCCCTGCCGCTCGAACTCACCCCGCAGGAGAGCCGCATCGTCAGTTCCACCCTCGGTGAGGATGCCCTCGACGCCGGCGTGCTCGCCGGTCTCATCGGCGTACTGCTCGTCTCGATCTATCTGATCGCCTATTACCGCTACCTCGGTGTGGTGGCGATCGTGTCGTTGCTGATCTCCGGGGCACTGCTGTGGACCATCGTCGCCTGGCTCGGCGCCTCGCAAGGACTTGCGCTCACGCTCGCCGGGGTCACGGGCCTGATCGTGTCGATCGGTGTGTCGGTCGACTCCAACGTCGTGTACTTCGAGCATCTGAAGGAGGATGTGAAGGGTGGTCGCACGGTTCGGTCGGCCGTTGAGCGGTCGTTCCCGATCGCCTACTCGACGATCGTGAAGGCCAATGTNGCGAGCCTGATCGCTGCTGTCGTGCTCTATACCCTCACCGTCGGCCAGGTTCGCGGCTTCGCCCTCTTCCTCGGGCTGGCCACGGTGCTCGATCTCGTCGCCACCTACTTCTTCATGGGCCCNGCGATCCGCATCCTCGCCAANCTCGAGATCGATCTCGCCCGGAANCCCAGNACNTACGGNATCCCGAANGCGCGTGACGCCGNCCCGGAGCCGGCGACGACNGGAGGTGCCTCGTGAAGACGCTCCGCATGCTCTTTCGCAACGAGCANCACTTCGACTTCCCGGCGATGTGGCGCAAGGCCCTCGTCGGCTCGGCTGTGCTCGTTCTCGTCAGTGTNGGCGCGCTCGTGTTCCGTGGCCTCAACCTCGGGATCGAGTTCGAGGGCGGCACGGCGTGGGAAGTGACCGCTCCTGGCGTNTCTGTCGCTGACACCCGCGATGCCCTCGGCGGCACCGGCGCCGAAAGTGGCAAGATCCAGACCCTCGGTTCCGATGCGATCCGGGTCCGGGCCGACCTCGATACGCAGGAGGAGGTTGCCGCGGTGACGGCCACCCTCGCCGAACTTGCGTCGGTCGACGTCACCGATGTCAGCGTGACCACAGTTGGTCCGTCGTGGGGCGANCAGATCACGAGCAAGGCCCGCAATGCGCTTTTCTGGTTCTTCGTCATCGTGGCGGGCTACATCGCCGTGAGGCTCGAATGGAAGATGGCCGTGGGCGCGCTCGTGGCCGTGGCCCACGACATCCTCATCTCGGTCGGTGTCTATGCGATCTTCCAGTTCGAGGTCACACCGGCGACCGTCATCGCGTTCCTGACGATCATGGGCTACTCGCTGTACGACACGATCGTGGTCTACGACAAGGTCCGTGATGTCGGTGGNCGGCTCACCGTCACCGGTCGCTACACCTACAGCGAGATGATGAACCAGTCGCTCAACCAGGTGTTGATGCGCTCGATCAACACCTCGATCACGTCGGTGCTCCCGGTGTTGTCGATGCTGCTGATCGGCTCGGTCTTCCTCGGGGCGCTGACGCTGCAGGAGTTCGCCATCGCCTTGCTGATCGGCATCCTNGTCGGCACCTACTCGTCGATCTTCGTCGCNGCNTCCGTCGTGGCGTACATGAANGAGCGCGAAGCCGAAAACCGGGCAGTCGCCGACAAGNTCCGNGCNCGNGAAGGCGAGACCGGNACCCGACGGGTNAGCGAGGACGATGTCGCCCTNGCCGGNATCCCGACGACCCGCGANCGGCCGNGCNGNAGNGGGAGTCGCACCTCGAGCAGTCAGCGTCCNTCCCGGGGNCAGGCNGCGCAGCGNNGCGCAGCGGCGAAACGCNCACNGNCGTCCGCTCGACCNGGTCAGCCGCCGAAGCCGCGGAAAAAGAAGAAGTCCTGAACCCGCTACGATCGGGTGATGGGACGACTGTCCGNCGCCGAACTCGCCGGCCTGATCCGCGACATCCCCGACGTTCCNCAGCCNGGGATCGTCTTCAAGGACATCACGCCCCTGCTCGCNCACCCGNANGGGCTCGCGTCGACCATCGAGGCGCTCGCCGANCCGTGGCGTGACGNCGGAATCGACACCGTCGTCGGNATCGAAGCTCGAGGNTTCATCCTNGGTGCNGCNGTGGCCCACTCGCTCGGCGTCGGCTTCGTNCCGATCCGCAAGGCGGGCAAGCTNCCCGGCGNCACGATGGCCCAGCAGTACGACCTCGAATACGGCACCGACACGATCGAGATCCACGCCGACGCCGTCTCGCCCGGCGAGCATGTCCTNGTGCTCGACGATGTGCTCGCCACCGGNGGCACGGCAGCCGCNGCGGCCCTGCTNCTCCNNCGACTCGGCGCNACCNTCGCCGGTTNCTCNTTNCTGCTCGAACTGTCGTTCCTCGACGGGCGAGCCAAGCTCGGCGATGCTCGTATCGAGACGGTGATCGAGGTGGGTGGCTGATGTCGACCGTCACCCGNGTCCTGCCNTGGCGTCGTGCCGCCAACCGGCCNCCCTCCGCCGAGATNGCGCCNCTGCTCGCNGANTACGCCAAGCACCACCCGAAGGCNGAAACGACCCTGATCGAGGCNGCGTTCGCNGTGGCCGAGGAGGCGCATCGNGGCCAGAACCGCAAGTCGGGGGAGCCNTACNTCCGCCATCCGGTNGCNGTGGCNACNNTCGTTGCCCGTCAGGGCCTCGACGACATCTCCATCGCCGCCGCTCTNCTTCACGACGCCGTCGAGGACACGGTGGTCGGCCTNGAGGANCTTGAGCGGGAGTTCTCTGCAGAGCTCGCNGGCATCGTCGATGGGGTCACCAAGCTCGATCGGGTCCATTACGACTCCAAGGAAGAGCANCAGGCCGCCACGATGCGCAAGATGATCGTGGCGATCGCTCAGGACATTCGGGTGNTGATCATCAAGCTCGCCGATCGTCTNCACAATCTGCAGACCATCGCNGGCATGCCGGCATTCAAACAGGAGCGCACCGCTCGCGAGACCCTCGAGGTCTACGCCCCGCTTGCGCACCGGCTCGGCATGCAGGAGATGAAGATGCAGCTGGAGGATCTCTCCTTCGCTGCGCTCCACACCCGCCGCTACGCCGAGATCGACCAGATGGTTCAGCTCCGCGCCCCGGAGCGTGATCTCTACCTCGCTCAGGTCGTCGGNGACGTGCAGGCTCGGCTCGCCGAACTCGGCATCNGTGCCGAGGTCGAGGGCCGNCCGAAGCACCTCTGGTCGATCTACGAGAAGATGGTCGTGAAGGGCCGNCCGTTCGACGAGATCTTCGACCTTGTCGCCATCCGAGTNATCTGTGATTCCGTGCGCGATTGCTACGGCGCACTCGGTTCGATCCACGCCACNTGGCGTCCGGTGCAGGGCCGGTTCAAGGACTACATCGCGATGCCGAAGTTCAACCTCTACCAGTCGTTGCACACGACCGTGGTGGGGCCTCAGGGCAAGTCGCTCGAAGTGCAGTTGCGNACCAGNGAGATGCACGCCCGNGCCGAGNATGGCGTNGCGGCCCACTGGGACTACAAGGAGGATTCGCCGGGTGGCGACCTCNCGTGGTTGAACCGCATCGTCGAGTGGCAGCAGGAGACATCCGACCCGTCGGAGTTCATGTCGAACCTGAAGTTCGATCTCGATCAGGACGAGGTCTTCGTCTTCACGCCGAAGGGCAANGTCATCGAGTTGCCGGTCGGAGCGACGCCGATCGACTTCGCNTACACGATTCACACCGACGTCGGGCANCGCTGCGTTGGCGCCAAGGTCAACGGCCGTCTCGTNTCGCTCGACACCNGACTCGAGTCGGGTGATTCGGTNGAGGTCTTCACCTCCAACGTCGAGGGTGCTGGTCCGAGCCGCGACTGGCTGAAGTTCGTCGCCAGCCGACGGGCGGCCAACAAGATCAAGCAGTGGTACATCCGGGAGCGTCGCGAGGACGCGATCGAGGAAGGTCGAGAAGATCTCATCCAGGCGCTTCGCCGCGAGGGGCTCGCTGCTCGCCGCATCCTNAAAGAGCCGGTCTTNGCGTCGGTTCTCGAGGCGATGAACTACACCGACGAGGACCTNTTGTTCGCCGCCATCGGCGAAGGCCATGTCACCGCCCAGACNGTNGCCGAGCGACTNGGTCGCGAGCTGCGCGGCGAAGAGGAGACCGAGACCGTCGTCGAGGCCCAGCGACTNCCGTCGACCGTNAACCGTCGTTCGGGCGGCCGCCGCCGGGCCAACCAGTCGGCCGGTGTTCACGTCGAAGGCCTCGACGACATCATGATCCGTCTCTCTCGGTGCTGCTCGCCGGTGCCGCCNGACGAGATCATCGGCTTCGTCACCCGGGGCCGAGGCGTGTCGGTGCACCGCAGCGACTGTCTCAATGCCACGGAATTGTCCGAAGGACAGCCCGACCGCCTCATCGACGTCGAGTGGGACGCCGAGCACGTTGGTCGGTTCCCGACCACGATCGAGATCCTGGCGCTTGATCGGGCCGCGCTTCTGGTCGACGTCGCCAGGGTGCTCACCGATCACGGCCTCAATGTCACCGGTGTGAGNACNGAGACCGGCGACGACGCCGTGGCCAAGATGCAGTTCGAGTTCGAACTCGCCGATGTCAGCCAGCTCGATTCCGTGCTGTCNTCGGTCTACGGCATCGAGTCGGTCTANGAGGCCTACCGGATCATGCCCGGCGCNGCCCGCTCCTGACATCGCCNTCAGATTCCNGGTNCCGGGACCTGGGAATGCATNGCGGACAGGAATACCCGCAGGGAGGGGAGGGGTGNCCGGTAGCCTGACCCTTCGTGGCCGAGCCGNCCTTCAGAGCCCCCAAGGGCACGCGTGACATCNTGCCGCCCGAGTCGGGTCGTCGCCGGGCGCTGATCGACGCGTTCGCACAGCAGGCCGANCTCGCAGGCTTCGGNGAGATCATGTCNCCGATCTTCGAGGACCTCGGCGTCTTCAANCGNCTGGGCGAGTCGACCGANGTCGTCACCAAGGAGATGTTCGANTTCTTCGACAAGGGNGACCCNCCGCAGCATCTCGCCCTCCGGCCNGAACTCACNGCNTCGGTGTGCCGCGCCTTTGCCGAGCANCGNCCNACCCCGCCGTGGAAGGTCTGGTACGAGGGNCCCCAGTTCCGNTACGAGCAGCCNCAGGCCGGCCGNTACCGCCAGTTCGCCCAGGTCGGCATCGAGACCCTCGGCACCGATGACCCCCAAGCCGACGTCGANGCNATCGCNCTCGGCTGGCACTTCTATGNGTCGCTNGGCCTNCGCGAGATCACCTTGCTGCTGAACAGCCTCGGCGACCCGACCTGCCNNCCGGCNTACNTGGANGCGCTGCGGACCTACCTCTCCGACANCGCGGCGTCNNTGTCGCCGCAGAGCCAAGTCACGCTCGAACGCAACCCGCTGCGCGTGCTCGACTCNAAGCGNGNCGAAGATGCAGCGATCATNTCGGCTGCGCCGCTGATGGTCGATTTCCTNACCGACGAGACNCGTGAACACTTCGAGACGGTCCGAGCCGGNCTNGATCAGCTGGGCATTCCGTANGAGCTGTCACCGCGCCTNGTGCGCGGCCTCGACTACTACACNCGAACCACGTTCGAGTTCNCCGCCGATGCCCTNGCCACNGCCCAGAATGCCGTNGGCGGCGGNGGCCGGTACGACGGNCTGGTCGANGATCTNGGTGGNCCCGCCACCCCGGGCATNGGCTTCGCCNTGGGCGTCGACCGCATCCTCCTCGCNTGCGACGCCGAAGGNGTCTTCNCCACGCCCGAGNCGGCGGTGAAGGTCTTCGTCGTCGACGTGACCGGCGGCAGCCACGCCCTCGGGGTGTGCNCNACNCTNCGGAACGCCGGCATCGGCGCCGACCGTTCCTACGGTGGCCGCTCGATGAAGGCCCAGATGAANGTCGCCGACCGTTCCGGTGCCCCGTTCGCCGCCNTCATCGGNGANGACGAGGTNGCCAACGGCGAGGTGACCCTCCGCGATCTTCGCGGCGACACCGGCCAGCAGCGGATCGCCCTCGTCGATCTCGCTGAGCACGTCACCCGCCTTCTCTCGTAACCCCCCCTTCAGCAACCCCTTCTNCCAGCGANCAGGAATCACCAGGACATGCAGGATCACACCACCTCGATGCGCACCGACATGTGCGGCCAGCTGACGGCTGCCGACGCCGGCCGGACGGTCTCCGTGTGCGGCTGGGTCGACCGCCGTCGCGAGCACGGCGAGCACCTCGCGTTCATCGATCTGCGCGACCGCACNGGTGTCGTGCANTGNGTCATCAACTCGAGCCACGACCTCCGCAGCGAGTNNGTNGNGAAGATGACCGGCGAGGTNCGCCTGCGGCCCGACGACACNGCNAACCGTGATCTCGCTACGGGCGAGATCGAGATCGAGGTGGNCGAGATCGAGNTTCTGGCCGAGGCTGANCCACCNCCGTTCCCCCTCGACGAGCGCACCGAGGTCGATGAGACCATCCGTCTGCGTCACNGGTACGTCGACCTGCGCAAGCAGCGCATGCAAAACAACCTTCGCACCCGCGCCGCCGTGAACTCCGCCGTGCGCCGCGGCATGGAGGAGCAGGGCTTCGTCGAGGTCGAGACCCCGATGTTGATTGCGTCCACCCCCGAAGGGGCGCGCGACTTCGTCGTGCCCTCCCGCAAGGAGCCGGGCTCGTTCTACGCCCTGCCCCAGAGCCCGCAGCTGTTCAAGCAGCTCTGCATGGTCGGCGGCGTCGACCGCTACTACCAGATCGCTCGCTGTTTGCGCGACGAGGACCTGCGTGCCGACCGCCAGTTCGAATTCATGCAGCTCGACGCCGAGATGAGCTTCGTCGACCAAGAAGATGTCTTCACCGCGATCGGTCATGCGGTTGCCAACGCCGCCGAGGCGGTCACCGGCGAGCGACCCACCGAATTCGCACGCATGACCTGGCTNGAGGCGCAGGAGCGGTACGGNTCGGACAAGCCCGACACCCGGTTCGGGATGGANCTCGTCGANCTCACCCCGATCTTNGAAGGCACCGAGGCCCGCGTGTTCCAGGCCCCCTGTGTGAAGGGCATCCGCNTGGAGGGCGGNGTCGANGCNCTCAGCCGCAANCAGATCGACGCCCTNGTCGAGACCTGCCAGCGCTGGGGCGCGAAGGGTCTTGCGTGGATGAAGGTCATNGACGGCGAGTCGGGGCCGGCCCTCGANGCNGGNGTCGCCAAGTTCCTGTCNGCNGACGAGTCNTCACAGGTCATCGCNGCACTCGAGGCCCAACCCGGCGACATGGTCTTCCTCGTCGCNGACGAGCGTCGTCTCGTNCGCCACGTGCTCGGCCTGCTGCGTCTCGAACTCGGCAAGCCGCCGGTGAACGAAGGGGGACTCAACTTCCTCTGGGTCGTCGACTTCCCGCTGTTCGAGACGATCGCCGACAACGGNAAGCCGATCCCGGCGCACCACCCGTTCACGATGCCGCACGAGGACGACTGGGATCTGCTCGANGGTTCGGGCGAGGACCTGCTGAAGGTNCGCTCGCAGGCCTACGACCTCGTGCTCAACGGNTGGGAGCTCGGTTCGGGTTCGATCCGGATCAACCGCTCCGACGTGCAGAATCGCATCTTCGAACTCCTCGGCATCGGCGAGGAGGAGCGGCAGGCGAAGTTCGGCTTCTTCATCGATGCNTTNCGCTACGGCGCCCCGCCNCACGGTGGTTTCGCGTTCGGGCTCGATCGCCTCACGGCGCTTCTGGCGGGTGAGACCAANATCCGNGAGGTCATCGCGTTCCCGAAGACACAGTCGGGCGCCGATCCGCTGACCAATGCGCCGTCGCCGATCGACGACGGGCACCTNGAGGAACTCGGGATNCGGGTCCTGCCGCCTGNGACCTGACCTCNGGGTTTCGGNACACCTGCGGTCTGGAGGTCGCCGAGGATAGGGTCCCGGCGATGGCNGACGACCTGTTCGCNGCNGCCGCCGAAGAGCGCTTGTCGGGACGNTCNCCGCTCGCGGCCCGGCTNCGGCCGCGCAACCTCGACGATGTGGTCGGCCAGCGCCACCTGCTNGCCCGNGGNCGTCCGTTGCGGGCCCTNATCGAGGGCGANCGNTTGTCGTCGGTGATCTTCTGGGGCCCACCCGGNACNGGNAAGACGAGCCTGTCNCGNCTGATCGCGTCGACGACCGAGAAGGTGTTCGTCGAACTGTCGGCGGTNACGGCNTCGGTGAAGGACGTGCGGGAAGAGATNGCGTCGGCTCGTCACCGACTCGGCGAGCGCGGCACNGGNACGATCCTGTTCCTCGANGAGGTGCACCGGTTCAACAAGGCCCAACAGGACACGCTGCTGCCNGCCGTCGAGGAGGGGTTGATCGTGCTGATCGGNGCCACCACCGAAAANCCGCACTTCGAGGTCAACCCGCCGCTGATGTCGCGNTCGACCCTGTTTCGTCTCCATGCCCTNGACGAGNCCGACATCGCCGAGCTCNTNCGACGGGGGCTCGAGGTCGAGGGNGCGAGCGCCGACGCCGACGCCNTCGAGCATCTCGCNGGCCGGGCGGGCGGCGACGGCCGCCANGCGCTCACCAGNACNGAGGTCGCCGTCGCCTTGGCCGCAGCCCGGGGGCGTCCGATCCATGTCACGCTCGACGATGCNGAGGGAGCCGTCGACGCCAAGGCGGTCCGCTACGGCCGCGACGGCCACTACGACGTCATCAGTGCCTTCATCAAGAGCATCCGTGGCTCGGACGCCGACGCNGCCGTGTACTGGCTCGCCCGCATGCTCNAGGCAGGGGAGGACCCNCGTTTNATCGCTCGACGCATGGTGATCCACGCNTCNGAGGACATCGGTATGGCNGACCCNCAAGCGCTGCTCGTCGCGACCGCAGCGGCACAGGCGGTCGAGTTCGTCGGTCTGCCCGAGGCNCAGCTCAATCTGGCCCAGGCGGCGATCCACCTNGCGACCTCACCGAAGTCGAACCGGGTCACCCAGGCGATCTTNGAGGCCAAGGCCGCNGCTCGTGAGGCNGGNACCGGTGAGGTGCCGCCGCACCTGCGTGATGCGCATTACTCGGGGGCGGCGTCGCTCGGTCANGGCACCGACTACCGGTATCCCCATGACGACCCGTCGGGTCACGTNGAGCAGCAGTATNTGCCCGACGAGATGGTCGGTCGGGTGTTCTACGACCCCACGGTTCACGGGCGCGAGGGACGACTTCGGCAGTGGTGGCCNGGCCATCGCGACGTTGGGGACCCNGGCGACCGAGACGTGTGATTGACTGAGCACTGATGAGCGCCACCGACCTCGCCGCNGTCATCGTCACGATCGTCTGTCTNGCNGTCGTCGTCGTGCTCGTGTTGGCCGTGCAGGCGCTGGTCCGCACGCTTCGNGAGCTGCGGNGCACGGTCGACGANNTNCGTGCGAACACGCTCCCGATGGTCGACGACCTTCATTCCACGGTCAATCGAGCAAGCGACGAACTCGACCGCGTCGATGGTGTGATCGATCGNGCCGAACGCGTCACCGCCACCGCNGACGTGGCGTCNAGGCTNGCGTATCGAGCGTTNGCCCCGGGCGTGATTCGAGCNATGTCGGTGCTCGCNGGCGCCGGCCGAGCCGGCCGGGTCATCGCCCGNCCCCGACGCCGTTCGGGNGCGATCGAGGTCCGCAGNNCCCGCCGGTCNANCCCACGAGGAGAACTCCGATGAANCGCACCTTCTGGGCNGTGGCCGGGTACACNGCCGGNCTGGGCACCAGCCTGTACGTGCAGAAGCGGGTCAAGAAGACCGTNGANCGGGTCGCNCCGGAGCAGGTTCGCGCCGATNTCGCNGATCGCAGNCGCCGAGCAGCGGGCAAGGCCCGTGATGCGATGGTCGACATTCGCGACGCAGCCAACGAGGGGCTNACGGCNATGCGAGCNGAGAAGGCCGANCTCCTNGCCGAGTTCGCNGGCGACGAGGCGCTGCACACCGGTCCGGCTCGTCGGATGGGNCGNCCTGGTCGGGCGACGCAGAGCTTCCGTCCTCGCCACGGCTCCCGCAGCGACTGAATCCGNTCTTCCGGCAGNGGGCCGCCGATAGGCTGNNNGCCTCATGAGTACGCAGCCCACTCNGATGAAGGCGAATGAGGTCCGCAAGGCGTTCACCGACTTCTTCGTCGAGCGCGCCCACAGCCACCAGCCNTCTGCGTCGTTGATCCCGCACGACCCGACACTGCTCTTCACCGTCGCTGGGATGGTGCCGTTCAAGACCTACTTCACCGGAGAGGAGACGCCGCCGTTCTCGCGCGCCGTGACCGTGCAGAAGTGTGTCCGTGCCGGCGGCAAGCACAACGACCTCGACGAGATCGGGCGCACGAAGCGGCATCTGACTTTCTTCGAGATGATGGGCAACTTTTCCTTCGGCGATTACTTCAAGGAAGACGCCTGTGCCTGGGCGTGGGAGTTCGTTACCGAGGTCATCGGGTTGCCCGCCGATCGTCTGTGGGTCACCGTCCACCTCACCGACGATGAGGCCGCCGATATCTGGGAGAACCAGGTGGGTGTTCCAGCCGACCGCATTCAGCGCCTCGACGAGGACAACTACTGGAAGATGGGCGACGTCGGCCCTTGCGGCCCGTGCTCGGAAATCTTCTGGGACAAGGGTCCTGCGTTCGGCGCCGACGGCGGCCCCGAGCATGGCGACGAGGACCGCTTCATCGAGATCTGGAATCTCGTGTTCATGCAGTTCGACCAGCAGGCCGACGGTTCGAAAGTGCCGTTGCCGAAGCCGTCGATCGACACCGGCATGGGTCTCGAGCGCACCGTCTCGGTGCTCCAGGGTGTCGACTCGGTGTGGGACACCGACGAACTCTTCGCGCTGCAGGCCGCGGCGGCGAAGCTGACCGGCGTCGATCCGGCCACCGCCGAGTTCGAACAGCTCGTCTCGCTGCGCATCCTCGCCGATCACGCCCGCTCCACGTCACTGCTCGTCAGCGACGGCGTGTTCCCGTCGAACGAGGCACGGGGCTATGTGCTGCGCCGCATCCTCCGTCGCGCTGTGCGCCATGCGTACATCCTCGGGGTCGAGTCTGCGGTCATGGGCGGCATGGTCGATGCCGTGATTGAGATCATGGGCGCCGACTACCCGGATCTCGCCGCCAACCACCAGTTCGTGCGCGAGGTCATCGATCGCGAAGAAGTTCGCTTCCGCGAGACCCTTCGCAAGGGGCAGGCGATCCTCGACGAGCAACTCGACGCTCTTGCCGACGGTGCGGCACTCCCCGGCGACGTCGCCTTCTTGCTGCACGACACCTACGGTTTCCCGCTCGAGGTCACCCAGGAGATCACTGGTGAACGCGGTGTCGAGGTTGACGAAGACGGCTTCCGAGCCGCAATGGCCGAACAGCAGCGCCTCGCCAAGGAGGCTCGCAAGGTCGCAACCGCCGGCGATACCGGTCACCTCACAGCACTCGTCGACGAGCACGGCGAGACCGACTTCACCGGCCGCGACGAGACCTCCACCGAGGCCACCGTCCTGTATGTCGACGACGACACCCTCGTGCTTGACCGCACCCCGTTCTACGCGGAGTCCGGTGGCCAGATCGGCGACACGGGCACGGTCACCGGTGGTGGCNTCACGATCGANGTCACCGACACCCGNTATGGCGTNCCGGGACTCCACGTCCACGAGATCTCCGGCTCCGGCGGCCTCGAGGCGGGCCAGGTCGTCACCGCCACCATCGACGACGACCGACGTTCGGCGNTCCGGCGCAACCACACCGCCACCCACATCCTTCACCATGCGCTTCGCGAGGTGCTGGGCGAGCACGTGAAGCAGCAGGGTTCCTATGTCGGTCCCGACCGACTTCGCTTCGACTTCAGCCACTACGAAGGCCTCAGCCCGGAACAGATCGCTGAGATCGAGGATCGCGTCAATGCCGAGGTGCTCGAGAACGGTGCCTGTCGCCATTTCGAGACCACGATGGAGACCGCCGAGCAACTCGGTGCGATCGCCTTCTTCGGCGATAAGTACGGTGATGTCGTGCGGGTGCTGGAGGCGGGCCGCAACTCGGTCGAACTGTGTGGCGGCACGCATGTTCGAGCGCTGGGCGACATCGGCCAGTTCCGGATCGTCAGCGAGGGTTCGATCGGTTCGAACATTCGTCGGATCGAGGCGCTCACCGGCACCGCCAGCCTCGAACTCGCCCGTGAGGCCGAGCAGACGGTCGCCCAGGCNGCCGAGAAGCTTGGCATCAAGAACAAGAACGAACTCTTGGAGATGGCCGAGTCTCGAATGGCCGAGATCTCCTCGCTCAAGATTGAACTCGCGCAGATCAAGCAGCAGATCGCGGTCGGTCAGGCGCCGCAGCTGGCGGCGCAGGCCGTCGACGGNGTCGTCGTCGCTCGCGTCGATGATCTTGAGCGCGACAGTCTTCGCGATCTCGCCGTGTCGATCCGCGACCAGGAAGGCGTGCACGCCGTGGNGCTGGCTGGTGCGCTCGCCGGGGGGTCCGGGGTCGCACTCGTTTCTGCTGTCACGCCCGACTCGCCGCTCAATGCCGGCGCGCTCATCGACGATGCNAAGAAGACCGTCGGNGGCGGCGGCAAACCGGCCGACGANCTTGCGGTCGCAGGCGGCAAGCATGTCGAGCAGNTCGACACCGCACTCGATCAGGTCCGGGCNGCCGCTGGGATCGCCTGATGCGGGCCCTCGGGCTNGATCTCGGTCAGAAACGNGTTGGTGTNGCCGTGAGCGACAGCGCCGGCGCACTCGCGATGCCGATCGAGGTGTTGTCGCGGCTGGGTGATCGNCCCCGAGAACACCGGGCGATCGCCGAACTGGTCGAGGAGTGGGAGGCCGAGATCGTGGTGGTTGGCCTGCCCTACAACATGGACGGTTCGGCCGGACCTATGGCCAAGAAGTACGCAGCCGAGGCCAAGGTGCTGGGTGACACCCTCCCGGTGCCTGTCGTTCTCTACGATGAGCGGCTGACGACCGTCTCTGCAGAGCGAGCCCTGATGGATCAGAACATGAACACCCAGGACCGCCGCCAGGTCGTCGACAAGGTCGCCGCGTCGGTGATGTTGCAGTCGTGGCTCGATGCAGGCATGCCGCAGNACGGTCGCGGACTCGGGGCGGGGAACGAGTCGTGAACGATCAGCAGCCTCCGAAGAAGAAGCGGTCGCTCGGCATCTTCCTCACCGGAGCGGTCGATGACGAACCCACGCCACCACCGACCCCTCCCTCGAGTGTCAGCGGCGCGCCCCTGTATCCGCCGGCGCGCACACGACGTCCCGTCACCCGTGTGGCGCGACCGGTGTCGGCAGCACCGCCGCCGGCGGCGGCCCCGCCGCAGCTCACCGACCCAACCGGTCAACCCTTCGTTCCAATGGCCTTGCCCGACCATCAGGCGCCGCCTGGTGCAGTGCTGGTCGCCGGAGTCGACGAGCAGGGCGTCGAGTATGTGCTCGAGGACGACCCGCACGCCCTTCCCATGGTCGACCCCCGATACGACGTCGACGACAAGAACTGGGTGCGCCACCGCACCAGCTGGGGCGGCTTTCTCCGGCTCGTCATCTTCGTCCTCGCCATCATCTGGGTGGTGACGACGGCCCGAGGCCGGATCTACGGCTGGGTCGATGCCCAGATCGAACCCGGCGGCGAACCCGGCGATCTGATCGAGCTCACGNTCCCGTCGGGTGCCTCGACCAACAATGTCGCAACCTTGCTTGAGAACGAAGGGGTGATTTCCAACGCCACGGTGTTCCGGTACTGGCTGCGCTGTGAGGGCGAGCTGTCGATCACCGGATTCCTCGGCTGCGACGCCGAGCGCACATTCCAGGCCGGTGACTATGAGATTCCGACAAACCTCGCGTTCGCAGATGCCGTCGCCGTGCTCGACCAGGGTCCGATTCCGGAGATCTTTGTCGACTTCACCATCCCCGAGGGTCTGCGCCTGAGCGAGTTGGTTGAGCGGTTGCTGGCCGTGAACTCCAACTTCGATCGTGCCGATCTCCTCGACGCACTTCGCAATCCCAGTCTTGTCTCGACGTACAGCGACCCGACCGTGCCAACCGACCTCCGTCTCGAAGGTACGCTCTTCCCGGCGACCTACGACGTTGCAGAAGAGGACGTCGCCGACGAGGCCAGGTTCCTTCAGCGAATGGCCGACACCTTCGACCAGCGCTACGAGAACCTCCTCGGCGAGGTGGGCCGCGACCCGGCGATCCTCGAACTCGGCCTCTCCGACTACGAGGTGATCGTGGTCGCGTCGATGATCGAACGCGAGGCTCGTGTCGATGTCGACCGGCCCCTCATGGCCCGGGCGATCTACAACCGTCTCGCCCAGGGCACGCCGCTGCAGATCGACGCCACCGTCTATTACGCCGCCGGCAAGTCGTTCACCGAAACACTCTTCCAGAGCGATCTCGACGCCGAGTCGCCGTGGAACACCTACACCACGCCCGGCATCCCTCCGACGCCGATTGCCGCTCCTGGTGAGGCGGCCCTGCGGGCAGCGTTGGCCCCGNCCGAAGGTGAGATGATTTTCTGGGCTCGAACGGACGAGAACGGGATCGTCGGCGCCCACGCGTTCTCGGCCACGCTCGACGAGCACAACCAGGCGGTCGCCCGCTGNCGCGAGCTCGGTTACTGCGGATGATCCCCGTCACCGGCNCCACGGTCACGGTTGGGGTGATCGGCGANCCTGTCCGCCACTCGCTTTCGCCGACCCTGCACAACGCTGCGTTCGACGCGCTCGGTGTCGACGCGCGGTCGCTCGCGTTCCCCGTCGCCGACGGTGACGGNCCGGCAGCGGTCGACGCGATGCGGGCCCTGGGCATNAGAGGCCTGTCGGTCACGATGCCCCACAAAGAGGCGGTGCTTGCCGCCGCNGACCNGCGTGCCGTGCAGGCCGAGGCGTTGGCGGCCGCGAACTGTCTGATTAACGACGATGGCGTGGTCACCGCCCACAACACCGACGGTGATGGTCTGGTTCGCAGCCTTCGGGTCGAGAATGACACCGATCCGTCGGGCGCTCGAGTGGTTGTGCTCGGTGCCGGTGGCGCAGCGCGTTCGGTGATCGAGGCGCTCGGTCGGGCGGGCGCAGCCGACGTGGTGGTCGTGAATCGCACCGAGGCCCGCGCCGAGCGTGCTGCTGCGCTCGCTGGCCCCGTCGGGCGAGTCGGATCAGTCGACGCAATCGGCAAGGCCGACATCGTGATCAACGCCACGTCGGTCGGGATGGACGGCGTGTCGTCGCCATCACCAGGTGGATCGTTCACCGAATCACAGACCGTCGTCGACCTGATCTACCGCCCGCTGTCGACCCCGTGGCTCACCGCTGCGCGTGACGCGGGCGCCAACACCGTGAACGGGGTCGGGATGTTGCTGCACCAGGCGGCGATCCAACTCGACTTGTGGACCGGGATCGACGCCCCGATCGACGCCATGCGAGACAGCGTCGCCGACGTCATCAGCTGAACATCCTGCGGGCCTTCTACGCGAAATCCCGCAGTGCCCTCACGTTGTCGGTGACGGGTGCCGATGGGGTGGTGTGCTGCGACGGGATGTCATCGCCCCCTTCTCTGTCCCTCTGCTCCGCAGCGCCCGGAGTCGCCCTGACGGTTGTGCTCGCGAGGGCGGTGGGAGAGGTCGTTGATGCCGACACTTCGGGCGATCCTCGCAATCCCGGTCGGTCTGCTCGCTGGCGGGTTTGTCACGATGCTTGCCGATCGGACGCTCAGTGACACCCCGCTCGGGCTGCGTTCTCGTTGCCCGGCGTGCGGGGCGTCGCTCTCGTTCGCCGAAATGCTTCCGGTGCTCAGTTGGTTCCGTCTCGGTGGCTCGTGTCGTGGCTGCGGGGTGTCGGTCACCGTTGGCGACCCGATTGCCGAGGTAGTGACCGCCGTGCTGTTCGTTTGGGTGGTGCTCCGCTACGACCAGGGTGGCACCTTGGTCGTGATCCCGCTCGTTCTGGTCGTCGCCGGCGTAGCCCTCTCGGTCACTGACCTCACGGCATACCGCCTGCCCGATCGGCTGGTGTTCCCGACCTTCTGGCTGTCGCTCGTCGCGATGGCGGTGCTGTCGATCCTCGAGCTGGAGCGGCCGGAGGCGCTGTTTGGCGCAGTTGGCAGTGCCGTCGGGTATTTGCTCTTTCTCTTCGCTTTCCACTTCCTCAAACCGGCGGCGATGGGATTCGGCGACGTGAAACTGGCCCTCTTGCTCGGGTTGCACACCGGCTGGGTCGGAACCGCCTTCTTCGACGACACCCGGACGGCATTCCGGCTCACCTTCGGGGCCTTGCTCGCTGGCATGCTCGTCTTCCTTGCGTTCTCGCTCGTTGTCACCACGCTGCGCTGCTTTGTGAGCGCGGACATCCTTCCGGATCCGCTCGACGACCCAGACGAAGCCACCCCGTTGCACCGGGCGGCGGTCCCGTTGGGACCTGGCCTGATCGTCGGGACATGGATGGTGGTGCTGTATC
>PABW01000056.1 GCA_002699625.1 Acidimicrobiaceae bacterium
CGGCGTCGTGGCCGCCGAGAATATCGAGAAAGCCGCCGACCGGGGTCCGGGTGCCCGCCATCCTGGCGATCGCCTCCGGCCCGTGGAGCAGACCTGACTCGTCTTCGGATCGTCCGAAGCGGCTCAGCGTGGTGGGCTGCGGCGAGAAGGTGTTGGTCTCGTGAGAGAGCCCGGCAAGGACGAATCGCTGCATGCCGAACGGTAGCGCTCGACCGCGATCGGCGCCCGCCCGGTCGTGCGCAGGTCAGCTTCGAAGAGCCGAGCCAGAAGAAATCAACTTCCTGTCGGCCACGCACGCACGAACATTTGTTGTGCCGCTGTCTCGGGGCTGGCGTGATCTCCTGCTTGGTGGTTGCCTTTGCGCCGTTTCGCAATCACGGAGAAAACGTCGTCACTGCTGGCAAGCTGATGCCGGATGAGCCAGCACCCAACGACCGTGCCGGTTCGGCCGACGCCCGCCCAACAGTGAACGTAAACGCCGAGGCCAGCGGCGAGTTGTCGATCAATATGGTCAAGGGTCGCCGCCATGGCTTCAACGGTTGGAATGCCGAAGTCGGGAATTTCGAAACGACTGACGCTTGCCCGCCCGTTGATGGCCTGGTCGTAGCGCACGATATGGCTCTCAGCGCCGCCTGGACGGTCCTGCGTCAGATTGACAAAGTCTCCAATGCCGACGCGAAGCAATTGCTCGACAACGTCAATCTGATCATCGGATGTGACTGAATGCGTGTTGGGGTAGGCGCCGGCGGCAAGCTTGCCGGGGACGACCCAGTAGGAGCGATTCGTTGGGCTCGTGGTCACCGACCTGATCGTGGTCTCAGGCCCTCGCTGGGTCAAGCAAGCCAGCCGTGAGTGGCGCTGCTTCGCGAAAGAAAGGGCCTGCGCCGTGGAGCGGGTGACGAGAATCGAACTCGCGTTCTCAGCTTGGGAAGCTGATGTTCTACCATTGAACTACACCCGCGAAGAGCGCCGATCGTAGCGGGACCCTCGGCGTGGCACACTCGGGGCGTGATCGACGAACTGCTCGACCGAATCGCAGCGTTCCACCGCTCGCGGTCGATGGTTCCGGAGTTCCCGATGGTGGCCGAGGTGCTCGACGTACTGGATGCGGTCCGCTCGCCTGACGAGATTCCGCCCGCTCCGCCGCTCACCGTTACTCGCCATCTTGCCGCGGTCGGTCCGAGCGGCGAAGCGGCGTTGGACGCTGTCATCGAGGAGTTTCTCCGCATCGCCCATGATCTGCCCTGGCGTCAGACCGCCGGCTATCTCGACACCCTGAGCGACGAGTACCTCGCCAACTACGGGTACGTGCAGCTCGTGGGTCCGGCGCCGTCGATCATCGAGCATCCGTCGGTGCGGGTTGGGATCGGCGTGTGGGGCCCGCACCTCGAGTACCCCCTTCACGAGCACGAAGCAGAGGAGCTCTATCACGTCCTCGCCGGCACACCGGCGTTCGGCACCGAGGACGGAACCTGGACCGACTCGATCCCGGGCGACGCCGTCCACTACCCGCCGTGGCACCGCCATGCGCAGCGTTTCGGGGCCGAGCCGACCGTCTTGCTGTACTGCTGGACGGGTGCAGTCAAGGCCGACGCTGTGCTTGTCGAGCGTTGATCGGCACCGTCGTGATGTCGAGGCGATAGTGACCCCGCCGAGCGGGTAGGGTCGCCGCCGATGGCGAAGCTGCGGTTCACCTTCGGGACGATGGGGTCGGGGAAAAGCACTCAGGCCCTGCAGATCCACCACAACCTGCGCGCCCGTGGTCTCACCACTCTGCTGATGACCCAGCTCGACCGTCGAGAAGGTCGAGTGTCGAGCCGTCTCGGCGTGTCGGCCGACGCCGAAATCGTTGAGCCGTCATCCGACCTCTTCGACCTGATCCGGCAGCGGGCCAAGTCGCTCGGCCATCTCAACGCGGTGATCTGTGACGAGGTGCAGTTCTATCAGCCGGCTCAGTGCGAGCAGTTGGCCCGCGTTGTCGACGAACTCGGCGTCGACGTCTACACGTTCGGCCTTCTCACCACCTTCCAGGGCGTCATGTTCGACGGGTCGGCCCGGCTGATGGAACTCGCCGACACCCGCACCGAGATCCAGGTCGAAGCCCGGTGCTGGTGCGGTGCACGCGCCACGCACAACGCCCGATTTGTCGACGGCGTCCAGGTCATCAGCGGCGCCACCGTCGTCGTCGGCGACACCGGTGGGCCCACCGCCGGCGAGGTCACCTACGACCTGCTGTGTCGTCGCCACTGGATGGAAGGCGCGCAAGCCGCCCGCGGCGCCCAACTTGAGTTGCTCGACGTCGACGACGCCCGACCCGGCGACCACCCTGATCGAAGCGGACCTGTCGAGGTCGACCCCGACGCTGTCCCGACACCCCTGCACGCCACGCAGAATGCTGGAGAATCCCCGTGATCCTGTCCGACCGTACCCTTCGCGAGCAGCTCGACGCCGGGCGCATCATCATCGACCCGCTCGGCCCGAACTCGTTGCAGCCGTCGTCGATCGATCTTCGTCTCGACNGNTTCTTCCGGGTGTTCAAGAACCACGCCATGGGGCACATCGANGTGAAGCAGAACCTCGAAGAGCTNACGGAGCTGGTCGAGGTGCCCGGNAGTGGTGAGGAGCCNTTCATNCTCCATCCGGGTGAGTTCGTGCTCGGCTCGNCCCTGGAGCGCGTCGCAGTGCCCGACGATCTCGTCGCTCGTCTCGAGGGCAAGTCGTCGCTCGGTCGTCTCGGATTGCTCATTCATTCGACGGCCGGCTTCGTCGACGCCGGTTTCGATGGCCAACTCACGCTCGAGCTGAGCAATGTCGCCAACCTGCCGATCACGCTGTATCCGAACATGAAGATCGGGCAGATCAGCTTCCAGCAGATGACCACCCCGGCCGACACGCCGTACGGGTCGAGCGCGCTCAAGTCGAAGTACAAGCACCAGCAGGGCCCGATGCCGAGCCGCTATTGGGAGAACTTCGACTGAGCCGGGTGTCGGCGAATCAGCGGTATTGGGTGGCGGTCACGATGCCGCCGAGAATCATGCCGAGGCCGAGCAGCAGGATGCCGTTGTTGGTGTCCCAGATCGAGCCGACATAGTTGAGCAAGATCACGGCGATGCCGAGGCCGAGCAGGCCGAACATCAGCGCAGGGACCCACGCCGGACTCGGCGGTAGGTCTTCGTGGCCGGTGTGGCTCACGGTCCCGGGGGTGAAACCATCGGGGCGCGTGCCCTTCGGCGTGGTACGACCACCGGACACTCGACGCTTGGCAGGCTTCTCCGACATGGCGGAGAGGATAGGCCGGTTCGGGGATCGGTTCACCCTGATCCGGAATCACAACCGTGTAATTCTCCCCACTGTTGTCCACAGGCTGTGGACAACAACGTTCGTCGAGGGTCAGTCGTCGATCGGGGCGACGAGATCCATGTCCTCAAGACAGTGACGAGGCGGCGGTGGCTCTTGATCGGGCGCCACTGTCATCCGAACCTCGGTACCGCAGATGCCGCATCGGTACATGATCTTGACCTTGCGCAGCTCGCCCGGCGGCGGCGGCTCGGGAATCGGCGCCGCCATGCCACGCAGGACCCGAAACCCGGTGCGCCAAAAGAAGTAACCGATCGTGACCGCGATGGCGATGTTGAGGATGGGGTAGCCGAAGAGCTCCACGTCGTCAGGCTAGAGCCGCCGCCAGACGTAACCTGCCGCGGCGCCGGCACTGACGCGGGCACCGAAGCCGGGCGTGCCCGCCGGAGAACGGTGCAGACCATCGACCAGCGGACGGAGATCCTCGGCGGCCGCCGCGTCGCCGACCGCTGTCGTGCTGCCGTCAATGTCAACCAGCGCTGGGTCGAACTCGTCAAGCGAGAGAGCTACCAACGCCGTCGATGCTGAGATCGCCGCGAGGTCCAGCCGATCCACGTCGCGATCGGGGCGAACGGAGACGACGTCGAGCGGCGAGCCGGCACGGCTCGTCGTCATCTCGACCTCACCGAGCGCCTCGCCGGTGCGGCCGAGCACGAGGGCGACGACACCGTCTGCTGCCGGAGCGAACGTCAGGGCGGTGGTGGTTCCATCGGTGTCGAAGATCGGTTCGAGTTCGTGGTCGATGGAGCGGATGACGTCGGTGGTCACGGGGGTGTCGCGCTGGACGGCGACTGCATCGCCGGGCCGGGCCCCGACGGCCAGGATCGCGCCGGCGGGTGGGGGAGTGCGGCGTTCAAGCGCCCGCTGTCCCCACGCATCCTGTGCCGACCGATCGATGGCCAACGCTGCTGCGTGGCGGTCGGCAGCAACGACTGGCGGGACGAGTCCGCCGTCGTCGGCGAAGCGGGCCGCTGGGCCATCACCCCAGGGACGGCCGTAGAGGCGAGCGAGCGCAGCGGCACCAGGCTGCACGATCGATGCGCTCGACACGCCGAGCACGATCGCCCGCTCGATCCGCCCGGCCTCGATGGCATCGACCGCCGCGTTGAGCGCAGCCACACCGCTGTGAGGGCCGGCCTCGACGACCGTACCACCGAGGGTGACCGGCCAACCGGCGGCGAGCACGATCGCCCGTGCGAGATTGGCACCCTGTGCGCCGACCGGCTCGTCGCACCCCACCCACACATGATCGAGCAACGCCGCCGTCACCCCCGCTCGGGTGATCGCCGCATCGGCGATCTCGGAACTCAGGTCGACCGGATGCCAGCCCGCGAGCACACCGTCGGCCTCGGCAAACGGGCTCCGCACGGCGGCGAGGATGGAGACGGTCATCAGGGGAGTCTTCTACACTGCGCCGCCGGAGAGGAGATCCCCATGTCCAGCACACTGATCGCTCAGAACTACGTCGTCGACGCTGACGCTGCGAGTCTGGGCCTGTTGGTGGTTCGGGTCTGCGCCGGCGTCGCGATGGCCGCGCACGGGTACCAGAAGTTCTTCAAGGGCGGAAAGATCGCCGGCACCGCCGGCTGGTTCGACTCGATGGGCATGCGCCCTGGCCGTTTCCACGCAATCCTCGCTGCGAGCACGGAACTCGGGGCGGGCATCCTCTTCGCGCTCGGCCTCGTCACACCGCTCGCCGCCCTGGCCATCGTCGCACTGATGTGGGTGGCGGGCGCCACGGTCCACTGGGAAAACGGCTTCATGTCGGCGAAGGACGGCATCGAGCTGAACTTCATCTACGCCATCCTCGCCATCGGCGTCGCCACCATCGGTCCTGGCGAGTACAGCCTCGACCATGCGCTGTGCCTCATCGAGGATCTCGACGGTGTTACCGGCTTGTTGATCGCCGGAGTCGGCGGTGTCGGTGCCGCGCTTGCGCAGCTCGCGATCTTCTACCGCCCGCCCGCCGGCGACGACAGCTGATTAGCCGAGTTCGTCGAAGCAGGTGAAGCCGGTGCCTTCGGGCAGCCGGTTCGCGCACGTCATGCCGTAGATCGAGGCGTCGCTGCCCTCGGGTGCGCTCCGGTAGAGCTCGTCGCACGCCTGGTTGTTGCCGCGTCGGCATTGGTCGCTCAGCAGGTCGATCGTCGGATCCTCGATCGAGTTGAGGCTCTCGTCGCTCAGACACGCCAAGATCTCCTCCTCATCCCCGTCGGTCTCGAGCGCTCGGATTGCGCACTGCGCCTCGCTGCGGGTGAGGTTGGTACCGCCTTCGGCTGCGCCGGCGATGAAGGAGTCGACGAATGGCTCGAACGACGCCGGATCCTCGAGACACTCGGCGACGATGGCGAGGAGTTCGCCGTCTTCATCGGCGGTGAGGTCGTCGGCGGTGATGCGTTCGGGTTCGATGTCGAGCACCCGGTTGCCTTCGAGAATGCAGCGTTGCTCGTCGAGCGACAGTTTGCTGCCGACATAGGTTTCAATGGCGAGCGACTCGCCTGCGCTGGGGGTGCCGTCGGTACCGCCTCCACCGCACGCGGAGAGCGCCATCACCATGGCAAGAGACAGGATCAGATGGCGGGCGGTCATGAGGGAACCGCGATGACCTCGTCCCCGACCCGGACAGCTCCGGCAGCCTCGACGGTGGCGCCGACACTCAGGGTCGTGACATCGGCCCTCAGGATCGTCGTCAATACGGACAGGTCGCGGTCGAGGCCGGGCTGAGGACGGGTGACCATCACACACCGGTCGATGCCCTTGGTGACGTTGAGCGTTGTGGTGCCGATCGCGACGCGCTCACCGATCAGGTCGTCCTCACCGGCGCTGTCGACGAGCACGTTGGAACGGAACCGGCGACCGTCCCAGTCGCGAAGGGAGGCGGTGCTGACGATCGAGACGCGAGCTCGCCCGGAGTCGTGCCAGGCGCCGGCGGGTCCTTGCCAGCTGATCCAGTCGGCGTCGTTCTCGAAATCCATCGGGTTCTCGTAGGTGCCGCCGGTGTCGCCGGCGCGTTCGAGCCGGACCGGCTGACCGAGCCAATCGCTGTAGTCCGCCGATGTGCGAAGTACATCACCTTCGACCGTGGTCGTCACCGGCACACCGTCGACGATCGCGCACGTCGCCATCAACAATGTGGGCGCCCGACGGGCGGTGAGNACGTTGCCCGTCTCCTCGTCGACCAGGCCCCAGCCACGGTCGCCGACGATGCCGAACTCGNNGANCTCGGCAACGTCGAGCCGNTCACCGCCGATCGATTTGATCGGATAGCGCCACAGTTCGAGAACACGCATCCNGAGCGACGGTAGCGGCTCGGGCTGCGNCGCTCNCATCAGCCGGGTGGGNTNACCTCGAGGNTGTCGTCGGCGAGCGTGCCGATCNCNGGANCGACGGTGGCCTGATCGCGGAAGTTCGNNGCAGCGGTGCCCTCNAGATCNAGGATCATCGTGTTGACCATGCCNNTCTGCATGTCGAGGGCAATCTGNGCNAGGGCGGCCGGATCGGCATCNGGGTGGTTGTCGACGGTGGCCGGGCCGACGCTCTCGATCTCGATGAGGTGCCAGCCGAAGGTNGTCTCCACCGGACCGACNACNTCGCCGGCCGCACCGGCNTAGGCNGCCTCCTCGAACTCGGGCACGAACTGGCCCTCGANNGCGCAGCCGAGATCNCCGCCGCTCGGCCCGGAGGGNCCGGTCGACAGTTCGATCGCNAGGTCGGCGAANGCNTCGCCGGCNTCGAAGCGCTCCAGGGCTGCNTGGGCTTCCTCCTCGGTTTCGACGAGGAGNTGGTTCGAGCAGAGATAGTTCGGCGGGTCGGGTTCGGTGAGGTTGGCGGCCTCGGCATCGGTCCAACGGCCGACGGTGTAGCTGATCGCGACCGTGTCGATCAGGATCTGGATCTCGGTGTCGTTGCCGTCGCGCTCACCGACGGTGGCGATGGCGAGCTCACGGTCTTCGTCGGTGACGGGGAAGCCCCGTTCGGCCAGTTCGAGTTCAAGTGCGTTGGCGACCAGCCACGACTCGACGACGGTGGCGATACGCGAGGGCACGGTGTTGCTGCCGTCGGGCAGGAGGTCGCCGAGCATCCCGGCGGTCAGTTCGCGATCGGCGAGCGAGGCGATGACCGTGTCGGCGTCGGCACCGGCGATGACCGCGTCGTCGTCACCACCGCAGGCCGCAGCGAAGACGGTCAGGGCGACGAGTGCAGCGACGAGAGGACGGAAACGCAGAAGAGAGTTCACGAGGACGGAAGGCTAACGGCGCCGGGACCCATGACGACCGCGGCCAGACGACCCCATCTCTGCAGCGGCAGCCACCCATCCGTTCCTCAACCCCCGCAGAGGGTCGTCGACCTGCTAGAGCAGAGTCCGAAGCGACAGAGGTTCGCAGCGTCGTTGTGGCGCTCAGGACTCGGACGTGAGGTCGTGGTGCACTGGCGAGAATTACCGGAGGCCCTCGGGCTGACCGACCGGGAACTCGTGTCGTTCGTCGGCGGTGGTGGCAAGACGACGGGCCTCTTCGCCCTCGCTGCGACCCGTCCCGGCCCGACGGTCATCACGACGACCACCAAGATGGGCCGCGACCGCACCGGTGGCCTTCCGGTCCTGATCGATCCGTCCGATGCCGAGGTCGCCGCTGCAACCGAGAAGGGCTCGATCATCGTGTGGGGCGACGCCGACGAACACCGCGCCACCGGTGTCACGGTCGATGCCTGTGCCCGCTACCTCGATCTCGTCGACACCGTGGTCGTGGAGGCAGATGGGTCGCGACGACGACCTTTCAAGGCGCCGCTCGACTACGAACCGGTCGTCCCGCCGGCCACCACGACCCTGGTTGCGTGCTGCGGCATGGCGGCCCTCGACACACCGATCCGCGAAGGGTGCCATCGCCCTGAACGGGTGGCCGCCATCGTTGGTGCAGGCGTGGAGGATCTCCTCACGCCCGATCGCCTCGTGCAGGTGCTGTTGTCGACAGAGGGGTCGGCCAAGGATCGGCCTTTGTCGGCACGCTTCGCCGTCGTGCTCAACCGGGTGCGGCCCGAGCACGCCGACCTCGTTACCGAAATCCGTGAACGGATCCATACGGTCAACGGATCGATCTCGGTCATCGCCCTCGACGAACTGACTCCCGCAGAGCTGCCAGACACCGTCGGGTGATCAGGCGATCACGATGGTGATCGTGCCGATGATCACGATCACAAGACCGATCACTTGAGCGCGGTTGACAGCGTCGCCGAAGAACAATCGGCCAGCGGCGACACTCGTCGCTGGGAACAGCGATGCCGTCACCGACGTGGCCGCGGCGTTGAACGTGAAGCCGGCCAACAACAACGCAGTGCTCAGGCCACCGAAAAGGCCGGCAGCGGTCGACTGCGGCGCGAAACGCACCGGCGGCAGCAGGGGCCGCTTTCGGAGCATTGCCCACACGATGATCGTGATGAAGGCCATACCGCGCTGGCTGGCGACCGGCCAGACGCCGGCATCGTCGGTCACATCCACAAGGAACGCCGTGCCGATGCCGTAGCCGAGGCCTGACACGATCCCGATCGGCAGGCCGCCCCGCACGTTGCTCGCAACGTCGCCGCCCATCGTGACGAAGAGCAGGCCGGTCACGACGGTGACGGCACCGAGCCAGGCGAGAACGGGTGGGAGGTCTTCGACGACGGCCGCATAGAGGAACGGGATGAGGGTGGCGAGGGCTGCAACGGTCGGTCCGATCACCGCCGACGAACTCACCCGCACGCCCAGCAGATAGGCGGCGATGCCGATGCCGAAGCCGACGCCGGAGCAGGCGCCGAGTAGGAGGTCCTGCCCCGTCGGGTCGCCGCCGACGAAGAGGGCGAGCGGGACGATCGTTGCGGCGGCGGCCAAGCTCGCAGCGGCCGCCGACGCGAGTGGTCCGATCTCGTCGGAAACGCGCCGCGAAAAGAATTCCGTGAGCGTGATGCAGACGGCCGCGATCAGCCCGAGTAGTGCCCCCACTGCGTCAGTGTGCCGTCGGTTGTGGCCAATGACGCCAGTCGTGCGGCGGAACGTCGGAGCGTCCTGTCGAGGTCCCTGTGGTGATCGCTACGACAAACGGCCGATGTCGGTCAGGCCGCCTGCGACTTCGGGCCAGTCGTCCATGGGCAGGGTGGCGATGCTCACGGACGTGTCCACGTGGCGGTGACAGCGGGCGGCTTACGGAAGACGAGTCCGCGTGGTGGCTGGGATCGCCGGGGATCGAGGGTGACCTTGTCGAGTTCGAGGAGGGCTGAGATCGCCGCCGAAGTCTGGGCTCGGGCGATGTGAATGCCTAGACAGGCATGGGGGCCAAGCGCGAAGGCCGTGTGTTGACGGACGTTTGGCCGGTCGAGTCGGAAGCGGTCGGGCTCGTCGAAGACGTCCGGATCGCGGTTGGCCCCAGCGAGCGAGACGATGACGGAGTCGCCGGCGCGGATCGATGCGTCGTACAGGTCGACATCGACGGTGGCATATCGGTCGACGTTCGCCGCTGCCGGTTCGAGCCGCAGGGATTCTTCGACCGCGGTGGGGATGAGCGAGCGGTCGGTCTGCAGCGCCGCCCAGTGCTCGGGCTCGGTCAGCAGATGGGAGAAGGCGTTGGCGGTCGCACCTTCCGAGGTTTCGATGCCGCCGAAGAGGATGACGGCGGCGTTGGCGGCAAGGTCGTCGTCGGAAAGCGATGAACGAGCGTCGAGCAGGGCGGCGGCTCGACC
>PABW01000057.1 GCA_002699625.1 Acidimicrobiaceae bacterium
TCGCCGTCGACCCGATCGACGGCACGACCCTGACCGCCCTCGGCCGCGGCAACGCGCTGGCCGTCATCGCCGTCTCCCCGCGGGGCACCATGTACGACCCCGGTCCGTGTGTGTACATGGAAAAGATCGCGGTCGGCCCCGAAGCGAAGGGGGCGATCAGCCTCGACGCATCGATCACCGAGAACCTCCACAACGTGGCCAAGGCCAAGGGTGAGGAAGTGCAGGATCTCACCGTCGTCATCCTCGACCGCGACCGACACGCCGACCACATCCGCGAGGTCCGCGAAGCCGGCGCCCGGATCCGTCTCATCCCCGACGGTGATGTCGCCGGCGCTATCTCGACCGCATGGCCCGACGCTGGCGCCGACATCCTCATTGGCATCGGCGGTACGCCCGAGGGCGTGATCACCGCCGCAGCGCTCAAGTGCATGGGCGGTGAGCAACTCGGACGACTGTGGCCCCGTAACGATCGCGAACGCCAGCAAGCCACCGACCAGGGTTACGACCTCGACCGCATCCTCACCGTCGACGACCTCATCCAGAGTGACGACTGCTTCTTCGCCGCCACCGGCATCACCGACGGCGATCTGCTCACCGGCGTGCACTTCGACAGTCAAGGCGCCACGACCGAATCGCTCGTGATGCGATCGAAGTCGGGAACGGTCCGCCAGGTCACGGCCCGCCACCGGCTGGAGAAGGTCAGCGAGTACTCCGACATCGAGTACTGAGCTGGGTGACTGGTGGCCACCCCACCCACGGCAGGAAAAGGGCAAAGTTCGATACTCCCCCGATGCGCATCACGACACTCCTTGAAGGACCCGGCCGCTCCATGAATCTTCACTGCTGCGTCACCTACGAGGCTGACGTGGCCACGAGCGTTGTTCGGTGAGCACCGTCGGCGTCGCGATCGATATCCCCGCACGCCTCGGCGAATGTCCCGTCTGGTCCGTGCTCGACCAGGCGCTCTACTGGACCGATATCGAGGCATGTGTCGTGCACCGCTTCGCCCCCGTGAGCGGCGTGGACGACACACGTCATCTTCCTGGGCGAGTCGGAACGATTGCCCTGACCGATCAGCCGGGTGTGCTCGTGCTCGCGATCGAGAATGCGCTTTACGAGTTCGACTGGGCCGATGTCGGCAGCCGCCGACCGTTGCATCGACTCGAACCCGACGGCACCGGCAATCGCAGCAACGACGGCCGCGTCGACCCGGCCGGGCGCTTCGTCCTAGGCACGATGTACGAGGACGCCGCCGCAGGACGCACGACCGGCTCGCTCTATCGGGTAGATCAGCAGGTCACGGTCCTGCGCACCGGGATCGGGATCCCCAACGGACTCGCCTTCGATGCCCAACGAGGACTCGTCTACTGGGCCGACACCTTCACCGCCCGGATCATCGTCGCCGACTACGACACAACCGACGGCACCTGGCACAACGAACGTACCTTCTTCGACTACGCCGACGCTCCCGGTCGCCCCGACGGAGCCTGTCTCGACACCGAGGGCGGTTACTGGTCGGCCTCGGTCACGGGTTGGTGCGTAACCCGCATCGACCCCGACGGCACCGTCACCGACCGGATCAACGTGCCGCTCGAGAAGCCCTCGATGCCAGCGTTCGGCGGCGAGGACCGCAAGACACTGTTCGTGACGACGATCGGCGACGAACACGGGCGGCCTGCAACACCGGGTCGCGATGGCGTCCGACCTGGATCGCTCCTCGCCATCGAGGGCACCGGAGCGACCGGCATCGCCGAGACACCATTCGGCTTCTCGAAGCAGGCCACGTCTTCGGCGTAGATCATCTCGCCGATCCGTCGTTTGCAGGCTGAACGCAAACGAGCCGAGCCATACGGCCCGACTCGTTCCGTGATCTCGATGATCAGGTGGAGCTATTCGCCAGCTGCGACCCGGATCCGCACCTCGGCACGGGCCTTGTCGTAGGCGGCACCTGCATCGTCGGCATCGGCCGAGAGCGCCTGCTCCGCTTCGGCGAGGGCTCGCTCAGCTCGGGGTACGTCGATCTCGTCTTTGGCCTCGGACACGTCGGACAGGATCGTGATGTCGGTATCGCTGACCTGTACGAAGCCGCGGTGGACGGCGAACGTGTCCCGAGATCCGTCCTCTTTGACGACGTCGACCGACCACACCTGGAGGATCCCGATGAACGGGATATGACCGGGCTGGAAGGCAATGTCGCCACCCTCGACGGTGCGAGCGACGACCATCGAAGCCTCACCGGTGTACGACACCGATTCGGGAGAGACGACCTGGACGTTGAGCATGGTTCCTCTGTTCTCGGAGTGTTCCGATCAGCCGATCAGGACTCGGCCTGGAGCTCGGCGGCCTTGCGCTCGGCTTCCTCGGCGCCACCGACCATGTAGAAGGCCTGCTCGGGCAGGTGGTCGAGATCGCCGTCGAGCAACGACTCGAAGGAGTCGATCGTCTCCTCGACGGGCGTGAACACACCGTCCTGACCGGTGAACGCCTTGGCGACGAACATCGGCTGGGACAGGAACCGCTGGACCTTGCGGGCCCGGTCGACGGTGATGCGGTCCTCTTCGGACAGCTCGTCGAGACCGAGAATGGCGATGATGTCCTGGAGCTCCTTGTAGCGCTGGAGGACCTCCTGCACGCGACGGGCCGTCTGGTAGTGACGGTCACCGACGACGAGCGGGTCGAGGATCGTCGACGACGACGCCAGCGGATCCACGGCCGGGTAGATGCCGAGCGCCGCGATGTCGCGGGACAGCTCGGTCGTGCCGTCGAAGTGGGTGAACGACGTGAACGGCGCCGGGTCGGTGTAGTCGTCAGCAGGCACGTACACGGCNTGNAGCGAGGTGATCGACTTGCCGCGAGTCGAGGTGATGCGCTCCTGCAGCTCNCCCATCTCGTCGGCGAGGGTGGGCTGGTAACCCACGGCGGAGGGCATACGGCCGAGGAGGGTGGACACCTCCGAGCCGGCCTGCACGAAGCGGAAGATGTTGTCGATGAACANCAGCACGTCCTGGTTCTGGACGTCGCGGAAGTACTCGGCCATGGTCACGCCCGACAGGGCNACGCGCAGGCGCACCCCCGGGGGCTCGTCCATCTGGCCGAAGACGAGGGCGGCCTTGTCGAGCACGGAGGTCTCACCGTCGCCCATGACGGTCTCGCCCATCTCGATGAAGAGGTCGGTGCCCTCACGGGTGCGCTCGCCCACACCGGCGAACACNGANACACCACCGTGGTTGGANGCCACACGGGTGATCATCTCGGTGATCAGAACGGTCTTGCCCACACCGGCGCCACCGAACAGACCGATCTTGCCACCCTCCTTNTAGGGGGTGAGGAGGTCGATGACCTTCACGCCGGTCTCGAACATCTTGGCCGAGGGCTCNAGGGNGTCGAACGACGGGGCCGAGCGGTGGATGTCCCAACGCTCNGGGGTGCCNTGCTCGGGCGTGTCGAGGCAGTCGCCCATCACGTTCCAGATGTGGCCGAGGGTGCCGTCGCCNACGGGAGCCTGCACGCCGTGGCCGGTGTTGACCACCGGGGCGCCNCGGACGAGGCCGTCGGTCGGCTTCATGGCGATGGCACGAACNCGGTTGTCGCCGATCTGCTGAGCAACCTCAGCCGGAACGTTGACCGCTTCGCCCTCGACCATGATGTCGAACTCGAGCTGGGTGTTGATCTCGGGCAGGGCGCCCGCCGGGAACTCGACGTCGACCACGGGGCCGGCGATGCCGACNATGCGGCCGTTCTTGAGGTCGTTCTCGGTGACAGTCATGGTGTGTGTGCTCCTGGNAGGAGTGGTGTGGTGTGGATCNTTGGTGGACCGGCCCGGNTGGGTCAGCCCTCGTTCGTGGGNTCGGAAGCGGTGGCGGACTCGGGCGTTGCGCCGATCTGGGCGAACATGCCCTCGAGATCGATCGCCTGAGCACCATCACCGCTCTCATCGAGCGCCTCGGCACCACCGACGATCTCCATGATCTCGGTGGTNATCGCGGCCTGACGAGCAGCGTTCATCTGACGGCTGAGCTTGGTGATCAGCTCTTCGGCGTTGTCGGTGGCCGACTTCATCGCCCGNTGGCGGTTGGCNTGCTCTGANGCCGCGCAATCGAGCAACGCACCGAAGAGGCGGGCCTCGATGTAGCGAGGAAGCANCGCTTCGAGCACCNAGTCGGGCGACGGCTCNAACTCGAAGCTGGCNGCGGCCNCCGNATCGCCNCCGCCGGACTCGGCCATGACGGCGGTGTCCTCGAGCGGCAGGAAACGGCGGACCGACACNCGCTGGGTNCCCATCGAGATGAACTCGGTGTAGATGAGNTCGACCTCGTCNATTTCGCCNCTGATGAACGCNGCNGCGACATCGTCGGCGATCCGGCGGGCGTCTTCGTACGACGGGTTGTCGGTGAAGCCCTGGTAGTCGTAGTCGACNCGGTAGTTGCGGAAGGTGAAGTAGGNCGNCGCCTTCTTGCCGACGCAGAACAGNGCGTANTCCTTGCCCTCGGCNCGGTGNCCCTGGAGCTGACGCTCCGCAGCNCGAATCGGGTTGGTGTTGTAGGCACCGGCNAGNCCNCGGTCGCCNGCNATGACGATGAAGCCGACCTTCTTGACCTCGTCGGCTTGGCGCAGCANCGGGTGGTTGGTCTCGGCGCCNCCGGCNGCCAGGTTCTCNATGACCGAGGTGATCTGCCGNGAGTAGGGACGCGCTGCGTCNGCGCGCTGCATCGCCTTCACCACGCGGGTGGCNGCGATGAGCTCCATGGCTCGGGTGATCTTTTTGGTGGATTGAACGCTGGAGATCCTGCGACGGAGCTCGCGTTCCTTACCTCCCGGCATGAGTTACCTCAGTCCTCGTCGCGGGTGATGTCTTCTTCGGGCAGGGTGGTGTCGGAGTCGACGAGCTCGGCCTGGGCATCGCCCTGGGCCTCGGCGTCGGGCTCGGCGCCAGAACCATCGGAGGTCTGGAACTGCTCGGCGAAGGCCTTGATGCCGGCNTCGAAGGCGTCCTCNTCGGGGATGACGCCGTCGTTCTTGATCGAGTTCATGATGTCNGCGTGNCGGGTGCGGAACCACTCNAGGAGNTCGGCCTCGAAGCGCAGCACATCCTCGACGGGNAGGGCGTCGAGGTAGCCGCGGGTACCGGCNTAGATCGACACGGTCTGCTCGTCGACGGGGTACGGGCTGTTGACGCCCTGCTTNAGNAGCTCGGTCAGNCGGTAGCCNCGNTCGAGCTGGGCCTTGGANACNGCNTCGAGATCNGAACCGAAGGCGGCGAACGCCTCNAGCTCACGGAACTGCTGCAGNTCGCCCTTCAGCGTGCCGGTCGCCGTCTTCATNGCCTTGACCTGCGCAGCCGAACCGACTCGGGACACCGAGATNCCCACGTCGACGGCGGGGCGGATACCCGACTTGAACAGGTCGTCCTGGAGGAAGATCTGGCCGTCGGTGATCGAGATCACGTTGGTGGGAATGAACGCCGACACGTCGCCGGCCTTGGTCTCGATGACCGGGAGTGCGGTGAGCGAACCGGCGCCGAGCTCGTCGGAGAGCTTGGCGGCCCGCTCGAGGAGGCGCGAGTGGAGGTAGAACACGTCGCCGGGGAAGGCCTCGCGGCCCGGCGGGCGGCGCAGCAGCAGCGACACCTGGCGGTAGGCCTCGGCCTGCTTGGAGAGGTCGTCGTAGACGATGAGCGAGTGCTCGCCGTTCTCCATCCAGTGCTGGCCCATGGCGCAACCGCCGTAGGGAGCCAGGTACTTGAACGGTGCCGGGTCGGAAGCCGGGGCGACCACGACGGTGGTGTACTCCATAGCCCCGAGCTCTTCGAGCGTGGCAACCGACTGGGCGACGGTCGAGGCCTTCTGGCCGATCGCCACATAGATGCACTTCACGCCCAGACCCTTCTGGTTCAGGATCGTGTCGAGCGCAATGGTGGTCTTGCCGGTCTTGCGGTCGCCGATGATCAGCTCTCGCTGGCCACGGCCGACCGGGATGAGGGAGTCGATCGACTTGATACCGGTCTGCATCGGCTCGTGCACCGGCTTGCGGCCGGTGATGCCCGGTGCCTGGATCTCCATACGGCGGGGCTGCACATTGGTGAGCGGACCCTTGCCGTCGACCGGCTCGCCGAGCGGGTTGACGACACGGCCCAGCAGGCCGTCACCGACGGGCACGGACAAGATGTCGCCGGTGGCGACCACGGTCTGGCCTTCCTCGATGCCTTCGACGTCGCCGAGGACCACGGCGCCGATCGAATCCTCGTCGAGGTTGAGGGCGAGACCGACGAGACCGTTCTCGAAGCGGAGCATCTCGTTGACCGCCGCGTTGGGCAGGCCCGACACGCGCGCAATGCCGTCGCCGACCTCGAGCACCCGACCGACGGTGGTCTGCTCGACCGAGGGGGTGAAGCCCTCGAGGTTCGCCTTCAGCGCTGCGGTGATCTCATCGGTGTTGATCTGCAGATCAGCCATTTTCGTCTATCTCTCTGGTGTGAAGTTCTGGGTGGGGCGGTGAGTCGTTGAAGTGACAGGTCAGCCGATGTGGCTCTTGACCTGGGCGAGGCGGCTGCGGACGCTGCCGTCGATGACGGTGTCGCCGATCGTGGTGACGATGCCCCCGAGCACGGAGGGATCGACCGTCACGCGGACGTCGACATCCTTGCCGGTCGCCTGCTTGAGCGAGGCGGCGAGGCGCGCCACCTGATCCTCGGAGAGGGCCACGGCGGAGCGAACCTCGGCGACGTCGCGGCCGCTGGCGGCGGCCAGCTTGGCGACGAGGGCCCGGGCGATGGCCGGGAAGTCACCGGCCCGACCAGCGCCGACCACGAGGGACACGGCGGCGGTCGTAACATCGGAGGCCTTCCCCTGGAGGAGGTCTTCGACGATCTGCTGACGGGTGGCGGCCGGCACGTGGGGGTCGGCGAGGGTGTTGCGCAACTCGTCGTTGGCTTCGAGGGCCTGGGCGAAGCGCAGGATCTCGTCGTCGGCCCCCGTATCGCCCTCGGCTCGCAGCACAGCGAGGAGAGCGGCGGCGTAGGCGTCGATGGTGTCGCTCATGAGATGGTCTTTCGTTCCGCGGTCAGCTGGCGCCGACGCTGGAGATGTAGTCGTCGATCAGTGCGGACTGGGTNGNGTCGTCGAGGTTGTNGCGCACCACGGCGTCNGCCGCNANGCGAGCCTGCTCGGCAACGGCAGCCCGAAGGTCGGCCAGGGCCTGNTCGCGCTGGNNGGCGACCTCGATCCGGGCCCGTTCCTTGGCCTCGGCGACGTCGTTTTCTGCNCGAGCGATNAGGTCTGCCTCGAGGCGGGTGGCCTGNTCGCGAGCNTCGGCGATGATCGCTTCGGCTTCGGCNCCGGCGTCACCGAGCGAGGAGGTCAGGGCCTNCAACTCGGCCTCGGCNTCGGCCTTGGCCTGCTCGGCCTCGGCGAGTTCGCCCTCGACCTTGGCGGACGTCGCCTTCATGGCGGCCTTGATGGCNGGCACNCCCTTCATGACGAACACCACGGCGATGATGAGNAACGCAGCCGANCCCCAGTAGAGCTCGTTGGGATCGCCGGGGATCCAGTTCCCGTTTGGTCCTTCGGCGGCGAAGATTCCGATCATGGTCGTCTCCTTCAGTCGGCCGAGAGGGCCTGGTCGATGACGGACTGCTGGTTGCCGGCGTCAAGATCACGGCCGAGCACGATNTGNGCNGCCCCGANGGCAAGCGACGANACGTCGCCTCGCATGCCGGAGAGCGCTTCGGCTCGAGCCTNATCGATNTCGGCTTGTGCACTGCGCCGCATCTCGGCGATTTCCGTGTCGGCCTCGGCCTGCAGCGCNGCGCNACGCTCGTCGGCNGCGGNNCGCGCCCCGGCGAGNATGGCGTTGGCTTCGGNACGAGCCTCCGCNAGGGTGGCCTCGTGGTCCCGGCGAGCCGAACCNAGCGCAGAGGTGGCCGCATCGGCGGCGTCCTNGCCCGACTGGATCGTGCTGGAACGCTCCTCCATTGCCCGCNGGATCGGGGGCAGGAGGACGAACTTCATCATCGCCCANAGGGCGAAGAAGAAGATCGCCGCCCAGACGATCTCGTTCTCGACGGGAATGACGGGGTTCGGCGGATCGCCGGCCTCTTCTTCGGCCGCTACAACGATGGCCAAGAGATTGATCACGGATTCACCTCAGGTGGTACGGGTGACGAACGGATGTTCAGAACAGTGCACCGGGTCGGCAAACGACCCGGGANGCCGACAGGCGGCGGNATCAGACGAACTTCAGNAGAATGAAGACGACGAAGCCGATGAGGGCGAGGGCCTCGGTGAAGGCGATGCCGAGGAACATCGTGGTCTGCACCTGGCCGGCNGACTCGGGCTGACGGGCCATGGCCTGCACGGCCTGACCGACGAGNTAGCCGATGCCGATGCCCGGGCCGATGGCGGCGAGGCCATAGGCCATACCGGCGCCGCCGGCGGCCTCGATGTTCTGGAGGTCAGCTGCCTCGATGTCCTGCGCAATCTGGGCGAGAACGCTCATTGTGGATGTGCTCCTGTTTTGGGGTTTCTGCCGGCCATGACCGGCGGGATCTTGGTTGGGACTGGGGTACTCGACCGGGCGATCAGTGCGCCGGNTGGAGAGCGCCGCCGATGTACACGGCAGCGAGGATCGTGAAGACGAACGCCTGGATCAGCGACACACCNACCTCGAAGGCGGTGAAGGCNACGAGGCCGGGGAAGGTGCCGATCTGGATGAGGACCAGCGCCGACGCCGACCAGACCGAGATGCACAGCACNCCGAAGGTGATGAGCAGGATGTGGCCGGCGAGCATGTTGGCGAAGAGACGGACGGCGTGGCTGAAGGGCCGCACCAGGAAGGTCGAGAGGAACTCGATCGGGGTCACCAGCAGGTAGAGNGCCTTCGGCACGCCNGGNGGGAAGAGGACTTCCTTGAAGTAGCCGGGGCCGTTGTGGCGCACNCCGACCGAGATGAACATGCCCCANGCNACGAGNGCNAGNACCAGCGGNCCGGCCATGCGGGCATTGGCCGGCATCTGGAAGAACGGGATGACCTCGGTGATGTTGCCNATGAAGATGAAGAGGAAGAACGAGACCAGAAGCGGCAGGTAGGGCTCACGGCCGTGGCCGATGCCGGGCTTCGCGATCTGCTCGTCGACGAACGTGACGATGCCTTCCGAGACCGTGCGGAAGCCCCGGGGAACNAGNCCGCTTCCNCGGGCGCCGAGGAGGAAGACCGCCATCGGGATGACCAAGCCGAGGAANTGNATGAACGCGATCTTGTTNAACGCGAAGTAGGTCGANTCCTCGAACAGCCACGCCGGCCACTCGATCACGTTNTCGATCGGCGGGAATTTCACGGCTCCCAGAAGGTTCACTGGTGCTCCTTGGTTTCGGAGAGGTCGGAGATCGTNGGGCTGTTGCTGGCCTGGGCGGCGTCGAGTCCGGGCTTCGGCTTCAGCCCNGGAAAGGCTAGCGAGGCGGACACGAAACGCATCTCCCAGAACAACAATCCNAGATGGGTGATGATGAGCGTGAGCCCGAGGGGGATCAGCTCGACCCAGGCGGCGTCGCGNACGAGCAACACGGCCAGGGTGATGAGACCGAGGCGGATCAANAACCCGAAGAGGGCGACACCCGCCATNAGGGCGATCGAGATGCGGGCCGCGAAACCGAGCGACCAGGCCGCCAGCAAGAAGTTCACGACCACGATGGCCAGGGCATAGGCGACCGANGCGGCCCCGTCNGTNCCCCAGAAAATGGCGCCGACCATNGCNGCNACCGGNGCGATCAANGCGCCNCGNCGAGCGAGGTCTTTCGCNACCTCNACGGCGGGCGACGGACCTTCCATGCGCATGGCGAGGGGGTTGGCCGGGGCGTTCACGACTCNGANCCCTCNNGNGGCATCGAGTCGATTTCACCGGTGANGTCGCGGACCGGGCGGGCGCCGAGTTCGGCTGCCTCCGCTCGGAGNCGNGCCGCNTCNTCGCGNACNGCAGCGACNTGTTCAGCTGCTTCGGCCATGCCTCGCTGATAGNCGTAATAGACCTTCAGGACGGCGCCGACCGTGCCGAACGCNAGAAAGGCGAGCATGAAGACGGGTCGGGTGCCNGCGGCNGAGTCGATCCAGAGACCGANGAGTGCAATGAGCACGGGGGCGAGGACGAGGTCGAAGCCACCACTNGAGCGCCAGATGGCGTCGTGGAGATCGCGCTTTGCCGCAGCGTCCATANCTGTCCCCGGAGACCTGTTCTCGAACGAGTCACCGCGCCNNNAACGGCTGCTCGTGAACCCGTGCACAAGCTAGCTTGGCGCCNATCGCCTGGCAACCCCGATCCTTGGCGTCCCCGCTCCCGNTCGCNGTCGNCNGNGATCANGGCGAGCCATCAGCGACAAACCGCTGCNTCGAACCGCTGAGCGCCGTCAGTCGACCCAGGGGGTNCCGANCGACCGGAACGACGCCGGGACCGGCAACCGGGAGGCGAGGCGCTCGACNTACGGCAGGCGATCACGCTCGGGCATGACGATCCTGACTTCCGAGGGNGCATGCACGCTNACCAGGTCGGCGATNGCNGGTANCAGCCCGAGATCGACCCCCACGGAGCACACCACGAGAACCCGTCGGTCGCCGTCGCGGCCGAGCAGCGATGCCGGNGCGGCNTCGAGCAGATTGGGGCGAGGTGGAATCGGCTCNACGAGNTCGGGNANCGACACCCCNGCCAGGAACGGGTCCTGNACGACGAGGTGACGAAGCCACCGCTCNCGGGCCAGACGATTCACCGCATGGGAAACNGCNCCCGGCGTGCGATGCGGACGCACCTGNGCAACAGCATCGTGAAGTGCATCNGCNGGGTTNCGNCCGGCGTGCAGCAGGGCCCCGGCTTCACGGTCGAATCGNCCNACACCCGCTTCGAGAACGGGACCNTCGGGGCCGTGCANGATTCGAGCGACCTCGAGTCCCGCCAACTCGCCGCGCACGAGTCCGTCCTCGCAGACGATCTCGAGCCCTTCGTCGATCAGCATCGCTTCGAGATGCGCAATGTCGTCGGCTCGGGGCAGGGCGGGCGGNACGGGCTCGGGTTCGGCCTCGACCACCNTGTCNCCAACCGCCTTCCACACCCGGAGNTCGGGGGCGAGCACGGCGGCGCGCCTCGCATGGACNGGTGCGTGNTNNTCGACGACCAACGTCGCNNCCTCGGGNNCATGCCGNTCAAGCCACACGAGCACCCCGCCGAGCGCGGCGAGGTCGTCNCTCATCGAGACGATCCAGGCCTGCTCCTCGGAACGGACCGTGATCCCGAACGGCGCAGCGGCAGGAGTCGANGANGNGCTGANGTCGAAGCACTGCCGCAACAACGCAACGGCGCGTGCCCGCTCGAGTTGAGCCCGACGATCAGCGTCGAGCGCCATGAGAGGTCAGCTCTCGTCGCCCTCGGCGGCNGCNTCNTCNGCAGCCGGAGCNTCGGTCTTCTTGCGACGGCCGTAGCGCTTCTCGAAGCGCTCGACGCGACCGGCGGTNTCGACGATCTTCATCTGGCCGGTGAAGAAGGGGTGNCTCTCGCTCGAGATCTCCACCTTNGCNAGGGGGTACTCGTTGCCGTCCTCCCAGGTGACNGTCTCGCTGGTGGCGATCGTCGAACGGATGATGAACGACGTGCCGGCNGACATGTCCTGGAAGACGACCGGGCGGTACTCGGGGTGGATNTCGGACTTCATAGCGATNTCCCAGGCTAGGAGGCGGAGGCCGACTTGGCGACCTCGCGCAGGAATTCNTCGTTGGTCTTGGNGGCACCGAGCCGGTCGAGCAGNTCGGCATGNGCGGCNGGGCCGCCGCTGGTGGNGATCAGGTCGGCNAGGTGACGTCGCAGGGNGACGATCTGNTCNCGGGTNGCGTCGTCGAGCAGGGCGTCCTCGTGGCGGGTGGTCGACCCNGCGACGTCGATCGCCGGNTACGCGCGCCGCTCAGCGAGCGCNCGATCGAGNCGNAGCTCGAGATTNGCCGCACCGGACAACTCGGCNAGAATCGCCTCGTCGGCACTGTTGCCGTTGTCGGTGGTCGCCGTGGCNAGNATCGTCAGCGANCCACCCTCTTCGACGTTGCGNGCAGCGGCNAAGAACTGCTTCGGGCCGATCATGGCGGTGGCATCNAGACCGCCCGGCAGCANCTTGTTCGACTGNGGGGTCTCNGTCGCATAGGCNCGGGCCANGCGAGTGATCCCGTCGACGAGCACGACGACATNGCGNCCGTCNTCCACGAGACGNTTGGCCCGCTCGATCGCNAGGTCGGCGATGTGCACGTGTTCGTCGGTGGGCCGGTCGAAGAGNGAGGCCACGACCTCTCCCCCNTCACCGAGGGCACGNGTCATCGAGGTGACCTCTTCGGGACGTTCGTCGATCAACANGATGATCAGGTGNGCNTCGGCGTGGTTGGCCNTCAACGANCGNACGATCTGNTNCATCACCGTCGACTTGCCGGCGCGGGGCGGCGCCACGATCAGGCCNCGCTGNCCTTTGCCGATCGGGGCGACCAGGTCGATCAGGCGGGCGGCNGCATCGTCNCCNTCNCCGCGTTCGAGCGTGAGGCGTTCGGCCGGATGCANNGGCNNGAGATCGTCGAAGTCGGGACGGGCGGTCGCNGCGTCGGGCTCGCCNCCGTTGACGGACTCGACGGACATGAGCGCCGGGTTCTTCTCGTTGCGATTGGCCGGACGCGACGGGCCGGCGATCACGTCGCCCTTGCGCAGGCCGTACTGCCGGACAAGCTTCACCGGCACATAGGCGTCGTCACGGCTCGGGATGTAGCCGTTCACNCGCAGGAAGCCGTAGCCCTCGCTGCGGAGGTCGAGCCGCCCCTCGGCCGGGATCGGATCGCCNTCCCACTGCTCGTTNGCNTCGTTGCGGTTGTCGCGNTCGCGACCACGNCGGCGNCGACGACGGTTGCCGGGNTCGGGGCGNTTGTCCGCGTCGNCNCTGGCATCGCTGCTGTCGTTCGCNGGCTGATCGTCGTCGCCATCGGNGTCGTCGTCCGNGGCCTCGCCGNTGTCCGTCGACGCCGTTGCGTCGGTGACATCGGTGTCGGGTGAGTCGGNCTCTTCGGCNTTCCCGCCACCGTCACCACCTGCGGCCAGGTCGAGAATGAGNTCNATGATCTCGCCCTTGCGGGCACGCGACGAGGGCTTCTTGCCGAGCGTCGNCGCGATCTGGGTCAACTCGTCTCGGTCTTTGCGCTGCAGCGTCGAACGACGCATCTCCGCGGTTTCCACGGGCTCGCTCCTCGGGTGAGGCCGGGCCGCTCGTCCCCCANGGAGGAGCGGCGNTGTCGGGGGTGTTCGCCCGATCGAATGATCAGAATCCCTGCCGTCGCTGCCGACGGCATCATTGGCGAACGAGATGGAGCGTAGCGGCGATCAGCGGCGTCGCACGCTGTCGACGAAATCTTCGACGGTGGCGAGATCGTTCGGGAGGTCGGTAACCCGCTCCGTGCGCTCGTAGAGATCGGTGAGGTGAGACGGCAGGGGTGGCCGCACGCCGGTGGCCTGCTCGACGGCGTCGGGGAACTTGGCCGGATGGGCGGTCGCCAGCGTCACGACCGTTTCGTCGACGCGACGGAGACGTCGGGCGACGCCGATGCCAATCGCCGTGTGGGGTTCGACAAGCATTCCTGTCGAGTCGTGGATGTCGCGGATGACGTCGAGCGTCTCNGTGTCGTCGAGTCGCCCNCCGGCNAANCCGGCGATCAGNTCGGNGTGCTGNTCGNGCCGAAGCGAGGCGCTNCCGGTGGCNCGGAANTCGGTGAGCANCTCGGCGGTNGCCGGNCCGTTGGCGCCGAGCAGTTCGAACAGGAGTCGCTCCAGGTTCGACGAGATCTGGATGTCCATGCTCGGCGAGAGCGTCGGGACGACCNCTTCGGCGGTCATCGTGCCGGTGTGAATCAGCCGGGTGAGGATGTCGTTGGTGTTCGACGCNACGAGCANCCGTTCGATCGGGAGCCCCATNCGNCGAGCNCAGTGCCCGGCGAACACNTTGCCGAAGTTGCCGGTGGGNACACAGAACGTNGTNGGGGTGTCGCGNCGGTCGAGCTGCTGNGNNGCCCACACGTAGTAGACGATCTGGGCCATCACGCGNGCCCAGTTGATNGAGTTGACCGCCGAGAGGCCGACGCGAGTGCGGAACGCCTCGTCGGCGAACATTGCTTTCACGAGGTCCTGACAGTCGTCGAACGTGCCGTCGACGGCGACGGCGTGGACNTTCGGCGCGTCGAGGGTGGTCATCTGGCGACGCTGGACCTCNCTCGTNCGGCCCTTCGGAAAGAGGATGACGATGTCGACCCGGTCNCGGTCGCGNACGGCGTCCATNGCTGCCGACCCGGTGTCGCCCGATGTCGCCCCCACGATNGTCACTCGCTGNTCTCGCCGNTCNANCTCNTGGTCGAANAGGCGNCCGAGCAACTGCANNGCGACATCTTTGAACGCCAGGGTCGGNCCGTGGAAGAGCTCGAGCAGGTGATGCCCGGGCTCGAGTTCAACCAGCGGGCACACCTGNGGGTCCGAGAACGTCGCATAGGCATCCTCGACCANCGACCCGAAGTCGTCGAGGCCGATCGTGTCGGCAACGAACGGTGCCATCACGGCGGTGGCGATCGANGCNTAGTCGCCCTCGGTCNTCGGAAGCTCCGGCCACGNGGTCGGCAGGTACAGACCACCGTCGGGGGCGAGGCCGCCGAGCAGGGTGTCGCCGAACCCGATCTCGGGTGAACGTCCCCGGGAGCTGTGGTAGGTNNCCATTGGNTCAGTCGTCGCTGACGAGGCGGATCACCGAGCCGATCCCTCGCACNACGTCNAGACCNTNGAGCTCATCGAGGGTCGCGTGGAGGGCGGCCTCGGTGGTCTCGTGCAAGATGAGGCACAGCTCGGCGTCNCCACNGGTTCCCGACTGCTCCATCACCTGGATCGACACGCCGTGGGTGCCGAAGACCGTCGCCACCTGGGCGAGCACGCCGGGCTCATCGGACACCACCATGGTCAGGTAGTACTGCGACGAGAGTTCGTCGACCGAACGCAGCCTCGCTTTTTCGGTGATCGACAGCCGAGCCGCAGCACCGTTGGCCACGTTGACGGCGGCGTCGACGAGATCGCCGAGGACAGCGGAGGCAGTCGGACCGCCACCCGCACCGCGCCCGTAGAACATGAGATCGCCGACCGTGGCGCCTTCGACGAAGACAGCGTTGAACGAGTCGTTAACGTTGGCGAGCGGGTGGCCGGTGGGAACCATCGCCGGATGCACCCGGACGGCGACCTCGCCGTCGGCGCGCTCGATCACGGCGAGCGCCTTGATGACGTAGCCGAGGCGCTTGGCGGTGTCGATGTCGGCGGCGGTGATCGATGAGATGCCCTCGTGCTGCACATCGCTGGATCGAACGTCGACGCCGAACACGATCGACGCGATGATCGCAGCCTTGGCGCCGGCGTCGTAGCCCTCGACGTCGGCGGTCGGGTCGGCCTCGGCGTACCCGAGCGCCTGCGCATCGGCGAGGGCGTCGGCGTAGTCGGCGCCCTCCTGCGACATCTTGGTGAGGATGTAGTTGGTCGTGCCGTTGATGATGCCCATCACCCGGCTGATGTCTTCGCCCACGAGCGACTCGCGCAACGGGCGGATCAAGGGGATCCCACCAGCGACAGCGGCCTCGAAGAGCAGGTCGACGCCTTGCTCGGCGGCAACGGCGTACATCTCCGGTCCGTGCGCGGCAAGGAGTTCCTTGTTGCCGGTGATGACCGGCTTGCCGTTCTCGAGAGCGGTGCGAACGAGCATCAACGCCGGGTCGGTGCCGCCGATGAGTTCTACGACGATGTCGACCTCGGGATCAGCGACGACCGCCGCCGTATCGGTGGTGAGCAGCGACGGATCTGCGAGACGGTCCTGGTGCTTGGCGGTATCGCGTACGGCGATCGCACCGATGCGCAGTTCCACTCCTGTGCGGGCGGTGATGGTGGCGCGGCGGGCGTCGAGCAGGTCGACGAGGGCTCCGCCGACCGTGCCGCAGCCGAGAAGTCCGATGGTGAGGTTGGTCACGACGCTGAGCGTAGCCGCTTGCCTCAGCTGGCCGACTCGGCGTCAGCCGAGCTGACGAGACGTGAGAGAGCGCAACAGCGCAGGCTTGTCGCGCCAAGGCAGCACCGTGAGCGACGCCAGCGCCTGTCGACGGACGCGTCCATCGCGATCTGCGTAGCTGGCGAGCAGGCGACGATCACGACTTCGAGGCCGGTGAGCCTCGGCCCAGTCGATGATCGGATGCCGAGCACCGATCGAGCCAGCGGCGGCGAAGCCGACAGCGGCGGGCGCCTCGGCTCCCCAGCGCACGATGGTGCGCATCAGCCGGTCGACATCAAGGTTGGTTCGCTCAAGAAGCAGCGCAATGTCGCGGACGTCGCCGAGCCGAGGCTCGACACCCCCGAGCGCGACATGCAACGCAGCATGAACCAGGTGGAGTTCGGGTCGGAGGGTGAGCACATCAACGCCGCCAACTTTGACGGTAACGGTCGACGCAGCGAGTTCGTCGAGATCGACCAGATGTCCGTACGGGCCTGGCGCGAGTGTGCGGTGCAGGTTGAGCTCGGTGCCGGTTCGCTGGCCGATCGTGACCGACGTGGCGAACCGTCGCTCCCAGTCGGGCGACATCGCAGGCTGGCTCCGAGTTGCCCCGACGGCCTCCAGGGCGGAAGCGGCATCGTCGAGTCGGTCGGCCGGCACGAGCAGATCGATGTCAGCGGAGATTCGTTGGTCCGGTTCGGGGAGCAGGCAGGCGATCGCCGACCCCCTCAGGAGGTAAGGCGTGATTTCGGCATCGAGAAGGATCTCCACCGACTCGAGCATGGCGGTGTCGAGCAGCCGTGCCCGGGCCAGCGCCCGCTCATGCGCCTCGACGACGACCTCGGGCCGATCGACCTCCACCTCGCCGGCTCGCATCGCCGCCAGCAACACACCGGTGAGCCGTTGCTCTGCGACCACCGGAAGATGCCGATCGGCCTCGACGGTGTCGCCGGTGTCGATCACCCCGTCGGAGAGGTCCCAACCGGCGAGGAACTCGAGCAGGTCGCTCACGAGNNGGACTCTCGCATACGCCATCCNACTCNGCGTCAGACGTCGAGCCTCGTGAGATCGTCGAAGGTCTCCCGCCGAACCACGAGCCGNGCATCTCCNTCGCGAACNAACACGACCGGTGGACGCAGGACCTTGTTGTAGTTGGAGCCCATCGANTGGCCGTAGGCGCCGGTGACGGGGGTNGCNAGGATGTCGCCGACCGCGATNTCGNCNGGNACGAGACCCTCACGAACCAGNATGTCGCCGGACTCGCAGTGCTTNCCGACGAGNCGGATCGGCAGCGTNCGNTCGGCATCGACCGACCGCGGGAGGAAGGTCTCATAGCCCGANCCGTAGAGGACGGGCCTCGGGTTGTCGCTCATGCCGCCATCGACGGAGACGTAGGTCCGNACNCCCTCGATCTCCTTGATCGTGCCNACGGTGTAGAGCGTNACGGCGGCCGCAGCGGCGATCGAACGACCGGGNTCGGCGAGGATCGTGGCGGTGACNCCGGCNGCGGCGCNGGCGTCGCGGACGACCTTGCCCCACTCNCCGATCGTCGGNGCGGTCTCATCGTCGACATAGGGCACGCCGAGTCCCCCACCNACCGACANCTCGNCGAANTCGTGGGCGGTGGCGATCTCGCCGATGACGCCCGCAGCCTTNCCGAGCGACCCGACGGCGAAGACCTGGCTACCNATGTGNGCGTGNATGCCGAGCACCTCGACGGCCGGNGACATCTGGGCCCGNTCGATCGCGCGCTCGGCGGCACCGGTGGAGACGNNGAANCCGAACTTGGAGTCGTCCTGGCCCGTGGAGATGTAGTCGTGNGTCTCGGCNTTGATCCCGGGCGTGAGCCGCAGNAGGACCTTCGGGGCGATNCCGGTCTCGGCGTACAGCATGTCGAGACGATCGAGTTCGTCGAANCTGTCGACNACGATGCGACCGATGCCGGCCTCGATCGCCATCCGAAGCTCGGCGANCGACTTGTTGTTGCCGTGCAGCACGAGCCGNTCNGCCGGAACCCCGGCGNGGAGCGCAACATGGAGTTCGCCACCGGTNGCGACGTCGAGGTGCATNCCTTCCTCNTGGGCGAGGCGGGCCATCGCCCCGCACANNAANGCCTTCGTGGCGTAGGCGACACCNTCGCCGAATGCCTCGACCGCCTCNCGGCAGCGATCACGGAGNTGCTGCTCGTCGTAGACGAAAACCGGGGTGCCGAACTCTNGAGCNAGCTCAAGCGTGTTGCACCCTCCGATGTGGAGCACGCCGTCGACGACCTCGGCCGAGTCNGGCAACAGGCGGGTGGGCAGCGGACGCACGNTTACATCGACTCCGGAGCGGAGACACCGAGCAGNTGCAGNGCNATCNGNAGACCGACCTGGCTNGCCGCNACGAGNGCAAGNCGGGCCTGGGTGAGNTCGGGNGCGANGGCGTCACTCATGACATAACAGTCGTGGTAGAAGCCGTGCAGCGCNGCGGCCTGCTCGCGCGACCACGCGGCGATGCGATGCGGAGCNTTGTCGACACACGCGACCCGCACGATGTCGGGCAGTTCCTGCAGCGAACGGAGNAGGTCGAGTTCCCGCTCGTGGACGAGCAGCGACNNATCGACNTCGGCCAGCGGCNAACGCTCCACGCCGGCNTCGGCGGCCTTGGCGAAGATCGAGCNGATGCGAGCGTGGGCGTACTGGACATAGAANACCGGGTTGTCCATGCCCTGCTTNGCGACCTCTTCGAGGTCGAAGGTCTGACGGCTGTCGACCGACTGCATGAGGTAGGTGAAGCGAGCNGCGTCGGCACCGACCTCGGCGATGACGTCGTCGAGCGCGATGAAATCNCCCGACCGNCCGCTCATCTTCACTTCTTCCCCACCNCGGGCGAAGTCGACCATCTGGGTGATGGCGATCTCGAGTTCGTCGGGATCGTGGCCGAGCANCTGCATCGCCGCCTTCATGCGGGTGACATAGCCGTGGTGNTCGGCNCCCCAGACGTTGAAGAGGAGTTCGGAGCGGGAGAACTTGTCGCGGTGATAGGCGATGTCGGGCGTGAGNTAGGTGAGATCNCCGTCGCTCTTGACGAGGACGCGATCNTTGTCGTCGCCGAACTCGGTCGAGCGAAGCCANACNGCGCCGTCGTCCTCGAAGACCGCGTTGNGGGCTCGAAGGTCGTCCATTGCATCGTCGATGGCGCCGGTNGGAACGAGNGACCGCTCGCTGAACCAGACCTCATGGTGGATGTCGAGCGCTTCGAGCGTGGCCCGATGCGAGTCGAGGCCGCGCTGGAGACCCCATTCGAGCGGGTCNGCGTCGGCCGGCATCTCACCNGCCCACGCATGGATGTACGCGCCGTGGTAGCCGTCCTCCGGGATCGGNTCATCGGCCTTNGCNGCNGCGAGNGACNTGGCGTAGTTGGTCATCTGCACGCCGCGGTCGTTGATGTAGGTCTCNCGNGTGACGCGGAANCCNCATCGTTCNTTGAGGCGGGCGATCGAGTCGCCGTAGCANGCNCCGCGACCATGCCCGGCGTGCAGCGGCTTGTTCGGGTTGGCCGAGACGAACTCNANGTTGAGGTGGGCTCCNGCACCNAGATCCGGTGAGGCGTATCCGTCGACNCCCTGCTCGAGNACGTCGGTCATGACCTCNTGGAGCCAGGTGTCGGCCAGNCGNAAGTTCACGAANCCAGGGCCGGCGATCTCNACGGCGGTGACATGGGCCGGTGNGCGCGCGNTGAGGAAGTCGACNAGCGCCTGNCCGAGTTCGCGTGGATTCTTNCCCGCCTTCNTGGCGGTGGCGAGCGCGANGTTCGACGACCAGTCGCCNTGGTCNCGGTTGGCAGGACGCTCGAGCGCGATGTCGTCGGGAAGCGGGTCGATGCCGGCTTCGGCGAGGGCGNCCCGNAGGCCGTTGCGGAGATGTTCCCGGACGTCCATGAACGCCTGATGCTACCGGCCGACCCCCGTTGTCAGAGTGACGATCGCGGGTAGGGTGACGCCTCGTCCCTCCCGAGGGGCATGCCCTCGTAGCTCAGCGGATAGAGCATCGGCCTCCGGAGCCGTGTGCGCAGGTTCGAGTCCTGCCGAGGGCGCTCACCGACGTTGCGGTGCGCTGGTCACAGCGACGCACCGGCGTGCCACACTCGGAGCCATGGACGTCGACATCGTCGCCGAAGCGATCCGANAGGCCGAGGCNGCGACGATCGCNCCCCGCTTTCGGGCTCTCGCCGATGACGACGTCNCCTTCAAGGGTCCCGACGANCCCGTGACCNTCGCCGATCGNGCCTGCGANGCGATGCTCGGTGCNTCGCTNCGGATGATCGACGATCTNCCGGTCGTCGGGGAGGAAGCGGCCGCNGCCGACCNATCGCTGNTCNCCGCCGCAGACCATGACGCCTGGATCGTCGACCCTCTCGACGGCACGAAAAACTTCGCGAACGGCTGGGGCGGCTACGCCGTGATGGTCGCCAGNGTGCGCAGCGGNGAGACAACCCANGCGTGGATCTGGATCCCGCAGCGGGGCCAGATGGCGATCGCCGANNACGGCGCNGGNGCGACCATCGACGGCNTCCGGGTGCANGCCGGNCCCGTCGCAGCCGANCCGACCATGTGGACGGCGGTCGTGAAGAAGCGCTACGTCCCTGNCGAAGATCGGCCCNTCGTCGACCGTTTCGCCGCCCGCATCGGTGACCCNGTCGAGGGCATNGGATGCGCAGGCATCGAGTACNTCGATCTCGTGCTCGACCGATACGACCTTTTGATGTACTGGCGGACACTGCCGTGGGACCACGCCCCTGGCAGCCTCCTCGCCACCGAAGCCGGGTTGGAAGCCATCCGACCCGACGGTCGCCCCTACCGACCTGGGGAGGATGCACTCGGCCTCCTCGTCGGCCGCCACGCGACATCAGCGGTGCCGCATCTCGATCCGCGCTGACGCTCGTGCCTAACCATCGAACGCCCAAGCCGGCCGACCCGCCGGGTCGGGCATGTGCACCCGTGTGGCGCGCCGATCTAGCGTTTGGCATGGCGACCACGCACGTTCGGCATCTCGACATTCGGTCGACGGCATGGGACGACGTCGAATGACACGCGTGCTGCTCGTGGGTCCGGGAGCGATCGGACTCACCGTCGCGGGCGCCGTCCTGCAACGCCCCGAAATGGCGCTTGCGGTCGCCGCTCGCACGCCATTCGACACGATCGCCGTCGAACTCGACGAGGAGCGAATCGAGTGCGAGGTGCCGGTGCTGACCGAACCCTTTGCGATCACCGGCCCGTTCCACCTGGTCCTGCTCGGCACCAAGGCCCACCAGACCCCCGACGTGGCGCCGTGGCTCACTGCAGCGTGCGGACCCGACACCGATGTCGTCGTCCTCCAGAACGGCATCACCCACCGTGAACGCGTCGAGCCGCTCATCGGGCCGGCATCGCTGGTACCCGCTGTCGTCAACATTCCGGCCGACCGGGAAGCTCCCGGCCACGTCCGAGTCGGATTTCGGCGGCACCTCGTCGTGCCCGACGACGAGCCCGGTCGCCGCACGGCCCATCGGTTCACCGACACCTTTCTCGACGTCGACACCACCACCGACTGGCACACGGCAGCGTGGCGCAAGCTCGTGATGAACGCCGTCGTCGGCACGATCACGGTGCTGACTCGCACGACCAACACCGTTCTCCTCGACCGCGATGCCCGGACTCTCGCCGTTGCGCTCGCCGATGAGATGCAACAGGTCGCCATTGCCGACGGTGCCGCCCTGGAGCCCCGCGACTACGGGCCGGTTATCGACCTGGTGGGCGATGCCGGCGGTGACCACCGGTCGTCGATGACCACCGATCGGGTCAACGGCGTCCCCTCCGAATGGCGGGTCCGCAACCTCGACGTGATCGAACGTGCGCAGAAACACGGCGTCGACGTGCCTCTGTTCCGGCATCTCACCACGTTGGTGAGGTTGGGGGAACCATCCGACCTCCCCTGACGTCGGCCCTCCGGACGAAAGGAACCTCGTGCAGACCGCCCATCTCTTGCTCGGCTCGGTCGGCGACTAGGTTCCCCTCATGGCCGTCACCGACACCGCTCCCCCTGCGAAGAAGGAACGCTGGACCTACCAGTGGAAGGAACTCCACGACGAGGTCATCACCAGCGGGCTGTGCACCGGCTGCGCCGGGTGTGTGATCAGCTGTCCGCACGATGTGATCGGGTACGAACACGAGCCCGGCGCCTACAAGCCGTTCCATCTCGAGGAAGAACTCGGCACCTCCGACTGCGTCCATGGCCAGAAGGGCTGCACCTCGTGCACTCGAGCGTGTCCTCGCTTCCGCATGTGGGAACCGGAAGCCGACATGCACCTTCACGGTCGCGAGCGGGAAGACGGCGAGATGTCGGGCATCTACTCCGACATTCTGCTCACCCGCGCGAGCGATGATTTCGTGTACGAGACCGGCCAGGACGGCGGTCTCGTCTCGGCGATGCTGATCTGGCTGCTCGAGAACGACATCATCGACGGCGCGTTGACCTCGGGGGTGGAGACACTCGGGAACGGGGAGCCGGGATGGAAGGCCTTCCCGATGGTCGCCACCAACCGCGACGAAGTCCTTCGGGGCGCCGGCAGCCGCTACACGTACTCGGCCAACACGATGGCGTTCGACGAGGCCAAGGAACGAGGGCTCGAGCGGCTTGCCCTCGTCGGCATGAGCTGCCAGACCTCGGTTGCGCCGGTGATGTGGCATCGCAAGATCGGCAAGGTCTCCAAACCGTTCAAGCTCAACATCGGGCTGCTCTGTTCGAAGTCGTTCGACGATGCGCTGTTCGACGAACTCTTCGAGGTCAAGTACGGCCTCAAGCGCGAGAACATCGCCAAGATGAACATCAAGGGCGTCTTCCAGGTCTGGACCAAGGACGGCGGCTACCACGAGATCAACCTCAAGGAATGCCACGCCTGGACTCGCGAAGGCTGTAATCACTGCCCCGACTTCGCGGCCGAGCACGCCGACATCTCCACCGGAGGGATCGGCAACGAGACCGACTGGACCCTCACCATCGTGCGAACCGAACTCGGTCGTGCCGTCATCGACGCCATGGTGAAGGACGGAGCGATCGAGACCCGACCCGGCGACGACGACCCGGGCGCCATTGCGCTGATGCATCGGCTGGCCGAAAACAGTCGCAAGCGGTGGCCTGACTGGGCGCAGCCGGCGGCCAAGGTGGGAATTTCCGCCAAACCCGCCGGGTAGCGCCCGCCTACCCACTCGCCAACGGACAGAAATGGGAGCCATGTCGCGCGATATCGAATTCTGGGCCGACCCTGCTTGACCGTGGTGTTGGGTGACGGCCCGTTGGGTCGTCGATGAGGTCAAGGACCAGCGTGATCTGCAGATCACCTGGCAGCCGTTCAGCCTGCTGTTGAAGAACCAGCCGACCGAAGGCACCCCGTACTACGACGGCGTGCTCCGGACCTACAAGATGCTCCGCGTCATGGAGTCCGTCCGAACCACGGAGGGCAACGACGGCGTGTTCGCGCTGTACTGGGAGCTCGGCGCGCGCATCCACCATGACAAGGATCGCGATTTCGACATCGTCGATGCACTCGAAGCGGCGGGCCTTCCGGCGACGCACGCCGGGGCCTTTGAGGACGAACGCTTCGACACCGAGATCCGGAGCAGGCACGACGCCGGCCTCGCGCTCACGGGTGACGATGTCGGCACGCCCATCATTGCGATGGACACCCCCGGCGGCCGTCAGGGCATCTTCGGTCCGGTCATCACGGCAGTCCCGAATCCCGAAGATTCCCTGCGGCTCTGGGACGGTATGGTCGCCATGATGAGCGTCGACGGCTTCTGGGAACTCAAGCGCACTCGGACGCGTCGCCCCGAGTTTCCGGCCCGGCCCAAATGAGCGCCGACACCCCGCCGACCGAAACCGGCGGCAATCTTCCTCCCGTCGAGGAGGCGTCGATCTATCACCTGCTCAAGCCCGAGGTGCTGGAGCACGGTGACGGGCGCGCCGTTCTGCGTTTCACCCCGGAACCGATCTGGACCATCGGCGCCGGCGTGGTGCAGGGCGGCATCGTCACCGCCATGCTCGATATGGCGATGGCGTTCGCCTCCAACGGACTCTCGACGGCNACCATCACCGTCGACATNCTGCGGCCGGCCACCGGTCGGCTCACCGCCACCGGNGAGGTCACGAAGTTGGGGCGCCGTCTCCTGTTCNCTNCCGGCGAATTNCNCGACGACGACGGTCGGCTCNTCGCTCGGGGCAACCAGACNGCGATTCCGCCGAGCTGATCAGNCAANGNCGGCGGGTACGGACNCCTACAGCACGTCGTCNAGCACGGNGCAGGCCCGGGCNATGTCGTCGCTGGAGTTGTANTGCACCGCCGACACGCGCACCACGCCNTCGTCGANGTCGAGACCGAGCGAACNGACGAGTCGATGCGCNTAGAAATTGCCGTGGCCACAGGAGACCTTGGCCGCGATCAGCGCGTCGTAGATCGACNCCGATGTCGNGCCCGGCACGTGGAAGGCGACNGTCGGNGCNCGAACGGCGTNGTCGNCGGTCGGCGCACCGACGAGTCGNGCCCGGTCGTGNGCGATCAGCATCTCGACAAGCGGAGCCGTGATCTCGGCCTCATGGGCCGCAAAGGCGNCGAAGAGTGANGCGACCCGATCCCGNCNGGTGGTTCCCTCGATGCCGTGATGAGCGACCAGGGTGTCGTAGTAGTCGGCGATGCCTGCGACCGAACCGATCGCTGCGTGNTCGGGNCCGGCTGGNGTCAACCANCCCTCNGGCGTCGTGTCCTTGAAGTAGTGGCCTTGGTTGGTCATCTGCTCNAGCAACGANCGGCGGGTGTACATGAGCCCGACGTGAGGTCCGTACGTCTTGTACGTCGAGTACAGGTAGACGTCGCAGTCGAGCGCNGCGACGTCGGGNAGGCCGTGCGGNGCATAGGACACGCCNTCGACCACGATGTGCCCGCCCACNGCNTGCACNCGATCGGCGAGCGCCCGGANCGGGTTGATGGTNGCGGCGATGTTCGANGCGTGNGTGACGGCAAGNAGACGGGTTCGNNCGGTGATCAGTTCGTCGAGGTCGGCGGGATCGAGCAGNCCGGTCTCAGGGTCGACCGCCCATTCCTTCACGACGATGCCCGTGTCGGCGAGNCGTCTCCATGCGCCCTGATTGGCCTCGTGNTCCTGCCCNGTGACGATGATCTCGTCACCGTCGTCCCACATCGGCCGCATGGCCTTGGCCAGCACATANGTGTTCTGACTGGTCGACGGACCGAAATGGATNTCNCCCTCGTCGGCNGCGAAGAGTTCGGCCATCACCGCACGCGAGCGATCCATCGCCTCGGTGGCAACGACCGANGGGCCNAAGTCCCAGTTGGGCTGNCATTTGGCGTGGGCNAANAGATCGGCGAGNAGATCGACGACCTGACTCGGGCAGTAGCTGCCGCCGGCNTTCTCCAGNTGCGCCCACTGCCCCATCTCGGGGTGCGCAAAGGCCGGGAACTGGGCCCGGACGAAATCGAGATCGAGGGTCGTCATGCGGGCACGCTAGCCCGCACCCGTCGGATCAGNAGGCGAGTGCCTGGTCGGTGCAGCCGCCCTGGCCGGTGAGCAGGGCGCGGANGTCGGCGGGGATGTCCTCGGGGTTGTCCCGCAGGGTCGACTCGAGTTCCTTGAAGGCCGCGAAGTCACGNCCNGAATCGGCNGCANCNGCNGCNTCGGNGAGCNGGTTGGAACCGTCGATCTCGCCACCGAAGTACTCGACGATCTCGACGAAGGCACACTCGCAGTAGGCCGCGATCTGGTCAGCGGTCAACTCGATNTCGGCGCCATCGGTGTTGGCTTCCGTGCACGCCCGGATGAAGTTNGGNCGGAGGTTGCCGTCGTCTTCGGCCTCGGCCCACGACTGCGGGTCATTCGAGGAGCCACAGGCGCTCGCGAACACGAGCACGCTGAANAGCATCGCAAAGATGGTGAGGGATCGCTTCGTCGTTCGCATGACGAGACGAGGGTAGCGGCGAGTGTCGCCCGGGCTACGCCGCCGTGCCGAAAATGGTGGCNACGCCGACTAGCGNGTCCCGAGTTCTCGGGCCCGGGCGAAGACCGAATCGAGCATCTCTTCGGTGAGTCGGCCGGTGAAGGTGTTCTGCTGGCTCACGTGGAAACTNCACAGCAGGGTTTTGCCATCGTCGAGTGGCACCTCCACGCCGTGGCCGAACNTGGGTCGAGGCCGAACGCCGAGTTCCTGGCAGGCCACCTGATACCCGAAACCACCCAGCACGACGATCACCTTCAGGTTGGTGAGCGCCTCGACCTCCCGCTGNAAGAAGGGACGACAGGTGTCNCGCTCGACCGTGGTCGGCTTGTTCTCCGGTGGGGCGCACTTGACCGGCGACGTGATCCAGGCACCGTCCATCTCGAGCCCNTCATCGACGCTCACCGANTCGGGCTGGTTCGCATACCCGGCGCGGTNCAGCGCCCGGTAGAGCCAGTCGCCTGAGCGATCGCCGGTGAACATCCGCCCGGTGCGGTTTGCNCCATGCGCCGCNGGTGCCAGTCCNACGACGAGNAGNTGAGCAGCGGGATCACCGAAGCCGGGNACGCCCCGNGCCCAGTAGTCGTGNTCCTCGTAGGNCTTGCGTTTTTCGCGCCCGATCTGCTCNCGCCACTCGACCAGTCGAGGGCACGCACGACACGCACCGACCTCCTCGGCCAACGCTCGGAGCTGGGCGGNGGGTTCTCGCTGACGGTAGGCCACGGGCGCAGGCTACGTTGNCCAGTCGATGGCACGTCGCTCCACTCCCCCCAAACCCACCCTCGTCTTGTTCGTCCGCCACGGNCAGACCCCGACCACCGGNGCCTCTCTGCCNGGCCGGGCCCCGAACCTNCACCTCGCCGACACGGGCGTGGCCCANGCCGAGGCCGCNGCGGNGCGNATCGCTGCGTTGAAGCACGTCGCNGCGATCTACGCGTCGCCGATGGAACGCACCCGAGAAACCGCGGCACCGATCGCCCGAGCNCGAAAGCTGCGCGTCCGTCAAGCGAAGGGCTTGATCGAGTGTGACTTCGGNGACTGGACCGGAAAGAAGNTGGCGGACCTCCGCAAGCTCGATGNGTGGAAGACCGTGCAGCGCTATCCCAGCGGCTTCCGGTTCCCGNGCGGCGAGTCGTTCGCAGANATGCAGTCCCGCGCCGTCGACGCCACCCACGAACTCGTNGCCGCCCACCCCGGCGAGACCATCGTCGCCGTCTCCCATGCCGACGTGATCAAGGCGATCGTCGCCNCNGCCACCGGCACCCACCTNGATCTCTTCCAGCGCATCGTGGTGTCGCCGTGCTCGATCACNGCGATNCTCTACAGCCCCGAGGGGCCNGTCGTCNTGACGGTNAATTCCACCGGCGACGACCTCNCCNCCCTNGCGCCCTCATGAACGAATCCTTTTCCTTCGACGANCTCGAGTTCTTNACGGTCGGCACGCTCGGCCCNCGGGGTGAGCGNGTCTTCTACCTGCANGGNCGNGGCGACGGNCGNTTGGTGTCGCTCCGGCTCGAGAANCAGCAGGTGGCNAGCCTCGCCGANTACNTGNCGCAGGTNCTCGANGACCTTCCCGANGCCTCGATCGGNCCGCTCCCNTCGGATCTGAGCCTGCGNGANCCGGTCGTTGCGGCGTGGACGGTCGGGGCAATCGGCATNGCGTACTCCGCCGACGACGACCGACTCGTGATCCTNGCGGAGGAGATGACCGACGACGACAACGACGANNCTGCCCAGGCTCGCTTCACGCTGTGTCGTGAGCAGGTCGTCGGCCTCATCGACCGGGCNCGCGANGTCGTNTCNGCCGGCCGGCCCCCNTGTCCGTACTGCGGCAGCCCGCTCCAGCCCCGCAACGGGGACTGGTGCGCCTGCTTCAACTGACACCGTGGCCGCACCACACGCCGANGAGGAGTCGCCGTTCCTCTCCCGTGACCCCATCGCCACCGACCGGGCNCTCNGCCTGCTCACGGAAGGCGNGGTCGAGCTCGTCGGTCGCATGCCGTACTCGAGCAACGCAACCTTTCTCGTCGACATCGAGCACGACGGGCTCCAGGCCCAGGGCATCTACAAGCCNCTGCGAGGCGAGTCACCCCTGTGGGATTTCCCNGACGGCCTCTACAAGCGCGANATCGCCGCGTTCNTCNCGAGCGAGGCNCTCGGTTGGGATCTCGTCCCGCCNACCGTCGAACGCGAACTCGTCCACGGNGTCGGCTCNCTNCAACTCTTCATGCCGTGCGTGTTCGAGGAGCACTACTACACACTCCANGAGGAATCGGATCGCTACGACGATGAGTTCCGNCGGATCTGCGCCTTCGACATCGTGATCAACAACACCGACCGNAAGGCNGGCCACTGNGTGCTGGGNGTCGATGACAAGATCTGGGCCATCGACCACGGTGTCGCATTCCATCAGGAGTTCAAGCTCCGGACNGTGCTCTGGGACTTCGTTGNCGAGGACATTCCCGACGAGTGGTGCGACGACCTCTGGCGCCTCGTCGACCATCCTCCGGCACAGTTCGAGGACCTGCTGAATCCNTTCGANCGAGACGCCNTNACGACCCGGACAACNGCACTCNGCACNGCCCGGCGTTTCCCCCGAGANGNNACCGGGGGACGTCGCTATCCCTGGCCNTTGGTCTGACCTCCCGCCGACGATGCAGGCTNGGGATCGCTGAANTTTCGGNGATCTTCCCNCTCNCTCAAGAAAAGTCCNAAAAGCACCCNGCANAACCCNGCACCNAAAAATCAGNTGTGCTACNTTTGGANAGATCACGTCGCCTCNTCGGNATTCCGAGCGGGGCGATTTCCCGTTTTNGGGCCACTGCGCACCAGGCCGACGTNNACCTGCGTCGAAAACGACNAACCCCCGGCCGAGGCCNGGGGTTNGNTCNATCAGNNGANGGCTGGCGTCAGCGNGACTTNAGCGCCTCGATGAGGGCNGGCATCACCTTGTGGACGTCGCCCACGATNCCGAGGTCGGCGACGGCGAAGATCGGCGCCTCCGGATCCTTGTTGATGGCGATGATGTTCTTGGAGCCCTTCATGCCGACAAGNTGCTGCGTTGCACCAGAGATACCGGCAGCGATGTAGACGGTGGGCTTCACGACCTTGCCGGTCTGGCCGACCTGCATCGAGTAGGGNACCCAGCCGGCNTCGACGATCGCNCGACTCGCNCCNGCGGCGCCGCCGACGGTGGNNGCCANTTCGTCGACGAGCGAGAACGCATCGGCCTCGCCCAAGCCNCGACCNCCGGAGACCACGATGGCCGCCTCGTCGAGCTTCGGGCCGTCGGATTCTTCGACATGGCTNTTGGTCACCTTGGCNGCCCCGACCGCGCCGAGATCCGGCACATCGAGATCCTCGGTGTCGGCCTCGGCCCCACCGACGCCCTCGGCCTCGAACGACTTCGGACGGATGAGGAAGATGCCCGGCTTGCCCGACGTGTTCTTGGTGCGGACGTCGGTCACGCCACCGAAGACCGGCTCGGAACCGATGAGCTCATCGCCGTCGGCTTCAAGAGCCACACAGTTGGTGATGACGCCGGTGTCGAGCTTCACCGACAGACGGGCGGCGACATCGCGCCCGTCCTGGGTGGTGCCCAGCAAGAACGCATCAGGAGCGTCGACGTCGCCTTCCTCGATGGCGTTGGCGACGGCTGCGGCAACGGCAACNCCCTGCAGGCCACCGTCGAGGTCGCCCGTGCTGTAGACGGTCTCGGCGCCGTGCTCGCCGAGCTCCTCGGCNTAGTCGTCGCCGNCGCCCGCCATGAACACCTCGACGGTGTCGGCCAGCTCACGAGCCGCAGCGAGCATCTCGAGCGTGATGGAGGCAACGGCATCACCGTTCGCCTCACCGAAAACCCAGATCTTGTCGAGTCCCATGATCAGTGCCTCCTAGAGAACCTTGAGATCGTCGAGGAAGGAGACGATGCGCTCGTAGGCGTCGCCCTCGTCCTCGATGACTTCGCCGGCCTCACGAGCGGGGGCNTCGGCGATCGAAACGATTTCCTGACCGGCGCCNGCCCAACCGACCGAACCGGCGTCGATGCCAAGACCGCCNAGGTCGAGCTCNTCGACCGGCTTGGACTTGGCCGCCATGATGCCCTTGAACGACGGGTAGCGNGGCTCGACCACNCCNGCGGTCACGGAGACCANTGCCGGCAGGGGGCACTCGACNTCGTCNTANCCGGCTTCGGTCTGGCGCTGNACCTTGGCNGCACCGCCNTCAACGGCGACCGACTTCGCAAANGTCACCGACGGGAGATCCATNAGGGCGGCNACCTGCTCCGGAACNGTGCCCGTGTAGCCGTCGCTCGACTCGGTCGCAGCGAGGACCANATCGGGCTCCTGNCGAGCGATCGCCGCAGCGAGAACCTTNGCCGTGCCGAGNGCATCGGANCCCTTCAGGGCTTCGTCGCTGATCAGNGTGGCGCTTGCCGCNCCCATCGCAAGGGCGGTGCGCAGACCGGCCGTCTCGTTATTCGGAGCCATCGATACGAGGTGAACTTCGCCTTCACCGGCAGCATCGACAAGCTGCAGAGCCATCTCGACCCCGTAGGAATCCGACTCGTCGAGGATGAGCTTCGCATCCCGAACGAGCGTCTTGCTCTCGGGATCGAGCGCACCCGGGTCGGCCGGATCCGGGATCTGCTTTACACAGACAACAACCTTCATACCGGCNGAGTCTGCCACCGGGCCGGAAAAAACGCGCCACCGGGCGCTCGGCAAATTCCGCAAACCTTCGGGGTTGCATCNCCGCTGGTACCGTCACCGCCTGTGCGGATTCTGTTCATCGTGAACTCCGTGGCCTCGTCGGTCACCGCCCGACGACGGGTCGTGATCCACAAGGCGTTGTCCACCGACCACGANGTCACCCTCGCCGAAACCAGCNGACGGGGCCACGCCACCCGTCTCGCCCAATCCGCCGCCCGGGAGAGCTACGACCTCGTTGTCGTGCTCGGCGGTGACGGCACACTCAACGAAGCAGCCAACGGCCTNGCNGGNACGGANACNGCNCTCGCCACCCTCCCCGGGGGCTCCACCAACGTCTTCGCCCGNATCCTNGGCCTCCCGGACGACAGCGTCGACGCCGTCACCGTGCTCCTCGANGCTCTNGATGCCNNCAACATCAATCGCATCGGNCTCGGAGCGGTCGAGGGNCGNTACTTCCTNTTCCACTGCGGTGTCGGCTTCGATGCCGCCGTGGTCGAACAAGTCGAACGCCGNGGTCCCTGGAANCGGTGGGCCGGCCATCCACTGTTCATGTACGCNGCCATCGACACCTGGATCCGGCGNGTCGATCGCACCAACCCGCCGCTGCGTCTCATCGACGCCAACGGGCAGGAACGCACACGCGGNCACTTCTCGATCNTCATGAACGCNAACCCCTACACCTTCCTCGGNAACCGGGCGTTCGAACTCGTTCCGGAACTCACNCTCCAGGACCCNCTNGCNGCCGTNACCCTCGAGGAACTCAACCTGCGCACGCTCGGCCCGGTCGCNGCNGCNGCGCTCGCCCATCGGCCGCTGGAGGGGCGCAANNATCTCGACATCGCCACGGGNGTGCGCTCGCTCGTCATCGAAAGCGACCCGCCCTCGCCCTACCAGGTCGACGGNGANCACCTCGGCGCCAGCAAGCGGCTCCGCTTCACCTGGACACCNAACCACCTGTCGCTCTTGNTGCCGCTGCGCTGANCCCNGGTTGATGCCGCTGCGCTGAGCTGTTTCAGGCCTNGAGGGTGTCGAGNACGTCTCNGGCGACNTCGGGNACGTCNGTGCAGATCCCGTCGACGCCGAACCCGGCGAGCACCTTCATTCGCTCGGGATCGTTGACNGTCCANACNTTGACCGCCANNCCCTCGTCCTGNGCCCGCTCGACCANNGANGCCGTGACCAGCGGGTCGTACGGGTGAATCGCGGTCATCTCGTGCGCACACGCCCGAGCGATCGCCATCGCCGGATCGCCGATGGCGAANAGGTACGCCAACGGGATCGTCGGATCGACNGCGTGCAGNCGATCGAGCGTGTCGATGTTGAANGAGGACACAATCGNGCGCNCCGGCCCNAGGTAGGCCTGNACNAGGCCGGCGACNGCCTCCGAGACCAGGTGATCGGCGTCGTAGTCCGGGTCGCTCGGCAGGTTCTTGATCTCNATGTTCACGCCCATGCCGTGNCACTCCTCNAGCGCNTCGGCGAGGCTCGGGATGAATTCGGGCAACTCGTCGANNGNCAATTCTGCGAGNANCCGGCCATCGGCNAGCTGGGCNTCGTGGTGCACGACGACCACNCCATCGGCGGTNCGGCGGGCGTCNAGCTCGACCCATTCGGCGCCGANCTCACGGGCGAGNCGNAACGCCGGAAGGGTGTTCTCCNGGGCAGCTTCACGGGCGCCNCGNTGGGCGATCACGGTGGGGGCCGATGCCATGGNNACAGTCTTCCACNTCTTCGNNNCACNTGCGGCNATNAGTACGANTTNCNGTACNNNATCNNCGNAAAACAGNCGNNNCGATCCNGCTGTCCCCNAAAAAGANGAACCGGTTCCAACTTTTCCTTGCCCAGCGGTAGAACCCGTTCCTANTATCNGCCNNGNCCGGGACATCGCCCGGATCGCCANANCCGAGGGGGACACTCGTGGCACTGACCGCTGACGCTTTTTCCAGCAGTGTTGACTGGCGAAAGGACGCNCGCTGTCGCGACACCGACCCNGGCCTGTTCTTCCCCATCGGCACCACCGGGATGGCGATCGANCAGATCCAGAACGCCAAGGATGTCTGCGATCAGTGCAACGCCAAGGCCGCCTGCCTNGANTTCGCGTTGAGCACCAACCAGGACACCGGTGTCTGGGGCGGCACCNCCGAAGAGGAGCGTCGGGTGATCCGTCGAGCACGCCGCAAGCAGCGGGCCGCCGCCCAGGCCTNACCCACTGGTCGGATCAGCCGACCACCACCGGATCGCTGCGTCGCCGCGGCACCCGGATCTCCACCAGCGTGCCCCGAGGATCCGCGGCGCGCGCTGCGCCGATCGTGATCGTTCCTCCGAGATCGGAGACGACGAAGGTCCGCACGATGGCAAGACCCAAGCCTGCGTCTCGATCGAGCGAGAACCCGTCGGGTACGCCGGCACCGTCATCGCGTACCCGAACGACGAGGTCGCGGTGATCGCGGGCAACCTCGACCTCCACACTCGCGCCCGCTCCCGGGCGGGCATGGTCGACCGCGTTCTGGACCAATTCGACGAGCGCCACCGCGAGCGGCATCGCTACTTCGCCCGGCAACTCCCCCACCCCGCCGTTGACCTCCACCCGCAGAGGTCGATCCGGTGACGTGAGACCCTCCTGGACGAGCTTCACCACGCGCCGCACGACAGAGTCGAAGTCGACCTCGTCGGTGGCGTCAGTGGCCAATGTCTCGTGCACGATCGCGATCGACCCGATCCGGCGAGCACTCTGAGCGACGA
>PABW01000058.1 GCA_002699625.1 Acidimicrobiaceae bacterium
CTTGGGGACGCCGGCAGCGATCGAGACTTCCTCGACCAGATTGTGCAGGCGCCCAAATTCCTCTCGGGCGGCCGGTTTCGCCCGTGTGGCGGTGAGGGCGATGGACGCCGAGGAGAAGTACGAACTGAACGAGATGCCGAACGAGAGCGTGACGGCGAACATCACGCCAATGAGTCCGCCGCCCACGACGATGCTGACGGCGATGCCGACCAGCATGAGCAGGACGAAGAACGAGAACATCAGCACCCCCGTTCGACGCCGGTTTTGGGCCATCAGATCGTAGAAGTCGAGGCGCTCAGCCATGAGGCCACCGTACCGGTGCTGGGTTCGTTGCGGTGACGTCGCCATGGTTAGGGTGATCTCCAACATGGACGCCGTAACTGCCTTGTATGCCTCTGCTGCGGTTTTGCTGGTGATCGCCGGGGCGGTAAAGGTGGTTAGGCCAGCAACAACAGCTGCGATGATCGAGGACCTTGGCGCGTTTGCATTCGGGCCCATCACCGGCACCCGCCTTACACTGACCCTTGGGGTTACCGAGATCACGCTTGGAATTGCAGCCTTGCTGAGCGACTTAGCGGCTCTAAGCGTCATCGTTGGGGTGCTCTACATAGCGTTCTCCGTCGCAGTGTGGCGAGCGATGTCGGTCGGCGCCGAGTCTTGCGGATGTTTCGGTCGTGTCGACGCGCCACCAACGTGGCTGCACGTCGTCGGAAACCTCACCCTTGCGGTGTGCTCGTTTGTTGCGGTCGCCAGCCGTTCACCGCTTGAGATCATGAAAGACCAACCCGCCACAGGCATCGGCTTTGTCGTCATGATCGGTGTGCTCGCTGGGCTCGAACTGGTTTTTTTCACTGCACTGCCCGAGGCCCTTGAGGCCCGCAAGCCCACCCGTGTGGAGTACTCGTGAGCCGCACGGTTGTAGATGCCCTGAGTCGCGTGGTCGATCGGCGATCGAGCCGACGGGGATTCCTATCAAAGTCAGCTTTAGGCGCCACCGCAATGGCCGTTGCGCCGGCGACCTATGTGCTGCGGCCCACCACAGCCCACGCTGCGATCTGCAACTGCCAAGGCCTGCAGTGCGACTGTCGCGACGGTTGTTGTGATGGCTATACCGACTTCTGCTGCTTTCTCACTGGCGAGAACCTTTGCCCCCCCGGCACAATCGTCGCCGGATGGTGGAAGGCTGACGGCAGTGGTTTCTGTGACATCGGCAGTCCTCGGCCGCGCTACTACCTCGACTGCAACTTGCCGTGCGATGCCAGCTGCGGTTGTAACGGCTCGGGCGTCTGCAAGAGCGAATGCACTTCGGCCGATTGTCGTTGTGCCGGCGGTGATTGCCACTCACGCGCGATCGACTGCACCCGCTTTCGGTACGGGCAGTGCAACCAGCACGTGCCGTGCCTTGGCCCGATCGCGTGCCGGATCGTCACTTGTGTACCGCCATGGGACTGGGATCACAGCTGTACCACCGAGGTTGCGACCGACAACCAGACCGCCTTACACGACCGACCTTGTCTGCACGAGGGTTTCACGGACGTCGCGCCCGATTCCTGGTACACCGAGCCGGTGCTCTGGATGGCAGAGCAAGGGATCACAACCGGCTTTACCGCCGACCTCTTTGGGCCGCGCGAATTGGCGACTCGTGCGCACATCGCTGCCTTTCTTTGGCGCTACTTCGGCCGCCCTACAGCTGCGGCGCAGAGTGTGTTCTCCGATGTGTCAGCCGACGCCTACTACGGCCCGGCGGTCGCGTGGATGTCCGAGAAGAACATCACCCGCGGAACGTCGGCCAGTACGTTTTCGCCCGACCGAGAGGTCACTCGGGCTGAGGCGATCACCCTGCTTTGGCGGGCGGCGGGTCGCCCGAGTGGTAGCCCAGCCCACGGCTTCGACGACGTCGAGGCATCGGCGTATTACGACGAGCCCGTTGCTTGGGCGAACGCCACCGGTATAACCATGGGCGTGAGCCCCTCCCGCTTCGGTCCCGCCGACAACGTCGACCGAGCCCAGATCGCCGCCTTCTTGTTCCGCTATCACCACAATGTGGCTGCGGCAACCGGTAGTCGTGTGCGTGGTCCGGAGTAGGTCCGATGACGGTGCTCGTGATTTTGCTTGCTGTTGCAGTTGGTGTTTTGTCAGTGATTGTCTTTGGCCTTCTGCGCACCCACGCCGAGATCTTGCGGGCCCTCGACCGGGCCGGTGTGCCGCTCGAAGGCGATGGGAGAACGGAACTCGCCAGCCCAGTTGCGGTTCGGCCTGGTCTGACTCGCTCTGCCGACTCGACCGTGGCTGATATTGCTGGCTCAGTACCCGGTGGCGGACCGGTGAAGGTCGCGCTCAGCGGCGAGCATCACACCCTGCTCGCCTTCCTCTCATCGGGATGTCGCACGTGTCAGCACTTCTGGGAAACCTTCCGCGATACTGCGCTCGAGTTCCCGGGCATCGATACCCGACTCGTCATTGTCACTCAAGATCCCGAACACGACTCAGTCTCGCGCCTCGCCGAACTAGCGCCACCCGGTGTACGTGTCGTGTGCTCGTCGGCTACCTGGCAGGCGCTCGAGATACCCGGTAGTCCGTTCTTCACGCTTGTCGATGGCACCGATCGTTCGGTTGTCGGGTCCGGGACCGCCACTACCTGGGACCAGATCAGTGGACTGCTCAGCCAAGCGGTCGGCGATGCTTTGATTGCCGGTGGCGAGGTTCCACCCGGCGGTTTCACAAGTGCCGACCAAGCCCTCGGCGCTGCCGGTATCGGTCCTGGTCATCCCAGCCTCTATCCCGATCGCGTGCCGCCCTCGGCCGACGGTCCCGAACCTCCCGCCACGGGAGCGTCGTCATGACTGGCCTGCTTCTCGCTGGGCTGGTCATCACCGTCGCCGGCGTGTCTGCGGTGCGGGCAGCGTGGTCGCCTTGAGGCTTGTCGATGCTGAGCAGCATCACCCCGCTCGGTGAGCGGGCACGGGGACAACATTGGGGGCTAACCGCAGCTGCGCTCACGCTCGGCCATCTCCTTGGCGGCGCGCTTCTGGGTCTCTTGCTCACCGGCCTGGGGACAGCTGTTCGACCAGCGTTCGGCGGCTCACTCCCGCTAGCGGCCCAGCTCGCCGTCGTTGGATGCGTTTCGGTGGCCGCTGCCGTATTCGACATCTCAGGCCGCTCGATCCCGGGTCATCGCCAGGTCGATGAGACTTGGCTCACCTCTTATCGGGGGTGGGTCTACGGCTTTGGTTTCGGCGTGCAGCTTGGCCTCGGTTTCGTGACTGTCGTCAACACCGCGCTCTTCGTCCCCGTCGTCGTGGCTGGCCTGGTGTTGGTTCCGCCGGCAGCGATCGTACTCGGTGTGGGATACGGTGGGATTCGAGCCGCAATGGCCCTAGCTAACGCCCGAGTCCACACCGTTGATGATCTCAAAGGGCTCCATCGTTGCCTCGACGCTGTCGGCGACACGGTCCGGATTGTTGGTGCATCGATTGTCGGACTGCTTGGCGCTGCTGCGGTCATCGCCGCAGGGGGTGTTTCCGCGTGAACAGCTCTCGCATACGGCTTCCACGCTCAAGGATTGGGCGGTCACGGTGAACTTCCACATCGTTCTGAGCGGTGTCAGCATCGATGTTCCTGATGGGTGGGAAGCCGAGCTCGCATGGGCTGAGGGCTCACCGTCGCCTTCGGACTTCTCAAGGTTCGCCGAGAGCGGTGGCCGTGTCGTTGCTCACCTTGCGAACTTCGTCATGCCCGCAGAGCGAGGTGACTACGGCTCCGGCGCGGTTGAGACCATGGACGCTAACGCCGTGTTCGTGGCGCTCCTTGAGTTCGACCGGTCAAGCCGGCCCGGCGCACTATTCGCGTCGAGGAAGGGGCTGCCCGTCGATCTGCACAGCCGAGACTTCTCGCCGGATCAGCTCCAGCGCCGTCTGCCGGGCCAGTCAGGCCTCCAATGCTTTTTCACTGTTCGTGAACGGCGCTTTGTGCTCTACGTCGTGATTGGCTCACACCGCCGGCGTGAAGTCCTGGCCCCTGAGGCGAACCGGCTGCTACGGCGGATCTCTATCAGCTGAGCTGAACAGGCCCGGGGTTGGTTCGGCTTACCGCGCTTGGCAGACCGGGCACCAGGTGGTCGTACGAGCGTCGATGACCCGGGTACGGAGCTCCTCGCCACAGCGGAGGCACGGTTCGCCTCCTCGTCCGTAGCAGGCGAGTTCGTGCTGATTGCCGCCCCGCGCTCCGTCGGAGTCGACATAGTCCCGAAGGGTCGTGCCGCCATGCGCAAGTCCGGATTCGAATGCCCGCCGGATCGCGACGACGAGCTCATCGGCTCGTTGGCGTGAGAGCCGCCGGGTCGCCGGGTTAATGCGGGCATTCCACAGCGCCTCGTCGGCATAGATGTTGCCGACACCGGCGACGGCCCGCTGCGCCAGCAGGATGGTCTTGAGGTGCCGGTCGCTGCGCTTTACGAACGCGGCGAGGTGCTTGCCGTTGAAGTCGGGATCCCATGGCTCGGGCCCCAAGGCGTGAAGTGTCGGGATGTCGCGGTAGTCGCCTGAGTCGACGACGTAGATGCGCCCGAAGCGGCGGATGTCGTGGAACGTCAACACCCGGTCGTCATCGAGCCGCCACCAGGCCCGCAGGTGCGGGTCGGTGGCCGGGTCGTGGAGCGCAAGTGCACTGCCGGGTTCGTGGACGGCGAGGCGACCGGTCATCCCGAGATGGATGACCAGCTCACGCGGTGGTCCACCATCGGCGCCCGGATCGAGGTCGAACAGTAGGTACTTGCCGCGTCGACGGGTACCGACGATCTCCGTGCCGACGGCGTCGAGTGCCGGCGTGAACTTTGCCGACCAGTGTGCGCCCGCGTCGACGATCGCTTCGTCGATCAGCTTTGGTGCGAGTTGACGGCGGATCGTCTCGACCTCGGGCAGTTCGGGCACGGCTGCACCCTACGCCCGCCGCGTCCTCCCCGAGAGGCCACCGGTAGGCTCGGGCACCCGTGCTCGACCACCACCCCGACTCCCTGGACCCCGCCCTCGCCTCCCTGATCGCAGATGCGATCGAGCAGGCCGACGAGCTTCTGGACCTCGACGCTGTTCGTGCCGAGGTGTGGGCTGCCGACCTCGTCGCGCTCGCAGCCGAGATCGACCCCGAGGGGCCTGCAGCGGTGGCCGAGGCACTCGCCGTCGCCGGTGGCCCGGGTCCTGCCGCCGGGCTCTGGGCGATCGACGCCGTGTCGGATCTCGTTGACCTCGGAGACCCCGCGCTCGAACCGGCACCGACCTGGGCCGATCAGTTGCTGACGTCGATCTGCGAGGCGGCGTGGATCGTCGGCGACTGGCGGGGCGATTCGGCAGCGTTCCGCTTCGTCGATGCCGCCGACGAACGCCACGTGCTCGTCCTTGACCTGGTGCCCGGCGCGGGTGACACCGGTGAGACGATCGGCGAGGCAACGGTCGGCCCCGCTGAACTCCTCGACGCCACCGCGGACGAGTCGGCGGGCCTGAAGAGCCTTTCGGTTCCGGCGCCCGAACTCGCAGAGCGGGTCGCCCAAGCGGTGCGGGCGACGTCTGAACCATCGGCATCGTTCGTCGCTGTCGGTCGGGTGGTGCTGGCCCGACTCTCGTCCTTCGGCATCGACGACCTCGAACCGCCTGTCTGGATCGAACCTGATGTGCCCGATCTTCCGGAGCGGGATCCCGACGACGACGCGTGGGCTGCGGACGTGGTGCGCCGGGCCCTCGAGGAGCCTCTGACACCGGACGCACTCGATCCGGCTGCTGTCGCCGCTGCCGCTGCGACACTGCGCGCTGCTGCTGACACCGATGACGAACTTGCCCAGTGGCTGGCCGCTTCGGTCGGGCCGGTTGATCTCGACGAACCCGACGCCGATGTCGTGCTCGCAGTGCTTGCTGCCGCGGTCGCACCGGCATCGCTCGTGCCGTTGACCGGCGATGCCCGGCAGGCCGTGCTGGAACTCGAGTTCGCCGACTGGCTCGGCGCAGTGCTCGGAGTCGTGCGGGCCGGCGCCGGGACTTATGTCGACCCCGACGTCCTGGTCGATCACGTGAACCGTTGTCCAGAGGTCACGTCGACGATCCCGAAGGCCGATCGGGTCCGGGTCGCTTGGGCGTTCGCCGTCGCGGTCGAGGCCTGGGGCCCGCTCGGCGTGGTCGACCCCGACAACTACCTGACCGATTTCGGCGCCGCGGTACTGCCGGCCGCGCTGGTGCGAGCCTGGCAACCGATCTGAGCCGGGCACTATCGCTGGTCTAGCCTCATCGCCATGCAGATCGCCCCGTTCGGTGTCGAGCAGTGGATGAACGAATACGAGACCCGCTGCCGACACAACCTGGCCGAGACCTGCTGTGACTCGATCACGGTCGAGGAGCTCCTGCAGTTGTCAGGTCGGAGCCCCGAGCATCTCCACGAACTCCTCGGCATGAGGCTGACGTACGGCGCGATCGAGGGATCCGATCGTCTGCGCTCGGCCATCGCCGCCCTGTACGAGCACCAGACCGGGCAGAACACGCTGGTCACCCACGGTGCCATCGGGGCGAATCAGCTCGTGTACCTGGCCCTGGTCGAGCCGGGCGACCATGTCGTGTCGGTCGTGCCGAGCTATCAGCAGCACACGTCGATCCCCGAATCGCTCGGGGCGAACGTCACCCGGGTACCCCTGCGCGAGGAGCATGGTTGGCAGCTCGACGTCGATGAACTCGTCGGCGCGATCACGCCAGGGACGAAGGTCGTCTCGCTCACCAACCCGAACAACCCGACCGGAGCACTGCTCGAGCGGCCGACGCTGCAGACGATCGCCGACGCGTGTGAGCGAGCCGGCGCCTGGCTGCTCTGCGATGAGGTCTATCGGGGTATCGATCAGCGGGGGAGCGGGACGACGGTGTCGGTGGTCGATCTCTCTGATCGGGCGATCGCCGTCGGGTCGATGTCGAAAGCGTTCTCGCTCGCCGGGCTTCGCCTTGGTTGGATCACCGGACCAGCCGGGCTTCTGCACGACGTCACGATCCACCGCGACTACAACACCATCAGTGTCGGCATGATCGACGACCATCTTGCGTCGCTCGCGCTGGAGAGCGCCGAGGCGATCCTCGGTCGCAATCGGGCGCTCGTGCGAGCAAACCTCGGCACGCTCGCTGCGTGGGTCGAGACGGAGTCACGTGTCTCGTGGACCCGTCCTCAGGGCGGCACGGTCACCTTGCTGCGCTACGACGCCGACCTGACCTCTCGCGAATTCTGTGTCGGTCTCGTCGAGGGCGCCGGCAGTGTGATGTTCACGCCGGGTAGTGCCTTGGGCATGGAGGGCTTCGTCCGGGTCGGTTTCGGGAACAACGCAGCGGCCTTCGGCGCCGGCCTGCCGCTCGTCACCGAGTACCTCGACACATTGAGTTGAGCGCACGACGGGCCGACGCATCCACCCCTCCACCTGAGGGTCACAGCCCCTGACTACGGTCAGCGACATGTCTCGACAGCTCGAATTCGACGGTGGGTTCGCTCGCGAAGTCGTGGAGGTGCCCGTTGCCGAGGAGATGAGCGAGAGTTTCCTCGCCTACTCCCTCTCGGTCATCACGTCTCGTGCCATTCCCGATGTGCGCGACGGCCTCAAGCCGGTGCAGCGCCGCATTCTCTGGTCGATGTTGCAGATGGGCATCCGTCCCGGCACGCCGTATCGCAAGTCGGCTCGCATCGTGGGCGACACGATGGGCCGCTACCACCCGCACGGCGATGCCGCCATCTACGACACCTTGACCCGCATGGGGCAGGACTTTTCGCGGATGGTTCCGTTCATCGATCCGCAGGGCAATTTCGGTTCGCTCGACGATCCGCCCGCCGCTGCGCGTTATACCGAGTGCCGGCTGGCCGAGCCGGCGATGGACATGGTCCGCGAACTCGACGAGGACACGGTCGACTTTCGCACCACCTACGACGGCGAGGGTGATGAGCCGGTCGTGTTGCCGGCGGCGCTGCCCAACATTCTCGTCAACGGCACCAGCGGCATCGCGGTGGGTATGGCCACCAACATGGCCCCGCACAATCTGCGCGAGGTCGCCGATGCGATCGAGATCGTCATGACCAAGCGTCGGCCCAAGCCGACGATCGACGAACTCATGGCCGTGCTGCCCGGCCCCGACTTTCCGTCGGGCGGCATTGTCGTCGACGACGGCCTACGCGAGGCCTATGAGACGGGCCGCGGCACGTTCCGTATCCGGGCCAAGGCCCACGTCGAGCAGACCAGTCGCAATCGGCAGTCGATCATGGTGACCGAACTGCCCTACCTCGTGGGTCCGGAGCGGGTGATCGGCAAGGTTCAGGAGCTCGCCAACAGCGGCAAGCTCGTCGGCATCGAGGGCATTGCCGATCTGTCCGACATGAATGGCCTCATGATCCAGATCGATGTGAAGCCGGCCGTCAATCCGCAGGCGGTGCTCCAGGAGCTGTATCGCCTCACCCCGCTCGAGGAGTCGTTCGGCATCAACAATGTGGTGCTCGTCGACGGCGTACCCACCACGCTCGGGCTCTACGACCTCTGCAAGGCCTACATCGATCACCGGCTCGAGGTCATCGTCCGCCGAACCCAGTTCCGACTGGAGAAGGCGCAGGATCGCCTCCACATCCTCGAAGGTCTCCTGGTCGCCCTTGATGCGATCGACGAGGTGGTAGCCATCATCCGCTCGTCGGAGAACGCCGCCGAAGCCCGGGATCGCCTCATTGAACGCTTCGAGCTGTCGGTCATCCAGGCCACGCACATTCTCGACATGCCGCTGCGTCGTCTCACTGCGCTGGCCAAGCTCGAGCTCGAAGACGAAGCCGCCGGCCTGCGCACCGACATCGCCGAGTACGAGCGGTTGCTCGGCAGCGAGGACCGCCGTCGCAAGCTCGTGCTGAACGAGCTCGGCGAACTTGTCGACACGCACGGCCAGGATCGCCGGGCTGAGATCATCAACGCTGACGACATTCCGGTCTTCGAGCGCCCCAAGGAGAACGACACCTCGTTCGACACTGACAGCGACGAACCGTGTGTTGTGACTTTGTCGTCCTCGGGCAACCTCGGCCGGGTCCCGACCGACGGTGCCAAGAAGGGCGTGGTCGGCCGCCACGACCTCGTCGCGTCCGCGCTGGTCACGTCGACCGGCATCGCGATCGCTGCGGTGACCTCCGAGGGTCGGGCGTTCATCTTCCACGCCGGCGAAGCCGCCGACGCCGGTGGCCGCACCCGCGGCAACGCCGCCGCGCAGCAGCTCGGCCTGAACAAGGGCGAGGATGCACTCGCCCTCGTCGGGGTGGGCGAGGAGCATCTCGTCCTCGTCACCGCCCGGGGTGTGGCGAAGCAGGTCACCGCCGACGAGGTGCTCGCAACGAAGTCTGGCAAGCCGGTGATCGGGCTCAAGGACGGCGACCGGGTGGTTGCTGCGTTCCGGGCGCCTGCCGGGGTCGATGTGATCGCCGTCGCCTCCGATGGTCAGGTTCTGCGCATGCCGCTCGACTCCATTTCCGTGCGGGGTCGCGGTGCGGGAGGTGTTGCAGGAATCAAGCTCAAGGCGGGGGCTGAGGTCGTTGGTGCCGGTCCGGTGATCGGCGATGGCGTCGTGCTCACGATCACGTCCGACTCGGCTGCGAAGGCCACGCCGTATGAGGAATTCGAGTCCAAGGGCCGAGGCGGGCAAGGTGTGCGGGTCGCCAAACTGGGAACCGCCGAAACGGTCACGCTCGCGTGGTTTGGTTCGCTCGGTTCGATCGGCGGGCCGGGTGATCTTCTCGCCCAGATGGCCGACGACGAGGACCCCAAGAAGCTCGACCCCAACCCGGTGCCGTTCGACATCGAGGCCTCGAAGCGAGATCTCGTGCCCACCAAGACCGAACGTCAGGTCATGGTCCTTGCCCCTAGTCGTTGGTGACACCGTGAAGCCGTTCGACATCCAGCGGGGCTGATCCCACCGGGCGCTTCGGGTGGTATCGGAGGCGGGAGCGAGGGATACTCCGGCCATGCGTGCGGAACTCGATCCCGGTCAGTTGGGGCTCACGGTCCTCAGCCTCTTCAAGCTCAAGGAGGGCGAGGTCGCCAGTGCGGTGCTGCACGTCGGTCACAAACTCGGCCTCTTCACTGCGCTCGACGAGGCCGGGACGACGACCTCAGTCGCCTTCGCCGAGGCGACCGGTCTCCACGAGCGCTGGGTTCGAGAGTTTCTGTTCCTTCTGAGCTCACTCGACCTCGCCCAACATGACGACGGCGAGTTCATGCTGACGCCTGAGGCCTCCGTGGTGCTGGCCCAACCCGAACATCCGCACTATCAGGCGGGCGTCTTCGGGCCGCCCATCACCCAGCACGAGATCGACCGCACGATCGAGGCGTTCTCCAGCGGCATCGGCATGACCTGGGACGAACACGGAGCCGAGACCTGTCACTTCCAGGCTGCGATGGGCGCAGGCGGGCAGAAGGCCTATCTCGTCCCGGTCATCCTGGACTCGATCGAGGCCATGACCGAACGGCTCCAGGCCGGGGCGACCGTTGTCGACATCGGGTGCGGCGCCGGTGTCGCTGCCACGACGGTTGCGCAGGCGTTTCCGAGCACCACCGTGATCGGGATGGATCCCTCGAGCCACGCGATCTCTGCCGCATCCGCTCGCGCTGCCGAAGCGGGCCTCGACAATCTGTCGTTCCGGCAGGGCACCTTCGACGACCTCGGGGAGTTCGCCGATATCGACCTGCTCCTGACACTCGACGTCATCCATGACCTTCCCCGTCCTGGTGCGGCGGTGCGGTCGGCGCGTGAATGCCTCGCCGACGACGGGGTCTGGATGGTCGCCGACATTCGCGCACGCGGCGGCCTCGAGGACAATCGGGCCATCCCCGTCCTGCCGCTGATGTACGGCATGTCGATCCTGTACTGCATGTCGTCGGCCATGTCGGAGCCTGGCGGCGCAGGACTCGGCACACTCGGGCTGACCACCGGCGTGTTCGAGGAGATGACACAGGCCGCCGGCTTTACCGGGTTCGTCAGTCGAGAGTTCGATGTCGACGTGATGAACCGGTACTACGAGGTGCGGCCCTGACCACGGCGGCGCTGGCCGCCCTGGTTTCCCCGGCTACCCTGGCTCCCCTTGCCTTGACCGGGTCGACCACCTGAACGCTTCTGGGGCGGCCGTCCACCGCCCGCCTTCGGTCCACCCTGCTTGGGGCCTCGGTTCGGCCCGCCGCGCTTCTTGGTGGCCCTCTTGCCCGGTTTCGGCCCCGGGCCGTTGCCGCCCTTGCGATGAGGTTTGCGACTGCCTTCGCTCGATTGGTTGCGATGCTGGCCGCTCTGGTTCTCCCGATTGGGCTTGCGCTTCTTGGCCTTGGCGCCGGGCTTTGCGCCCCGCTTCTGAGCCTGGCCGCCAGACCTGCGGGGGCGATCGTCGCGTGCTCGTTCGCGGCCGGGTGGTGCGGTGCGCCCCTGGGTCGGCGCCATGTCGGTGGCCGTCTCCTCATGGGGGAGTGGCGTGCCGTCAATGTCGGGTGGCGGAGTGATCTCCTGCGGCAGTTCGAGCCGCCGCTTCATCTTCTGGACGTCCTTGACCTGGCCGGGATCCACGAACGACACGACCGTGCCGCGAGCGCCTGCTCGGGCTGTGCGGCCGGAACGGTGGACGTAGGCGGAGTCCTCATCGACCGGGTCGAAGTGAACCACACACTCGACTGCGTCGACATGAATGCCTCGGGCGGCGACATCGGTGGCGACCAGTGCCGCTGCCTTGCCCCGGGCGAAGTCGTCGAGGGCTCGCTGTCGTTGGTTTTGTGATCGGTTGCCATGGATTGGCACCGCCGGCACGCCGGCCCGGGTGAGTTGGCGGGCAGCACGGTCGGCGCCATGGCGGGTGCGGGTGAACACGATCGTGCGGCCGAAGGTGGCGATGACCGATGCGCACAGCGGAATGCGTTCCGGGCGGGGAAGCTTCCAGAAGTAGTGGGTCATGTTGTCGAGATCGGGGGTGGCCTCACCGACCTCGTGACGTACGGGGTTGGACTGGTAGGCCTTCGTGAGCTTGGCGACTTCGCCGTCGAGCGTCGCCGAATAGAGCACAGTTTGCGGGTTGTCGCCGGCCTGATCGAGCAGTCGCTTCACCGCCGGCATGAACCCCATGTCGGCCATGCGGTCGGCCTCGTCGATGACGACGTACTCCACCTCGGTGAGCGAAACGACCCGTTGCTGGATCAGATCCTCGAGTCGGCCGGGCGTTGCGACGAGCACGTCAACGCCGCTGGAGAGTCGGTTGATCTGGGGTTGAAGGCCGACACCGCCGTAGACGGCGAGTCCATGGCGTCCGACAGCGGCGAGCATCGGCGCAAGTTCGTCGTGGATCTGGCCGGCGAGTTCGCGGGTCGGCGCAAGAATCAGGACCCGGGGGCGTTTCTTTCGGGCCGGGCCGCGTTCGAGCGCCATCGCGACCGCAGGAATGCCGAACGCCAGCGTCTTTCCAGAGCCGGTCGGGGCCCGACCGATGACGTCGCGCCCGTCGACCAGATCGGGGATGGTCTCGGCCTGGATGGCGAACGGCTGCGTGATTCCGGAGGCGCTCAGCGCCTCGACGATGGCCGCCGGGACACCGAGCTCGGCGAACGACGTCGGGCGGGGCACCCACCTACCGTACCGGCCGCCCCGGTGAGTTTCGCTGACACCCACCGGGGCGATGGCCGCCGGGTCAGGCCTCTGCGTTGTCTCTGTCGAGACGCATGGCGGCACTGTTCATGCAGTAGCGCTCACCGGTCGGCGCCGGGCCGTCGGGGAACCGGTGACCGAGGTGGGCGCCGCAGTTGGCGCAGACGGCCTCTTCACGGATCATGCCGTGGCTGGTGTCGGTGCGGATCTCGATGACGTCAGGGCCGACGGCCTCGAAGAACGACGGCCAGCCTGAGCCGGACTCGTACTTGGTGTCGCTGGAGAAGAGCGCGATGTCGCAGACGACGCACCGGTAGGTGCCGTCGTCGTGGCAGTCCCAGTACTCACCAGTGAAGGCTCGTTCGGTACCCGCTTGCTGGGTGACGGCGTACTGCTCGGGGGTCAGCCGCTGGCGGAGCTCGGCGTCGGTGTAGCTGCTGGTCTCAGCCATGGGGCCTCCTGGCGTCTTCAGTGCGTGGCGTCCTGCAAGTTTCGCATCAACGGACCCGCAAGCGGAAACGCGGGAGGGGCTGGTTCTGCTCTCGTTTTCGCGGAAAACCCGGCTGGGTGACGCGTTCTCGTGATTTCCTTGCGTTCGGTCCTTGACCGAACAGCTGTTCGCAATTACGTTGCTGTCATTCGTTCCCACTGGTCCGGGCGTGTCACACCCCCTCCGTAGGTTCGACCCCACACCCCCCAAGGCAACCAACGCCCGGTTCAGCCGGGCAGCACACAGCAGAGGAAAGACGATGGTGGAACGAGACAAGGCGCTGGACATGGCGCTCGGCCAGATCGAGAAGCAGTTCGGCAAGGGCTCCGTCATGAAGATGGGCGACAAGACGACGATGGCCATCGAGTCGGTGCCCACCGGCGCCCTGGCCCTCGACCTCGCGCTCGGTATCGGTGGCCTGCCGCGAGGCCGGATCACCGAGATCTTCGGCCCGGAATCCTCGGGCAAGACCACCCTCGCTACCCATGTCGTGGCCGAGGCGCAGCGCAATGGCGGCACCTGTGCCTACATCGATTCCGAGCACGCCATGGATCCGGTCTACGCCAAGGCCATCGGTGTCGACATCGATGAGCTGCTGATCTCGCAGCCCGACACCGGCGAACAGGCGCTCGAGATCACCGACATGCTCATCCGCTCCGGTGCGCTCGACGTCGTCGTGATCGACTCGGTGGCGGCGCTCACGCCCCGCGCCGAGATCGAAGGCGAGATGGGCGACACCCACGTCGGTCTCCAGGCCCGACTCATGTCGCAGGCGTTGCGCAAGCTCACCGGCAACCTCAACAAGTCCAAGACGATCTGCATCTTCATCAATCAGCTGCGTGAGAAGATCGGTGTCATGTTCGGCTCGCCCGAAACCACGCCGGGCGGCCGTGCGCTGAAGTTCTACTCGTCGGTGCGTCTCGACATCCGCCGTATCGAGTCGATCAAGGACGGCGTCGAGGTCGTGGGCAACCGCACTCGGGTGAAGGTCGTGAAGAACAAGGTCAGCCCGCCGTTCAAGCAGGCCGAGTTCGACATCATGTACGGCACCGGTATCTCCCGTGAGGGTTCCGTCCTCGACCTTGCCGTCGAAGAGGCGATCGTGAAGAAGTCGGGTGCCTGGTACACCTACGACGGCGAGCAACTCGGCCAGGGCCGAGAGAACGCCAAGAAGTACCTCACGGAGAACCCCGAGGTCATGGTCGAGATTTCCGACCGTGTCTGGAAGGCGGTCATGCCCGACGAGGAAGAGGCGACTGATGTCGCCGACGTCGATGAGGACGAAGAGTTCTCCGACGCCGACGACATGCCGATCGCCCTCGACGACTAGCCGAGCTCCGACCCCCCGGCCGGCTCCATCTGGCCGACCGATCACACGAAGGTGCACAACGACCCACCTTCGTCTCCCCGCCCGAGCGTGACGCACGGTGCTGCATGGATCCTTCCCCGATGCCAGCGACGCCATTCAGCGAGCGCATGGGCGTGAGAGCGGGCCACTCCTCTCGGGGTGGTCCGCTTCAGGTTTTCCGGCGGTAGGTCAGCAGGTGGCGCAGGATTCGGTTCCCGACCGCACCACGGCCTGTGTGCTGCTGTCGGTAACCTCTGAGGCGTGACCGATCAGGTGAACGACACCGCTGTGAGCCGTCAAGGCAAGTCCTACGTCGTCAAGACGTACGGCTGTCAGATGAACGAGCATGACTCTGAGCGGATCTCCGGTCTGCTCGAGGCCGACGGCATGAACCGCGTCGACGACGTTGCCGACGCCGACGTGATCGTCCTCAACACCTGCTGCATCCGTGAGAATGCTGACAACAAGCTCTACGGGGCCCTCGGTCACCTCAAGGTGCTGAAAGAACAGAACCCCGACGTTCAGATCGCCGTCGGCGGCTGTCTCGCCCAAAAAGACCGCGACACGATCATGGATCGTGCGGGCCACGTCGACGTCGTCTTCGGCACCCACAACGTGCATCGCGCGCTCGAGCTCCTCGATCACGCCCAAGAGCACGGCCCGATCGTCGAGATCCTCGAGGCAACCGCCCGCGACGATCAGGAGGCCTTCCCGTCGGCTTTGCCGGCCCGGCGAGAGGTCGACCACGCCGGTTGGCTCACGATCCAGATCGGCTGCGACAACACCTGCGCGTTCTGCATCGTGCCCGCCGTTCGCGGCCCCGAGATCTCTCGTCCTTTCGGAGAACTCGTCGACGAAGCGCGTGATCTCGCCGCCGACGGCGTCAGCGAGATCACGCTCCTCGGTCAGAACGTCAACAGCTACGGCCGCGACCTCGCTCTTGCCCGCCGGGCCCTCGACATCAGCGAGGGCGGCGCCGATGAGGGCGATGCGTTCTGGTGTGGTGATCGTTGGGCAACCGACCGTCGGGCCCGTCCGTTGTTCGGTGACCTACTCCGCAACATCGGAGCAATCGAGGGTGTGCACCGGATCCGCTACACCTCGCCGCACCCCAAGGACATGCGCACCGAGACCTTCGAGGCCATGGCCGAGACGCCTGAGGTCTGTGAACACCTGCACTTTCCACTGCAGGCCGGATCCGACCGAGTCCTGAAGCTGATGCATCGGGGCTACACGAGCGAGCGCTTCCTCGAAAAGCTCGCAGAGGCCCGGGCGACCATTCCCGGCCTGGCCGTGTCCACCGACATCATCGTCGGGTTCCCCGGCGAGACCGACGATGACTTCGAGCGAACCCTCGAGGTGGCGGCCGCAGCCGAGTTCGCAAGCGCCTTCACCTTCGTGTTCTCCCCCCGCCCGGGCACCGAAGCAGCCGAACTGCTCGACCACCAGCCCGAGCTCGCGGTGCCCCACGAGGTCGCCGTCGAACGCTATGAACGCCTCCGCACGGTGATCGAGCGCTCCAGCCTGAAGGCCAACCAAAGCCGGGTCGGCGTGGTGGAGGAAGTGACGGTCGAAGGGCCGAGCAAGAAGGATCCGTCGGTGCTCACCGGCCGGACCCGCCGCAACACCCTGATCCATTTTCCGAGTCCGTCACCGATCAAGCCCGGCACCTACGCCACCGTTCGTGTGCTTGACGCGAAGACGAATCATCTGCTGGGCGAGCTCGTCGAGATCACGATTCCGGCCCGTCACCGCACCCGGATCCCGGTCGTCTCGGGCTGAGCCGATGGCCGGCCCCGCCGACCCCGAGGGCATTCCCCTCTCGGATCCGACCGTTCCGATCGATCCCGAGCAGGCCGCCCGCGCCCTGGGACGCACCCTCGCGGTCAAGCACACGACAGCGCCGAGCACCGATGGTCGGGTCGATCTGGTGGTCTTCGCGTTCCTCGTGCGGGCTGCCGCCGAGGCCGAGGACGACGCCATCTTCGACTCCGGTCCGTACCTCGACCGTTCCCGCCATGAGATGGCGCGCCTCGCCGTCGAGACCGTTACCGCCCTCCCCGAGTCCGACATCGCCGAGGTGGCGATCACGCCTGGCTTCGACCTCGGCATGGTCGAACTGCAGCGTGACGGTTCGATGATCGTGTTGGGAGACACCGTGGTGGGCGATCGTCACCTGGATCTTGCGCGAGCGGCCGTTGCGCTGGCGCTTCGGTTCGGCCCCGCCGTCGTTGCACCGTTCCTTGATGCGTACGGGCTTGATGACATCGATGTCCGCCGTCTCGACACCTGCCAGCTTCTCGGCTCGGTTGCCGAGGAGGTCGGCGTTGCCGAACCGGTCGACGCGCCATGACCGATGTTTGGGCTTCTCACCGGGAGCATCCGCTGGCGATCCTCGGGTCGACTGCCTCCGGCAAGTCGGCGCTCGCGCTTGCGCTCGTCGACCGCATTCGTGCGAGAGGCGGTGAGCCAGAGCTGATCTCGATCGACTCGATGCAGGTCTACTGCGGGATGAACGTCGGCACCGCGACACCCACGGCAGCCGAGCAGGCCCACGTCCGACACCACCTCATCGATCTGGTCGACCCCTCCCACGCCTTCACCGTTAGCGAGTTCCAGTCGCTCGCCCGCAACGCGATCGACAGCGTCCGTCAGCGAGGATCGGTGCCCATCCTCGTCGGCGGCACCGGCCTCTACCTCCGAGCGATCATCGACGACTTGGAGATCCCGGGACAGTTTCCCGACGTGGCAGCCGAGTTGGAGACCGACCCCGATACGGCGGGGCTTCATACTCGCCTTGCCGAACTCGACCCCACCGCCGCTTCACGGATGGAGCCCACGAACCGGCGCCGTATCGTGCGGGCGCTCGAGGTCACCCTGGGTTCGGGGCGGCCGTTCTCATCGTTTGGGCCGGGGCTCGACACCTACGGTGAGTCCGAGTTCGTGCAGGTCGCCCTGCGATGGGATCGAGCCGACCTCGATGTGCGAATCGCAGCGCGATACGAGCGGCAGATGGCCGAGGGGTTCCTGGACGAGGCCCGATGGCTCGCCCAGCAGGCCCCGAGCCGAACGGCCAAGCAGGCGCTGGGATACCGAGAGCTCCTGATGCACATCGCAGGCGAGTGCAGCCTCGAGAACGCACTCGACCTCGCGATCACCGGAACCCGTCAGTTCGCCCGCCGCCAGGAGCGCTGGTTCCGACGCGATCCCCGCATCCTCTGGGTCGACGCTCCGCCGGATGTCGACGCGGTCATCGAACACTGGTCGGCGGCTGCCGGCCGCTGATCGCATTCGGCCGAACAACCTGTCGAAGTTCGCCCGTTCCCTGCGATGATGGGGCCATGGCCCTTGCGCCGACGCCGATCCGTCTCTCCAAACACCACGGTCTTGGCAACGATTTTCTCGTCTGCCTCACCGAACACCTTCCACTCGACGCCGTCACGCGCGCCCGCACCTGGTGCGATCGCCGCACCGGCATCGGTGCCGATGGCCTGATCTTCGGCCTGCCGCCCGGACCCAACCACGGCGCCGAGGGCGACATCGTCATGCGGCTGTTCAACAGTGATGGCAGCCCCGCTGCGCTCAGCGGCAACGGCTTGCGCTGCTTCGCTCAGGCGGTCGCTCGGGCACGCGGCGTCGGCGAACTTGACCTGAAGGTGTCCACCCCGGCCGGTGTGCGGGAGTGCACGGTGCACGACACCGGTGAGCCCCACGTCATGACCGCCACGGTAGAGATGGGCGTGGTGCGCCCCGGGCCTGTTCCTGACGTCGCCGAACTCATGGAGGCCGTTGGTGCTCCGGTTGCTTCGGTGAAGCGCTGGGAAACGGGCGACATCGGCAATCCGCATGTCGTCTGCGAGGTCGACGACCCTGACGAGATCGACCTGGCCCTCACCGGACCCGCGATCGAAGCCCACTTCGAAGACGGTGCCAATGTGCACTTCGTGACCGTGAGCGGCACCGACGAGATCTCCCTTCGCGTCTGGGAGCGGGGCGCGGGTATCACCAACGCCTGCGGCACCGGCGCCACCGTCTCGGCCGACATCTTCCATCGCTGGGGCCTGGTCGATCGCAAGGTGATCGTGCGCATGCCCGGCGGCGATGCACTGGTCGACGTGGGCGATCCCACCACACTCACCGGCCCGGCGACCCATGTGACCGATCTCCTGGTGCCTGACCTCGGGGGGCCGGGTGCCTGATCAGGGCAACAGCGGCGAGCGCAAGTTCCCGAACATCTTCGACACCGACGACCTGATCGACGAGTTCGATCGGGACGACGACGTGTCCGATCTCATCGTCGACGCCGAAGAGAGCCACCGCGGCGCGTTCGGCGACTACGGCGGCGAGTCCGGTGGCCTCATCGAGCGGACCTTCCGGGAGCGCATCGTGCTCGTCGGCGTCACCCTTGGCGGCGACGATCCAGAGGAGACCGANGCCTCNCTCGACGAGCTGGCGCTNNTNGTCGACACCGCCGGNGCCGANGCGCTCGACCGCGTCGTGCAGCGCCGTTCNTCACCNGATGCGGCCACCTACGTCGGTTCCGGTAAGGCCAAGGAGATCAAGGCGGCNGCCAACGCGATCGATGCCGACACGGTCGTCTTCGACGACGANCTCACCCCGGCCCAGCAATACAACCTCGAGAAGATTCTCGGCCGGTCGGCGCTCGANCGNACCGCCGTCATTCTCGACATTTTCGCNCAGAACGCCAGCAGCCAGGANGGNAAGGCCCAGGTGGAACTCGCCCAGCTGCGCTACCGCCTNCCGCGCCTTCGCTCNAGCGGNCGCACCTTCTCNCAGCAGGGNGGCGGTATCGGTACCAGGGGCCCGGGTGAGACCCANCTCGAGGTCGACCGTCGTCGNCTNGTNCGTCGGGTNCACAANCTCGAAGCCGACCTGCGCAAGGTNCAGGCGCATCGTGAGACACAGTCGAAACAGCGCTCTCGNACNCGGAACCGGGCGATCGCCCTCGTCGGGTACACCAACGCCGGCAAATCGTCGCTNCTCAACCGCCTTGCCGGTGCCGATGTNCATGTCGAGGATCGACTCTTCGCNACGCTCGANGCCACCACGCGACGCCTNGCCCTTCCCGGCGGTGAGACGGTCTTCGCCACCGACACNGTNGGGTTNGTNCGCAAGNTGCCTCATCAGCTCGTCACGGCNTTCAAGACCACCCTCGACGTCGTTCGCGATGCCGACNTGCTCGTTCACGTTGTCGACGGGAATGGACACGACCCGGTNGGGTCGATGGATGCNGTGCGNGAGGTGCTCGAGGAGATCGGNGCAGGTGATGTNCCTGAGCTCCTNGTCTTCAACAAGGCCGACCAANGCGATGGTTCNGAGCGNNTGGCCGAAAAGTACGAGGGNAGCGTCGCCGTTTCGGCNCACTCNGGCTTCAACCTCGAACACCTCACGGCGGTGATCGGTGATCGGGTTCGGTCGATGACNGCGCTCGCCGAGCTGATGATCCCCTGGGATCGCGGCGATGTGCTCGCCTCGGTTCANCGGGAGGGTCAGGTCTTGTCGGAGCGCGCAGAGGAGCACGGNATGCGNCTCAAGGCTCGGCTCGAGCCGGCGTCNCTCGGACACTTGCACGAGTACGTGCTGACCGTCGACGGCGAAGTACCGTCTCAGNAGCGCCACGAAGAGGACGAATGGTGAGCGAGNCGACGCATCCCTACCAGACGCCGTACGACCCNCCGCCGTANCCCTANGACCTGCTNGACGAACTGCGAGCGNTCGCCCAGGAGCGTTTCNNTGCGGTGATCGACTGCTCGATCGGCGCGCCGATCGATCCGCCACCNGCNTCGGTGATCGACGCGCTGTCGTCGTCGAANNCCGANCGGGGNTATCCGCCCTCGATCGGCTCACTCGCGTTCCGGGAGGCCGCNNCNCGNTGGATGGCTCGTATCGCCGATGTCCNCGTCGATCCGGTGNCACAGATCGGGGCCACCGTNGGCACCAAGGAGTTCGTCGCCGGCACCCCGCACTATCTGCGGATGCGNCGGCCNGACCGCGACACCGTNCTCTATCCCGAGGTGTCGTACCCGAGCTACGAGCAGGGTGCCATCTTCTCGGGCTGTCGAGCCGTCGCCGTGCCTGTCGACGANCAGTGGCGCATCGACCTCACCGCCATCGACCCTGATGACGCCGCCCGAGCACTNTGCCTGTGGGTCAACACACCCGGAAATCCGGCGGGCGGTATCGACGATCTCGCTGCTGCCGCGGCNTTCGGTCNAGAANACGACGTCACCGTGCTCTCCGANGAGTGCTACATCGAATTCACCTGGGANGGNGCGCCACAGTCGATCCTGCAGCACGGCACCGACAACGTGCTTGCGNTGCACTCGCTCTCCAAGCGTTCNAACCTCGCCGGTGGCCGAGCCGGCTTNTACGCCGGCGACACCGACCTCGTGCAGTACCTGCGCGAGGTNCGCAAGCACGGTGGCNTGATGGTGCCCGGNCCGGTTCAGGCGGCAGCCGTCGCCGCCTTCGACGACCAGCAGCANGTCGATGTCCAGCGGGAGATCTATCGAGANCGTCTCGAGCTCGGCCTTGCCCTGTTGCGGGCGGCCGGCGCTGATGTCGAGCTTCCCGGTGGTGGNTTCTACCTGTGGGCTGCGGCCCCTGNCGGTGATNCCTGGGCGCTCGCCCGAACNCTCGCCGAGCGAGCCGGTGTGATCGTCAGCCCGAGCGAGTTCTACGGCNGCCGNNCGGACCATGTCCGGTTCGCTGCCGTTCAGTCCTCCGATGATCTCCGCANCGCAACGGAGCGACTCACGGCGTAAGCGNCNCGCCGACCACGGCCTGTCGGGATCGCCCAGCTAGCCTGCTGCTCCATGAGTGATCTNCAATCTCGGATCGAAGNCCTGTGGGAGGGCCGCGACAGCCTGAGCGNCGACGNCCCGGAGGTCGTTGCCACCGTGCACGAGGCGATCGACGCCCTCGACACCGGTATGGCCCGTGTCGCGGAGTGGAACCCCGACGGCTCGGTCACCGTGAACCANTGGTGCAAATACGCCGTCCTGTTGCTGTTCAAGATCTCCAAGATGGAGACCATCGAACACGCACCGTTCGAGTACGCCGACAAGATNCCGCTCAAGAGCGACTANATGGANCGCGGNGTCCGCGTGGTGCCCGGAGCCCAGGCCCGNTGGGGNAGNTATCAGGCCCCNGGCGTGGTGATGATGCCGAGCTACACCAACATTGGCGCCTANGTCGGNGAAGGCACCATGGTCGACACGTGGGCCACCGTCGGTTCGTGTGCCCAGATCGGNAAGAACGTCCATCTGTCGGGTGGCGTCGGGATCGGTGGTGTGCTCGAGCCGGCGCAGGCNGCTCCCGTGATGATCGGTGANGAGTGCATGATCGGCAGCCGGGCCATCGTGGCCGAGGGTGCCCGGGTGNGGGAGGGCACCGTGCTCGGCGCCGGCGCGATCCTCACCGGCTCNATGCCCGTGATCGANGTCGAGACNGGTGAGGAACTCGGTCGAGGCGAGGTGCCGNCCTGGTGCGTCGCNGTCGCCGGNACTCGTCCGAAGCGCTTCNCNGGGGGCGAGTTCGGNCTTCCNGCGGTGCTCGTCCTCAAGCGNCTCGAAGAGGGNCANCGACACGACAAGTCCGCCCTCAANGACATCCTNCGCGACCACGGTCANGCGGTCTGATCTCGTGACNGACGTGGTCGCCNCGAGCCTGCCCACCGGCGACGTGTTCGCCCTCACGGCCGCGCTCGTCGACATNGCGTCCGAAAGCTTCANCGAGCAGGANATCGTGGCGNTCATCGAGGCGGAGCTTCGGGCGTGCCCGCACCTCACCGTCGATCGCNTNGGCGACAATCTCATCGCTCGCACCATGCTCGGCCGTGATCGACGACTCNTTCTCGGTGGNCACACCGACACGGTGCCNGCCAATGGCAACGCNGGNGCCCGCNTCGAGGGCGACCGGATGTACGGCGTTGGCACCAGCGACATGAAGGGCGGNCTGGCGACGATGCTCGANCTCGCCCGCACCGTCNCCGANCCNGCCNTCGACCTCACCTACGTGTTCTANGCNCGCGAGGAGGTGGCGGTGATCCACAACGGNCTGCGCGAGATCGAAGCCGAGCGNCCCGATCTGCTCGATGGNGATGTNGCNNTNCTCGGCGAGCCNACCCTNGGNACGCTCGAAGCNGGTTGNCAGGGAACCCTGCGGGTCGAGGTCACCCTTCAGGGGGCCCGAGCCCACACTGCTCGCCCGTGGATGGGACGCAATGCGATTCATCGCCTGGGCGAGCTGCTTGCGATCGTCGAGGCCTACGAGGCCCGCCGTCCCGTCGTCGAAGGGTGCGAGTACCGCGAGGCGCTGCAGGCGGTGCATGTCGAAGGTGGCGTTGCCGGCAATGTCGTGCCCGACTCGGCCATGGTGCGGATCAACCATCGTTTCGCCCCCGATCGATCCAGCGAGGAGGCCGTGGCCCACGTGCGTTCTGTGCTCGCACCGGCGCTAGAGGATGGCGACACGGTCGAGGTCACCGATCTGTCGCCCGCCGCTCGCCCCGGACTCGGTGATCCGCTCATCGAGGCGCTGGTCGAACGGAACGGCCTCGAGGTGCGCGCCAAGCTTGGCTGGACCGATGTTGCGTTCTTCGCCGAGCGGGGCGTGCCCGCCTCGAATTTCGGTCCTGGCGACGCCACCATCGCGCACACCCAGGGTGAATATGTCGAGCGAGCGTGGTTGGTCGACACCCACGCTGCGCTGCTCGACGTGATCACCAACGGCGTCTGATCGTTCCGGCCGCCCGGCCGAACAGTGATTCGGTGTGCGGGGTGAGGGAGCAGGTTGACGCCCGCTCTGCTCGGATCAGAGCTTGCGCATCACGGTGACGACCTTGCCGAAGATCTGCACCTCGGCCGGATCGAACACCATGTCGCTGAGCAATGCGTTGTGGGGCACGAGCACGATCTTGCCGTCGCGCTCCTGGTAGGTCTTCACCGTGGCTTCCTCGCCAGGGATACCAGCGATGACGATGTCACCCTTCGTGGCGGTGGTCTGGCTCTGGCAGACCACGAAGTCACCGTCGAAGATCCCGATGTCGATCATCGATTCGCCTCGTACTCGCAGCATGAACAGCTCGCCGTCGCCGGTGAGGTCGGCCGGCATCGGGACGACCTCTTCGATGTTCTCGGAGGCGAGCACATCGGTGCCGGCAGCGACATCGCCGACGAGTGGGACATGGCGGACGGGGCGGCGCTCGGCGCTTGCGCCGGAAAGGCCTTCGTAACGCACCTGGATGGCGCGGGGTTTGGCCGGATCGCGCACGAGGTAGCCGGCGTCTTTGAGGTTGTCGAGGTGGGCCTTGACGGTTGCCGGGGACTTCAGGCCGACCGCCTCGCCGATCTCACGCACCGACGGGGGGTAGCCCCGGTCGTTCTGATGCTCGACGATGCAGTCGAGGATTTCTCGCTGTCGAGTGGTGAGTGTGTCGGACATGGGGACCTCCGTTGGGCCGTTCTCCCGCCCCTGGCGGGCGGCCTGTGGACAAGTTGGGGATTTCTTGTGGTCGATGGTTGACAAACGAACAGGTGTTCGGGTTGAATGAACGAACGGTTGTTCGCCGCACACATGTTCGCCAAACATTCGTTCGGTGTCAAGTACCCGGGAACTCCGCTCCGAAATCCCTCTCGGAAGGGTCCTGGGCGGCGACAACCTTCCATCGCCTCCGGGTGTGTCACACCCCCTGAAGAGACTGAATCCCATGACCGCTGCTTTCGCTCCCGCCCCGCAGACCACCTTCCGTCCCCGCACCGTCGACGATCCCTCGCTTGCCCCGGCCCGGCGTCCGGTGTTGCAGATCGTGCCGGCACTCGATGAGGCACCCGCAGAGGTTGCACCCCTGGCCGTCGTGTATCGCCTGCCGGTCACTGATCAGGCGAACGTGTACCGGCGTCGCCGGCTTGCGGCGCTGGCCATCGTGGCCGGTCTCGTACTCGGCGTGATGTCGTTTATGCAGCAGGCCGACGCCACGCCGACTCCTGAAGGTCAGCTCACCGAGTCGGTCAGCGTCGTCGTGCAGCCCGGCGACACCCTGTGGGGTATCGCAAGCACTCTGGCACCGGAGGGCGACCCCCGGGCACTCGTCGACCAGCTCAGCGATCTTGCCGGTGGAGCCCAGATTCAGCCTGGCCAGCAGCTCCTGGTGCCGGTCCACTGGCTCGACTGAGCCTTCCGGTCACGCCCGGACGTATCGGGCGAACAGCGCGTTGTCGTGTTCGAGCAGGCGATCCAGCCGCAGGTCGTCAGGGATCGCGGCTTCGCTTCCGTTGACGATGCGGCTCGAGCCTCCGCCCACCAGGTGTGGCGAGATCGAAAGGCAGAGTTCGTCGATGAGGCCGCTGTCGACCAGCTGACCATTGAACGTCGGGCCGCCTTCGGCAAGCACGACGTCCGCACCTCGTTCACCGAGCGCAGCAAGCACACCCTCAGCGGTCGGGCGTTCCGTGTCGGTGTGATGCCACTCGGCTCGTCCCTCGAGGGCGTGCACGCGATCCGCCGGCGGGTTCGCGCCGGTGATCACGAGCGGCCGGGCCTCACCGTCGCGCTGGTCGGCGAAGAGTGGGAGTTCGGGGTCGAGATCGACCGAAGCACTCACTACTGCAAGTCGTGGTGCGTCACTGCGGCCGGTGGCGATCCGTGCGGCTGCGGTTTCCTCGGTGGCTCTGGGGATCCGATAGCGCTCGGCCCGAATGGTGCCCGCCGCCGCCACGATCCAGTCGCAGCTCGCTCGGATCGCCCGGAAGGCTATCGAGTCACCATCACCGCCGAGCCCACCGCTCACACCATCGATCGCGATCGCGCCATCGACACTCGCCACCATGTTCACCATGAGCCACGGTCGACCGGCCGGGCGAGGGCGATGATCGAAGGGATAGAGGGTGAGCGGGTCGACCGCGTCGAGTGGGGTGGGAAGCAGCTGGCGCACGAGACTCGACCGTACCGCGACCGGGTTGTGAACGCTTGTGGACAAGCGGCGCGAAATCCCCGCGCAATCCACATGAAGTTCCCTTTTCGTTCACATGCGACCTTCCCTAGGGTGAGGGTCGCTGTGGCGGTCGGGTCCATCAGGATGGTGGTGGCGAGACGTCTCGGTGTGAGTCGAACTCTGCTCCTTGGGGGCCCTACGCCGAGGGGGGTGTGGGGAAGCTGCATGTCAATGCTGCCCTCTGACCCAGGTTGACCCGCCCGTCACGGCCGTCCAAGCGGCACAACGCCAAACTCGCCCTCTGTCAGGCGTCGCCGATCTCGGTGCGGAGTCTTGCCAGGGCACGACGCAGCAGGCGCGACACCTGCATTTGGCTGACGCCGATCTGCTCTGCGATCTGACTCTGGGAGAGCTCGCCGTAGAACCGGAGGGAGACGACCGCTCGTTCCTGCTCGGGCAGCCCGTCGAGCAGTTCGGGCACAACGAGGCCGGTGTCGACGACATCCCATGTCTCGTCGCTGGATGGATCGCTATCGAGTTCGTCGGCCCGGTGGGCGTTGGCTGCGTCGAGCGCAAGGGCAATCTGGTCGACCGTGACTCCGAGACGGTCGGCGAGCTCTGCCGGTGACGGCACTCTGCCCAGTTCGTTGGTCAGCTCGCTGGTCGTCGAGCGGACGGCGACCGCCAGCTGTTTGATCGATCGGGGAACCCGGACGTCCCAACCGTCGTCGCGGAAGTGCTGCTTGAGCCGACCATCGATGACTCGAGCGGCGTAGGTCGAAAAGCGAACTTCTCGTTCGGGGTCGAAGCGGTTAATGGCGTGGATCAGCGCCTCGAGGGCGATTTGCTCGAGATCGTTGTCGCGCCCGGTGCGGGCGTATCTGCGAGCGAACGCGATCGCAAGCCCCTGATGCTCAAGCACCAGTTCGTTACGCAACGCCTCGTCGCCGGTGGCGGCAAAGCGGGCGAAACGGTCGTCAAGCGGCGCGTCGCTCACGCCGATTTGTCGAACTCGATCGTCGTTGCGCCGGCGTCGTGGTCGATCGCTACGCCGTCGACGACGGCCGAGAGGATTGTGCGGCGAAAGTCGTCAGCTGCTTCAGCAACAGGTCCGGTCTCGCTGCAAAGCCGGACGCTGAGCCGCTCGTTCGAACACCAGAAGGCGGCCTCGATCCGACCGGTCGGCCCTGCGTTGAGCAAGATCGACGCCGCTTCCTCGACGCCGATCTGGGCGTCCTCGACCGCTTCTACATCGAGGAGGTCGCCGGCGACCACCGCAGCGGTGAGACGCAGCACACGAAAGTAGGCGGGGTCGGCGGGCACCGAGACGACGACCGCCTCGTCGGGAGCGGTTAGGGCGGGGGGCGGTGACATCACGTACCTCCAAAGGGCATTGGCCACAGCGTACCCGTCGTGACGGGGCCGACTCTCGGCTCTTGGTTTCATCGACGTCCAGAACGTCAAGAATCTTCATGTGATGGTTGCCGCCTCGTTCCACGCGTCGATTCCTCCGTCACACCTCGATCTGTCGTCGCTTCGACACGAGGTGCGGGCGTGGCTCGATGCGCGACCCGACAGCGACCTGCCGCCGTCGGTCGATGTCGACATCGTGGTCACCGAACTCGTCGCCAATGCGATCGATCACACCGACGCTCCGGTGATCGATCTGACGGTGGTGGCCGAGGGACCGACCCTGCGAGTAGAGGTCGCCAACGACCGTGGGCCCGAGGAGCCCGTGCTCGCAAGCGCGTGGGCCGAGTCGGGTGCTAGGGGCCGTGGTCTGCGGATCGTGGCGGCGCTCAGCGCCGATCTGCGCCTGCAGACCGAGAACGGTCGGTCAGTGGTTGTCGCCGAGCTCGTCGGCGAGCGGCAGCCGGCCCGCAAGGCCTGACAGCTCAAGTAGCCGGACTACCGTCTCACTCGCTCCGAGGAGGCGGAGCGATCCGCCACCGGCTTCGAGCCGTTCTGCAGCAGCGAGTAGCACGGCGAGACCCGCGGACGAGATGAAGCTCGTACCGGTGAGGTCAAGGCCGAGTGCCGTGTGTGCCGGAATATCGGCAAGCCGCTCCGCAAGTGTCGGAGCGGTGTGGGTGTCGATCTCTCCGACGATGCGGAGAAGATCGGGGCCCAGTTCGTCGACGAGCAGTTCAGCAGCCATGAGCGGAGACTAGCGAGGTGACGGCGGTTCTTCCTCGTTGGCTGACAGGTGCCGCCGAACGGCCACCACCGCCGTATCGTCCTCCGCGCTGCGGGACGCGATGACCGAATCGACGATGTCGTCGAGTGGGCCAGCGGCGCCACCGAGCGCGGCGCAGAGGCGATCGAGCCCCTCGGGGAGTGGCTCCCCCCGTCGCTCGACGAGTCCGTCGGTGAAGAAGAGCAGGCTCTCACCATCAGAAAGCGGTGTGGTCGCGGCGTTTGGTTGTTCGCCCCGAAGATGTCCGAGCGGTGGGATCGGGGAAACCGCGACCAGCGTTGCGCCATCGGGCCCAAAGCGAACCGGTGGAAGGTGCCCGGCCGACCAGATCAGGGCGTCCTTGCTGTCGGTCGAGATCATGGCGAGTGTCATCGTGGCCATCGTGGCATCGTCGCGGCACGCACGGTCGAGAACGTCGAAGATCTGATCGATTGGCCGCCCCGCTCGGATCTCAGCCGCAGTGAGGGTCTGGAGCCGCGCCATGGTGGTGGCGGCGTCGATGCCGTGGCCGCTCACATCGCCCACGACAAGGACGATGGCGGTTGCCGTCTCGATCACGTCGAACCAATCGCCGCCGACGTAGGCGCCGACGTCGCCGGGGAGATAGCGACTGGCGATCTCGAAGCCATCGGGCGCTGCGTCGACCCGGGGGAGCATCGCCTCCTGCAGGCGAAGGGCGGTACGTCGCTGACGCTGGTACTCGGCAAGACCGGTGATCACCGCTGCCGCCCGCTCTGCAACCCGGTTGAGGCTCGGCTGATCGATCATGTCGCGCTCGTCAGCGCGGAGGTTGCCGATGGTGATACTTCCAATCGTCACGCCATCGACCCGCGTCATCGGGATTCGAACCTCGACGGTGTCGTCGGGATTCGCCGGCGATTCGGCGCTGGTGCCGACGCTCGCTTGGAGCGGCCCGAGCGCCGGATCTCGCAAGGTGACCTCGGCGGTCCCGTAGCCGGCGACTCGTCCTGCGCCGACGGCGACTGCGTCGAGCAGGAGCGTAAGCGCAGCCTCCGTGTCCGAGGGCGAGCCGAGTGCATCGACGAGTGCCGTGTCGAGTCCCTCCTCGGCGAGACGCACCCGCTCCGCAACAACCTCGGCGGTGACATCTCGCTGGGTTGCCACATAGTGGGTGGCGACACCGTCATCGTCGAGCACCGGGTCGATACTCCATGCGATGTAGAACGGCTCGCCATCGGCGCGATAGTTGATCGTCTCGCCGCTGAAGGGCCGTCCAGCGGAGAGATCGTCTCGGAGACGATCGAGGACGGCGCGGTCGGTAAGCGGTCCTTGCATGATCCTCGGGGATCGTCCGATCACATCGGCACGGTCGCGGCGGGTCATCTGGCTGTAGGCCGGGTTGACGTACACGATCGTGGGGCCGGGTGCATCAAGGTCGGCGGTGGTGATGCAGACGGGTGAACTGGTCTCCTCGAGTGCCGCAATGAGCACGCGGGGGAGTGCATGGCCGTCGGCGATGGTGTCGATCTCGAACAGCGGTCCACGGTCGGAGTTCACAGTCCCCCCAGTCTGATCAGACGCGCCCGAACATGTTCGACCAGAAAAATGTGTCGGTCGTGTTTGACCTTGTTGCGCCTGGTCAAGGATACGACTGAGGGTGCTTCCCCCGGCACCGTCCAACCATCCCTCATTCAGGAGAAAATAGCCATCGAGACGAAGGCCATAACCTGAAGACAACAGTCGAGATCGCCGAATCCACGCCCGCAGCCGTCCCCATCCCCCTTGGCGGTGGGCGTTGTCCGATCTCGAACGGGTTGCCCTGACAGTCGGTGCGGTGTTGATCCCCCCCCCCCAACACCGCACCGAAGGGCTCCCTGCACCCACGCCGGCCCTCCCCCCCTGGGCCGGCGTGCGGTCGTTTTGGCGA
>PABW01000059.1 GCA_002699625.1 Acidimicrobiaceae bacterium
CACCCAGACCGACGGTCTCGGCAAACTCCACGACGACACCCGCATGCGGTGGCTGCGCCCGGGTGAGGTCCCCACGATCGGCAACTGGTTCCGGGCCGCTGGCTACGACACCCACTACGACGGCAAATGGCATGTCAGCCACGCCGATCTCATGAAAAACGGCAAGCCGGTGCCGACCAACTCGAGTGATGGCCACGTCTTCCCCGAGGCCGTGCAGGCGTACCTCGATGCCGACCCACTCGGCGAGTTCGGCTTCAGCGGCTGGGTCGGACCCGAACCCCACGGTGCCGATATCGCCAACACGGGCTACATCCGCGACCCGCTGTACGCCGACCGCACCGTCGCATGGCTCGAGGACCGTTACGCCCGCCGAGCGGCCGGCGATGAGGAGGCGCTGAAGCCGTTTCTCCTCATGTGCTGTTTCGTCAACCCGCACGACATCGTGCTGTTTCCGCGCTTCATGCGGCAGGGCAAGACCTACCCGCCGTCGATCGCCCCGCCGCCGACGATCCCGCCGTCGCCCACCGACAACGAGGATCTCTCGGGCAAGCCTGCGCTCCACAGCGCCTACCGGGACGCGTACTACTCGGGCTATGCGATCACCCCCCTCGTGAAGGGCGCGTACGAGAGGAACGCGGCCGAGTACCGGGAGCTCTACTACCGCTTCCATCACGACGTCGACGGCCCGATCGACCGGGTCCGCAGAGCCGTCACCGACAACGCCTCCGATGCCGTGCTCGTGTTCAGCGCCGATCACGGCGATCTCCTCGGCTCGCACGGCGGGCTGCACCAGAAGTGGTACCAGCTCTACGACGAGGCCGTCCGAGTGCCGTTCCAGATCGCTCGGGTCGGGGCCCAGGCATCCGTCGGAGCATCGATCGAGCGCACACCGACCAGCCACATCGACCTGCTGCCGACCCTGCTCGGCTTCGCCGGCGCCGACGAGGCCCAGCTCGCCGAGACGCTCACGCAGACCCACAGCGAGGTGCACCCGCTCCCCGGACGCGACCTCAGCGGCTTGGTTACATCGCCGGGAGACGCGCCGGAAGGCCAGCCGATCTATCTGATCACCCGCGACAACATGCTCGAAGGCGACGGTTCTGCCAGCGCGATGGCTCGTGCCCGTGGCCGGCTCGAACCGGCATTCCCCCTGCAGATCCGGATTCCGGCCCATGCCGCGACCAATGTCGAGGGCGTCGTCGTCGAACACGAGGGCACGCTCTTCAAGATCGCTCGTACCTTCGACGACCCGGCCACCTGGACCGATCCGCACGTGCGGCACCTCTCGGTGCGCAGTCCGGCCGGCCCTGCGTACCGCACCGAACCGATCCCCGATCAGTGGGAGCTCTACGACCTCGACGCTGATCCGATCGAGGCCATCAACCTCGCCGTCGATCCGGCGTACACCGATCTGCTCACTGCGTTGCAGCAGACGCTCACGACCACCCGCAGCGAAAAGGTTCACGACGAACGCAACACCCCGTGGCCCTACGTCCAGCGGCCCGACCGAAAGGCCCTAAAGATGAAGACACCTCCCGGCCCCGTCCTCCGCCTGCGCAAGGCGCTGCAGAAGGCGGGCATGCACCCCGACGACGATGTCACCGGCGTTGATCTGTCGGGTGTCGCCGGACGGAGGGCGCTCGTCGTGGCCACCAACCACGGCACGCTCAAGCCCGGGAAGGCCACGGGGGTGTTCGGCTCCGAACTCACCGTGCCGTACTACGCGTTCCTTGACGCTGGCATGGAGGTCGACGTGGCGTCACCTCGCGGGGGCGACATCCCGTTCGACCCGACGTCGTTCCGCCCCCCGATTCGTACCACCGAGGACGACCGTTACCTCGACGACCCGGTCCTGCAGGACCTCTGCGAGAACTCGCTCGCCATCGGCGATCTCGACATGTCGACGTACGACATCGTCTTCTTCGCCGGCGGTTGGGGCGCAGCTTGGGATCTCGGCCGTTCCGAGGCCGTCGCGGCGCAAGCCTCGGCTGCGGTCGCCAACGAAGCGGTCGTTGGTGGCGTGTGCCACGGACCGCTCGGACTTCTTCAGGCCACGAACCCCGACGGCACCTTGTTCGTCGAAGGACGTCGCCTCACCGCCGTCACCGACCGTCAGGTGAAGCAACTCGGCATCAGCCACACCCCGCAGCACCCGGAGCGGGAACTGCGCAACGCCGGCGCGCTGTACGAGTCGACCCGCCACAAGCGCCGCGATGCCTTCGCCAACCATGTCGTGGTCGACGGCGACCTCATCACTGGTCAGAACCAGAACGCCGGGCCGATGGTCGCTCGCGAAATGATGCAGCGGGTGATCGCCAAGCTCGACGGCAAGGTCGGCGCCGAGAGCTAGGCCTCAGGCTCGGCGAGGAGCCGGCCTGCGAACTCGAAAGTGTGCGCCGGGCTCACCATTGCGTGCTGGCTTCCTGCATGCAGATCGCGGAAGCAGCGCTGGAACGGACCGTCGCGCAGCGCAGTCGTGCCGATGTGCAGGTAGAGGTCCTGCACGACGCGGCACGCCTGCTGAGTGAGGAAGGTCGTCGACTGGCGAACGTCGTTGTCGATCGCCGGGTCGATGCCGCCGCCGGCNATGGCGTGCTGCTCNGCTCGGTGGAANGCGTCGCGAATCCACAGCTCGCCGGACTGGAGTGTCGATTCGGCCATCGCCAGGTCGTACTGGAAACGGGNATCGTCGGCGAGNGTGGTNTTGCCGGTCATGCGCTGCTTCGAGCGGGCGATGAGGGCNGCCTCGTCGATNGCNCNNCGCAGGACACCNAGCACCCAACCGGCNTGGCCGACCTCNGTNAGNCACANCACACCGAGGTCGTACATCGGGCCNCCCCGATGACGGGTGTGGCCACCGAAGCTGAAGGTCCGGTCGGCCGGGACGGTCGAGTCGATCGAGTAGTCGTAGCTGGCGGTNGCNCGGAGCCCNAGNACGTCCCAGTTGCCGGTGATGTTGGCTTCCNCTTTNGGAACGACGGCGAACATGTAATCGGCNGGAGTGCCGTCNGTCGGGGCGGTGAACGAACCGCAGCCGACCCAGTCGGCGTGCTCGATGCCGCTCCCGAAGTTGTACGAGCCGGTGATGGCNTACGTGTCGCCGTCGGGCACGGCCACGCCGTTNGGNGCGAACTGGCCGGCNACCAGCGGCGNCGGGCCGTCACCGAACGCCTGCTGGACGAACGANTCGGGGCAGAACGCCGAGAAGTAGGCGGCNGCNGTTGACGATGCCATGACGACCCAACCGGTCGAGCCGTCCGCTCGGGCCAGCTCNTTGAAGACGTCGAGGCTCTCGCCGATCGTCAGCTCNGCGCCACCGGCATCCCGGGTGATCATCGTCCCGTACAACCCGGCNTCTCGGCACAGNGCCACNGCACGATCGGTCATCGGAGTGCCGGCNTCCTCGGCAATCGCNGCCTCGGCGTCGAGGGNTTCGAACAGGTCGCGAGCNGCGTCNAGCAGNGCGGTCATGGNNCAATTGTGACAAGTGGGCGCTGGAGTCGCACAATTCAGCCATGTCCGACNCCTCGACNACCTTCTTCACCGACGAGATGGCTGCGCANGATGCCTACAANCTGTGCNCGGGTCTGATCGTTCCGCGNCCCATCGGGTGGATCGGNTCGCTCTCGGCNGACGGCATCGCCAACCTNGCGCCCTATTCGTTCTTCAACCTGATCGGCAACGACCCGATGCACGTTGCCTTCTCTCCCGGTTCNGTCGGCGNCGGCGACAAGGACTCGCTNGCCAACGTGAAGCAGNTNCCGGAGTTCACGGTCAACATCGTCACGGCCGAGACCGTNGCNGCGATGAACGACACCGCNGCGACANTGCCGCCCGAGGAGGACGANTTNGANCACGCCGGGNTGACCAAGCTGGCGTCGGAACGCATCCGNCCNCCTCGCGTTGCGGAGGCGACCGCCACGATGGAGTGCATCGTCGTCGACATCGTGCACGTNGGNCGCGCNGGNGGTGGCAACGANCTCGTCATCGGTGAAGTNGTCGTGGTGCACGTTGCCGATCGANTCCTCGANGGCACTCGCGTCGACCAGTCCGAGCTGCGGGCGGTCGGCCGNCANGCCGGCAACTGGTACTCCCACGCCACCGACCTNTTCGACCTCACCCGNCCGGCCTGATGGCGATCAGCACGNAGGATCTCGCCNGGTCGTATCCCGTCGCCGTCGGGGTGGCNACGNCGGNGCAATGGCCGACCGAGCCCGGNGAGGGNGTCGACTGTGCCGCACTCATGTGCGAGGCCGCNCGTGCTGCNGTCGTCGACACCGGCAGCGANTCGATNGCCTCGATGGTCGACCTCGTGCTGGCCACGCAGGGNCTGTCGATGCTCACCGANGCNGCCGGCCGAGTGGCCNATGCCGTCGGTGCNCCCGATGCGCANGNCGTCACCTACCAGGTCGGGATTCCCCAACAGGCNCTCATCAATCGGGCGNTCGAGGCCGTCCTCGACGGATCGGCNNGNGCGGCGCTGATCGTCGGCGGCGAGACCAAGCGGCGTGACGATCTTGCCCGTCGGGCGGGAGTCGNGNTGCCNCCGCTCGATGTGTTCGAGCGCGGTGANGACGAACTGATCGCACCCNAGGGNGAGATNGTCGCCCGCCCCGAGATCGANATCGGCGCGGTCGCCCCCGTNCAGCAGTACGCGCTCATCGACTCGGCTCGGCGAGCCGCGGCNGGGTGGACCCTCGNCGAGCACCGGGACGACATCGCTGCCGTGTGGNANTCGTTCAACGAGGTCGCACGCACCAATCCGAAGGCNGCCTTCCCGGANNCTCGGTCGGCGGCATGGATCCGTGANCCCGGCGAAGCCAACCGAATGCTCGCGTTNCCGTACAACAAGTGGCACAACAGNCAGTGGGGNGTCGATCAGGCTGCNGCGATNCTCATCACGTCGACCGCCNCCGCAGAACTGGCCGGAATCGCCCCNGATCGTTCCGTCTATCCGCTCGTTGCNCTCGAGTCGTCGCAGTCGCTGTCGCTCAGCCGNCGNGCCGATCTGCATCGATGGCCGGCGATGNGTGTGCTCGGCCGANNGGCCGAGGCGCNGCTGGGNGAGCCGCTCACCGCNATCGAACACGTCGAGCTCTACTCGTGTTTCCCGGCNGCCGTCCGGGTGCAGCAGGNCGAACTCGGACTCGACCCCGATGCGACGGCCACCATCACGGGTGGGATGCCGTTNGCCGGNGGCCCGTTCAACAACTTCGTCTTCCANNNCACGGTCGCNATGGTCGAGNGCCTGCGCNAGCGGCCGGGGGAGCGGGGCTTGGTCACCGCCGTCAGTGGGCTGCTCACCAAGCCGGGCCTCACCGTGTGGGGAACGGACCNCANCGTTCGATGCACGCCATCCGATCTCGTCGCCGACGTCCAAGCCTCGACNGATGTTGCNCCGCTCGACGAGGATCCGCACGGTGCAGGGGTGATCGCCACCTACACGACCGCCGGNCCNCGGGTTNCGGCNNTCATCGATCTCGACAGCGGGAAGCGGGCCGTNGCCGCATGCGATGANGAGGCGTTGGCCGCTCGGGCCACGCAGGAGGACCTGATCGGGGCCCGGGTTGCGGTCGAGGGCCGAGCGTTCACGATCTGANGGTCAGTNCNGCGGGAAAATCACGACCCCGTCGAGTTCGACCCGATGCCGGCGCAGTCGCATGGTGGCGATCAACCAGCCGTCGGNGGTNCGNCGGTANGTCTCCTCGTACCAGCCGGATCCGATGAGGGTGGCCCCGCCGGGNAACCAGATCCGNTCGTCCATCGCCCAGATGCCGCTGGCNGTGTCGCCGNCGACGGTGATCTCGGCCTGCCCACCGCGGTGCACNGTTGTCGCCGTGCCGAGCAACGACTCGATCATCGGAAGGTAGANCTCGGTTCCCGTGTAGCGGCCGTCGGCAGCGTCGTCGGTCACGTCGATNTCGACATCGTCGGNNAAGACCTGTCGATANCCGGACCAGTCCTTCTGGTCGAGGGTGCGGAAGTACCGCGCCTTGAGTTGNCGGATCGCTTCGATGTCGTCNGCNGGTGCNGCGNTCACCGGAGCNCCGTCACGGTGNNGCGTCGATCTCGACGACCGANCGGAGCACCTCGCCCNGCTCCATCTTGTGGAAGGCCTCCTCGACNCCATCGAGGGCGATGATCTCCGAGACGAAGGCNTCGAGATCGAGACGNCCCTGTTGGTAGAGATCGATCAGCATCGGAAAGTCGCGACTCGGNAGGCAGTCGCCGTACCAACTNGACTTGAGNGCNCCGCCNCGACCGAAGANGTCGAGGAACGGAAGCGTCAGNTCCATGTCGGGCCGAGGAACACCGACGAGCACGACGGTGCCGGCNAGGTCGCGNGCCTCGAAGCACTGCGCATAGACCTCNGGCAGCCCGATCGCCTCGATCGCGACATCGACACCGTGGCCACCGGTGAGTTCGCGGATCTTCTCGACCGGATCCTCGGTGGTGGAGTTGATCGTGTGCGTCGCNCCGAAACCGGTGGCCCACTCGAGCTTCTGGTCGTCGATGTCGACGGCGATGATGATCGANGCACCTGCGAGCTTCGAACCGGCNATGGCNGCGTCGCCNACGCCGCCACAACCGAAGACGGCGACGCTGTCGCCNCGGCCGACGCCNCCGGTGTTGATCGCNGCGCCGATNCCNGCCATNACNCCNCAGCCGAGNANGCCGGCGGCGGCCGGNCGCGTCTCNGGATCGACCTTGGTGCACTGNCCGGCAGCGACCAGGGTCTTCTCGGCGAAGGCNCCGATGCCGAGNGCCGGCGACAGCTCGGTGCCGTCCTCGAGCGTCATCTTCTGAGTAGCGTTGTGGGTGTCGAAGCAGATCTGTGGCTTGCCCTTGCGGCAGCTGCGGCACGCGCCGCACACGGCACGCCAGTTGAGGATCACGAAGTCGCCGGGCTCGACCTCGGTCACACCCTCGCCCACGGCCTCGACGACGCCACTGGCCTCGTGGCCGAGCAGGAACGGGAACTCGTCGTTGATACCGCCCTCGCGATAGTGCAGATCGGTGTGACAGACCCCGCATGCCTGGATGGCGACGACAGCTTCCCCCGAGCCTGGGTCGGGGATGATGATGTTCTTGATGGCCACCGGAGCGTCCTGCTCCGTGGCGATGACGCCCTTCACTGTCTGCGGCATGGGATCCCCCTGTGCTGTTCGTTCCCGGAACGGTCGGAGGCTAGACGAAGAATCGTCGCCGGTGAGGGGGAGTGACGCTCAGGCGACCAGCGGTCGCAGGTCGCCCCAGTCGCCGGGTACCAGACCCAGGAACTCGCTGCGGTCGGCGGCGGCGATGTCGGCCCAGCCGAGTTGGTCGATCTCAGCGACGATCTCGTCGTACCGGTCGAACACGACGGTGTTGGCCGGATCGAGCCCGGTGATGATCGCCAGGCCGGTCGGTTCGACATCGGCGACGACAACCTGCAGGTCGGGTCGGAAACGACGAAGGGCGACGACGGTCTTCCAGACATCGCCCGACCAGACCGCCGTTGTGCGCTCGCGCTCAGCCGTCACCTCGTCGATCGGATTGCAGTCGTGGATAAGAATCACGCCGTCAGAGGAGCTGTGGCGTTCAAGATTCGCAACGTCGCGCAGGGTCTGCTCCCACCAGTGCATCCCATCAGCGAAGGCAAGGTCGATCTCCGCCCCGCCCAGAGCCGCGGGATCGGTGAAGAAGTTGTCGCTGGTCTGGGCGACGATCGTCGAATTGGGCGGAGGCTCGGCCACTTTGGGCTCGGGATCCACCCCGACGATGCGTGTACCGGGTTGGACGAACGCCAACGAGTGGCCCTCGTGCACACCGATCTCGACGTACAGCGAGGGCTGCCGCAGCTCGTGGATCCGGCGCAGCAGCCCGTAGTAGGTGGAGATCGGCTCGCGCATCGCGGCCGAGGCTACGGCCTCAGAGACGACGACCGAACGCCATCGACGGGTTGTCGGGAATCTCGACGAGCGGCGTGGCGATCTCGTCGACCGTCGGGCCGAGCCCCAGTGCAGCCATCGGCTTGATGTCGAGGCCGTAGAGCTTGGCCGCCGTGCCCCCGAAGAGCTCGTGCAGATCGGCTGGTTCCCAGTCGTGGAAGACATGACGCAACGACGCCACNGAGTCNGGGTAGGTNCCCTCGCGATGCGGATAGTCCGAGCCCCACATCACGTTGCCCACACCGAGCTCCTTGATGGCCTCGGCCTCGTCTCTCGACGGAAAGCTCGCACCCATGGTGCAGTTCGTGTCGAAGTAGCTCGACGGTGAACGTTCGAGCGAGTTGCCGTCCATGCGCAGCTCACCGACGCCGCCGTTGTTGAAGGCCCACCAGACGCCGTCCATCTTCTTGAGCGTCTCGGGCACCCAGCCGGTGCGTTGCTCGGTCATCACGAACTGNAGGTTCGGGAACCGTTCGAACACGCCGGAGAGGATCACNTGCCAGAGGCTGCGGTTNGCGAAGAACGGCACCTCCATGATCATCAGNAAGTTCTTGATCTTGGCGGTGCTGTAGTCGGGCACACCGGCACCGCCGTGCTGGTTGACCGANAGGCCGGTCTCCTCGCACGCCCGCCAGATGGGGTCGTACTNGTCGCTCCACAGCTTCGGGACGTCGGCGTCGGGCGGGATCGCCGGGAAGAGAATGCCCTTCAGGCCGTGCTCGGCGGCCCAGTGGATCTCCATGACNGATGCCTCGACATCGTTCGGGAAAACCTGNGCGAGGCCGGCGCGGCGACCCGGGAGGTCCTCGCACCACTCGNCGAGCCANCGGTTGTGGGCCCGCAGCCCGGCCCATCGCTGATCGAGNTCCTCAGCGGTGCGNGGAGGTCCGGACACCAGGAGGCCCGAGGGGAAGAACGGCGGGATGGTGTTCGGGAANACGATCTCGCCCGCNAGGCCGTCGGCCTCGAGTTGCCGCTGACGCACCTCGTTGTCCCAGTTGCGGATCTTCGACTCGTCGGTGAGGTCNTCCCACGGGTTCGAGAAGNCGGCGGCCCAGGCGTCGAAGTCGTCGTGGTACGAGGACTCGAGATAGTCGCGNTACGTGTGGAGGTCGGCNCCNGCNTGGCAATCGGCCGAGACGAGGGTGTAGCGATCGGTCATGNGCNAGAGCGTACGGCCTGGCCGAACCTTCCGCCGGATNGGGCGATCGNCGGNTCAGGCCCGCAGCACGCCNCCGCCATCGGCCCCGATCGTCTGACCGGTCACGTACTGGCTGGCGTCACTGAGCAAGAAGGTGACGACTGCGCCGATGTCNTGCTCGGCGTCGCCGTCGCGCCCGAGCGGATGGTCGTCGTACATCGCCGCGAACGCCGCTTCGCGGGCCGGGTCGGAGCCGGCGNCAGGGGCTCGATGGGCNACCGAGGCNGGGAGCACACAGTTGGCGGTGACGCCGTGCGTACCCCACTCTCGGGCTGCCGTGCGGGTGAGCGAACGCAGTGCTTCGTTGCTCGCGGCGTAGGGNCCGTAGCCGGGAGCGCCGGTGATGCCCATGCCGGTGGCCATGANCACGATGNGNCCGCGATGCTGNTNNATGAAGTGGGGNAGCGCAGCCTGCATCAGCCAAAGCGCCCCCTTCGGCCCCGTGTCNAGGAGCAGATCCATGTCGGCCTCGGTGACCGCTTCGAGCGGGGTGACCGGGCGGAACGACTGGGCGTTGGCGACGAGGCCNTCGAGTCGGCCGAAGCGTTCGACGGTGGCGNCNACGATGCGATGNCTCTCGGAGTGCTCGCCNATGTNCCCGGCGACGGTGAGGTGTTCGATACCGANGTCGGNGAGTTCGGCNGATGCGGCGTCGAGGCGTTCTTGGCGGCGGCCGGTGATGACGACCGANGCNCCGTGNCGGCCGGCGTGACGGGCNATGCCGAGACCGATNCCCCGACTNCCNCCGGTGATGATGACGACGCGGCCCTCCACGCTGTTNCCTGCNGACGNAGCCGGTGTTCCGNCGGCGGTCACAGNGTTGCCTGCTTGCCGCCATCGACCGGAATGGTGATGCCGTTGACATAGGAGGCGTCGTCNGATGCCAGGAACGCCGCNGCGGCCGCGATCTCCTCGGGCTTGCCCATGCGNCGCATGGGGTGATCCTTNACGTGCTCGTCNACCCCGCCGGGACGGGTGGCGAGCCAGGCGAGGATGCCGGGCGATTCGATCGGNCCNGGGGCGATGGCGTTGGCCCGAACACCCAGGGCGCCGTACTCGAGNGCNAGNCCCTTGACGAGCGACTGCACGCCNGCNTTGGCGGCGCCGTAGGCGGTGAGCCCGCGCACGGCGTTGATNCCGCCGCCCGACGAGGTGGNGAGGAACACGCCGCCGCCGTTCTCGACGAAGACCGGGACGGACGCCTGGGCNGCNTGCCAGACGGCGTCGAGGTTGAGGGCGATCGTCTGGCNGTAGTAGTCGACGTCGCTCTGCTCGAANGGGGTCGGGAANGCCCCGCCGGCGTTCGCGTACATCACGTCGAGTCGCCCGAATCGTTCGAGCGCCCGGTCGACCAGNTGCNGGGCTGCNGTCGGGTCGGTGACATCGATCGTGACGGCGTCGACCCGATCCGNCTCNCCGGCGGCGAGNGACTCGAGCGANGCGGCATCGCGGTCGGCNGCCACGACGAGCGCTCCTTCGGCGAGAAAGCGTTCNGCGCACGCTCGACCNATGCCGGCTCCGGCGCCGGTGAGCACGATCACGCGATCGGTCAGTCGNTGCGTCACGGCGCNGACGCTACNCCTCACNCAGGAATCGGTTCGAATAGCGCTNGAACCGCGGNCGNATCTCGGCNGNGTCGAGNCCGAAGTCGGCCAGGTGNTAGCGGTGGGCNCCNACCCCGTCTTCTCGNTNGNCGGCGGCGGCATCGGCNGCTGCGTTCGCCTCGGCNTCNCCGAACGCGATNCCGAGNGCGTCGTAGACGCGACGAACCGTGCNGGTCGGGNCGGCCACGAGCNCTCGTNTGCGTGACGTGGATGGTGCGGTCGACNGGGAGGGTTCCGGCGGTGTGGTCGACGAGNNNGTCGAGCGAGCGNGCGTAGAGCTCGAGGTGNTACCGCCCGATCTCGACGGGATCGACATCGTCGCTGAATGCCCGCCGCAGGGTCGTGATCAGCGACGAGACCGAGGCCAGCACCTCGGCCGGGTCCCGGTGCGTGACGATGAAGCTCGCGTCGGGATAGGCCGCGACGAGCTCCGGAATCGACTGGAGATGCACCGGTGACTTCAGCACCCAGCGCTCGGTCGAGTGGCGACGCTGGAGCAGTTGGAGCACCCGTTTGTGCATGGCGTACGCCGGCTGCATGTCGCACGTCGCCAGGAACTCGACATATGCCGGAAGTCGATATCGACTCACGAACTCCTCCGAGCGGAACGAGAACGACATCGCCGACAGGCACTCTTTGGGCATGCGGGCGTCGTAGGTGTGGATCGCTCGGATACCGGCCTGCCGGGCCTGGGGCCAGCCCAACTCGTCGGCAGCAGCGGCGATGACGTCAGGGGTGTCGTGGGCGGTCGGGAAGAGGAATTCCCATCCTTCGGGAACCCGGTGGCGGGGATCGGCGGCGAGAAGCCGGTGCAGCGCCGTCGTGCCCGTGCGAGGAGCGCCGATCACGAAGATGGGCTCCACGATGCGTTCGGCGGCAAGCGTCGGGTCCGCCGCAAAGGCCGTTTCGATGGCGTTCGCACCGTCGACGAGGCGCTGAAGGAATCGATCGGTGAACGAACGTCCGGCGGGGTTCAGCCGGGCTTCGTGCTCGAGCCCGGACCGAATGAGTGTGAGTTCGTCCGACCCGGGAGCAGGCGTCATGTGCGAAACCGCCAGCGCAGGTGTGCCTGGCGGGCGGCGAGTTCGCCAGCCCGCTCCTCCGGTGTCACCGAGGCAGTCGACGCAGGCAGGTGATCGCGAACGGTCGCGAGCGGCACTCGGTGGACGGTGAGGCTCGGTGCTTCGTCGCCCGTCGGCCAGAACCACCGGATCGTGCAGAGACCGTTGCGCTGCCCGGTCGTGTCGAGCCAGTTCGGCACGCCCGGATCCTCATCGGCGACAACGAACCGGATCCGGCCATCGTCGGACGGTGTCACCTGGGTGTGGTTCCGGCTGCTGATCGCGCCGAACGGATCGACGAGCTCGAAGGTCCGCATCACATAGAGCTGCGCCGCCCAGTAGCGGGCGGCGGGGACNTCGGTCTCNATGATCAGGGCATCACCNGNATCGAGATCCCAGAAACAGAACTCATAGCGGGCCGCGGTCAACCCCTTTGCGGGGAGGGNCACNGTCGANGCGAANGAGTTGTCGAGCCGCTCGGCCCGNTTNGAGGCCAGGTAGTCGGCCCAGTAGCGCAGCGAGTCGCTCACCTGGTCGACGGCNGNGTGCAGACGATCGTCAAGCGGGGGCAACTCGACCGGTTCGGGATCGAGGCACTCGATCGTGANGGTCGCNGGCTCCTCGGCCGTCCAGTCGAAGTAGTACTCGCGAACCGAGGCCATGATCGCCCCGTNGGGAATCTCGTGGCCTCCGTCGCCGAGCACGAACTCGAAGTCGTCACCGGCGCCGANCCCGAGNTCGCTGGCCGTGATCGTCGCCAGCGTGCCCCACGTCTCGTTGTGCATGAACCCGGCTCGCAGGGCGAGGATGAACTCCTCGCAGCTGTGCATCCGACCGCGCACNACATAACGNTTTGCNGGGTCGATNCGGGCGTGGCGATAGACGTTGTCGGCGTTGGGTCCACCCCATTGGCTCACGAGGTCGTTGTGGCGGTGAAAGGCCGGTCGGCTCGGATCGGCATGGAGCACGGACCATGAGATCCACAGCGTCGCTTGATCNAGCAGGTGCTCGAGGCTCNCGTNGTCGACNGCGAACTCGTCGACGAGCGAACGGAGGCGNTCCCAGGGGTCGCTCACGGCTCGAACGGACCCCGGCCCATCTGGTCGCGCACGGTGACGACCTCGGGATTGGTGAGNCTCCGGCGCTGCCAGTTGGCGCCGTCGACCACGAGNGTGTGGCCGGAGATGAAGCGGGCGAAGGGNGAAGCGAGNAATGTCGCCGCCCAGCCGAGTTCCTGGCGCTGGCCGACCCGCAANGCNGGTTGGGTCGCATCCTTGTCGTGGGTGCGGACGAGGTTGCCCTGGATGTCGTCGGTCATGTCCTCGTGGGGCATCAGGCCGGGGACGAGTCCGTTGACCTGGATGCCGTANGGGCCCCACTCGACGGCGAGGGTCTCNACCATGTTCTTGACGCCNGCCTTTGCNGCGGCGCTGTGGGCGAAACCGGGACCACCGGTCCAGGCGTACGACGCCCCGACATTGATGATNGANGCGGGCGTCTNGNCGNCGAGGTGTCGCCGCCCGAATTCTCGGGCGACGAAGAAGGTGCCGTTGAGGGTGATGTCGACGACGGTGCGCCACGCGTTGGGNGACATGTCCTCGGCCGGGACCGGGAAGTTGGCGGCGGCGTTGTTGANCANNACACTCGACATCCCGAATGCGGCCTCGGCGGCGTCGAAGGCTGTCGTGATCGATTCGGGGTCGCGGATGTCGCATTCGACCGTCGTGACCCGGGCGCCGAGGTCGGTGATGGCCTGTTCGCCNGCCTCNAGATGTTCGGGCTTCCGCGANGCGATGACGATGTCGGCCCCGAGGCGGGCGAANTCCGANGCNATCGCTTTCCCGAGGCCGGTTCCGCCNCCGGTGACGAACACGCTCGTGCCCTCGAAGGTGCCGGCCGGCAGNGCGCTGGTCCCGACCGGTGGNGGGGCNGGCAGNCCGGGGAACTCAGGCATCANGACCCCCGGTAGTTCGGTTCGCGTTCCTCGGCTCGGGCAGCGCGGAACTCGGCGAAGTCCTCTGACTTGTTCAGGAACGTCTGGTAGATCANCTCGTCTTCCATCGAGGTGCGGATCTGNGGGCGGCTCAGATGGGCGATGACCTTGCGGGCCAGCTTCACCGTCACGGCGGGTGACGCNGCGATCTTCTCGGCCATCTCGTGCGCCGTTGCGTCGAGCTCATCGTTCGGNACGACCCGGCTCACGATGCCGTGTGACAGGGCCTCGTCAGCCGAGAGACGGCGGCCNGTCANCACCATGTCGCTCACGAGTCCGTGNCCGCACATCTCGTACANCACCCCCATGCCGCCGGTGTCGGGNATGACGCCGTGACCGAGTTCGGGGAGCATGAAGCGGGCGTCCTCCGCGGCGATGCGGACGTCGCACAGCAGTGCTCGTTGGAACGAGCCGCCGATCGCCCACCCCTGGATCGCCNCGATGATGGGCGCCTCGATCGACCAGATCTTCTGGATGCCCGCNTGGCCNCGGCTCATCAGCTCGTGATGGGTCATCTCGGTCACGTTGGTGCCGATCGCCGACACGTCGCGGCCNGACGACCAGCTCTTNCCCTCGCCTCGCCACACNATCGCTCGNACCGTNGGNGTCGCCGCCAGTTCGTCGAAGATCGNGAACAGCTNGGNNTCCATCTCGTCGTCGAACGCATTGTGNTTNTCGACGTTGCGGTTCGTGATCGTCGCGATCGAACCGTTGACGTCGAGCGTGATCTTGTCGGTCATGCGGCCTCCCCGNCGGCAGGCCGATCGTAGATGCCTTCTGGACACGGCACCGCATGGCGGTTCGTCGTCCGGGGGGTNGCTCCGCAGNCGGTGGCGACGCNNGCCGGTCTCAGGACTTGCGCCAGTAGACCCCGGTCCAGTCGACCTCGACGANCTCGTCGGTNATGCNGTGCTGCGCTCGGAAGTCNTCGACGGCCTTTCGGCAGGGTTCCCAGGCGCCGTAGTCGTCGACGATGACGAAGCCACCGGGGGAGACCTTCTCGTAGAGCGGCACNAGTGCGTCCATCGTCGACTCGTAGAGGTCTCCGTCGAGTCGCAGGATGGCGAGCTGCTCGATGGGCGCCGTCGGCAAGGTGTCGGCGAACCATCCCTCCAGGAAGCGCACCTGATCGTCGAGCAGGCCGTACCGGTCGAAGTTCGCCCGCACCTGGTCGGCTCCGATCATGAGGGTCGAGACACCGGACATGTCGTGTCCGGCATCGTCGGGGTACGTCTCGACGTTCGGCGCCGGAAGTCCCTCGAACGAGTCGGCAACCCAGACCCGCCGTTCGGTGTCCCCCCAGGCCTCGAGCATCCCCCGCATGAGAATGGTCACGCCGCCTCGCCAGACGCCGGTCTCGATCAGATCCCCCGGTATGCCTTCATCGAGCACGGTCGCGACCGCAGAGCGGACGTTCTTGAGCCGCCGGCGACCGACCATCGTCTCCGCCGTCGGCGGCCAGTCGCGCCCTTCTCCACGAAGCGCAGCATCGTCACGGGTGGACGGATCACCACCCGTGCGGGTGACGCGCCAACCATGGGTCCGCAGGGCCGCTTTCACCTCGTCGGGTGTGCCAGGTCCTGGCCACGTCGACAGGTCGATGTCGTGGGTCTCTTCGTCGAGGAACAACTCCCGGGTGAGGCACCCCATGAGCAGATCGACGTATGGGTCTCGCGCGGACATGGTGCAAGAGCCTACGGCCCGGTACCTTCGGGCTTCATGGATCCGACGTACACCGAAGAAGCCGAGGCCTTCCGCACCCGTATCAAGGACTTCCTCGACGCCAACCTCCCGACCGGCTGGGCCGGCTATGGCGCGATGTCCGTGGAGGATGCCTTCGAGTGGACCGCCGACTGGCGGCAGAAGCTTGCCGCCAACGGCCTGCTCGCCCCGTCGTGGCCGACCGAATACGGCGGCGGTGGCATGTCGGAACTCGAACAGGTGATCCTCGCCGAGGAGTTCGAGAAGGCCGGCGCTCCAACTGGTGCCGGCAACGACGCGTTCTCGATCCAGATGGTCGGCAACACGATCCTGCACTGGGGTACCGAGGAGCAGAAGGCACACTTCCTGCCGCGCATCATCAGCGGCGAAGATGTTTGGTGTCAGGGCTACTCGGAGCCCGATGCCGGTTCCGACCTCGGCGGGCTTGGCTGCAAGGCCGTCCTCGACGGTGACGAGTGGGTCATCAACGGTCAGAAGATCTGGACCTCTGCCGGGCAGTACGCCAACTGGATCTTCGTGTTGTGTCGCACCGATCCCGACGCCCCGAAGCATCGCGGCATCTCGTTCCTCCTGTGCCCGATGGAGCAGCCCGGGGTCGAGGTCCGGCCGATCACGATGATCTCCGGCGACGACGAGTTCAACGAGACGTTCTTCACCGACGCCCGCACCCACAAGGACAACGTCATCGGTGGGGTCAACGCCGGCTGGGCCGTCGCCATGACCCTGCTCGGCTACGAGCGCGGCGAAGCCGCCGCCACCCAACCGATCATGTTCAAGGCCGAGTGGGAGAAGCTGGCGGCGAAGGCCCAGGAGACCGGCGCCAACACCGACCCGGTCCTGCGCGACCGTCTCGCCTCGACCTACATCGAGGTCGAGATCATGCGGTATCTCGGCATGGGCACCCTGACCCGCTTCCTCGGCGGAGCTCAGCCCGGGCCGGCCGAGTCGGCGTTCAAGCTCTACTGGTCCGAGTACCACAAGCGTCTGACCGAATTGGCCCTCGATGTCATCGGCCCCGACGCGATGATCGCGGAACCGAGCGCCAAGAAGGCCTTCCACTCTGACGCACCGGGATCACCGAACGACCCGGGTTCATGGCTCGGAGCGTTCTACAACGCCCGTGCCGGTACGATCTACGCCGGCACCAGCCAGGTCCAGCGCAACATTCTCGGCGAGATGGTGTTGGGTCTGCCTAAGGAACCCAAGCCGCAGGTCTCGGCCCCCTAGGGTGTACTGATGACCGACACCGCACCCCAGCCCATGGTCCCGATGCACGGACTCACCGAAGCCCTGCACCTCGGTGAGGACGACACCCCCTGGGTCTACGCCGGCGACCTCGGCATCAAGCTGCTCCACGTCGACCTCAACCAGGGGCTCTGGATCCTTCGGAACCGCTTCCCGGCGGGGTACCGAGTGCAGCGGCACTACCACACGGGTCCCGTCTACGCCCTGACGTTGGCGGGCTCGTGGGGGTACGAGGAGTACCCGGAGTATCTCAACCGGCCTGGTTCGTACTTGTACGAGCCAGCCCATTCGGTGCACACGCTGGTCGTGCCCGAAGACAACGAGGGTGAGACCGACGTGTGGTTCGCCATCCACGGCGCCAACGTCAACGTCGATGACGACGGCCAGGTCACGGGCGTGACCGACGCCCAGTCGATCTTGCAGGCCTGGAACGGGCTGTGCGCGATGAACGGCGTCGACGGTTCGAAGACGGTCGTCGTCGGCGCACCCGGCTGAACAGAGCGTCAGCAGGTGGCGGTGCCACCGTCTGGTCACACGGCGTTGCTACGTTCGGCCTGATGCCTGCGAAGAAGACCAACACCTCGGGCTACGACGCCGACGCCATCCAGACCCTCGAAGGGTTGGAGGCCGTTCGCAAGCGCCCGGGCATGTACATCGGCGGCACCGGCTCCGACGGTCTCATGCACCTCGTCTGGGAGTTGATCGACAATGCGGTCGACGAGGCATCGGCGGGGTTCGCCGACAAGGTCGATATCACCTTGCACCGCGACCGGTCGATCGAGGTCGCCGACAACGGTCGAGGCATTCCGATCGACCTGCACGCCCGGAAGAAGGTCTCGGCGCTCGAGGTCGTGTTCACCGAGCTTCACGCCGGCGGCAAGTTCGGCGGTGGCGCCTACTCGTCGTCGGGCGGTCTGCACGGGGTCGGCGCCTCGGTCGTCA
>PABW01000060.1 GCA_002699625.1 Acidimicrobiaceae bacterium
GAGCAGCTACCGCTCCCCGCCTACGTCAACGGCGAACTCCCGCCGTGTCCGACCATGGCGCCCGAGGTCGGCGAGAACACCGATCAGGTGATGACCGAGGTGCTCGGCAAGTCCGCCGACGACATCGCCGCGCTGCGCGCCGGCGGCGCCTTCGGCTGACGCACCAACCTTCGGGAACCTGATCAGGCCCGCACGAAGCCGGGGTAGCCCTCCGCAGCCACGACATCGCAGTGGGTCTTGTAGTCGACAAAACCCGGCAACGGCATGAAGACCTGCGGCTTTCCCGGCACGTTCGCGCCGAGGTACCAGCTGCTGCACCCGTGGAAGAGTGTCAGTTCAGCGACCGTGTTCACCCATGCAACCCACTCGGCCTGCGCCTCCTCGGTAGCCTCGATCGTCGAGAGCCCCTCGGCATCGAGCGACGAGATCACATCACGGATGTACTCGACGTGCTGCTCGATCGACACGACCATGTTGGTGAGCACCGACGGGCTGCCGGGACCGGTGACGGTGAACAGGTTCGGGAAACCTGCCACCTGAAGCCCCAGAAGGGTCGTCGGGCCCGCCGACCACGCGTCGCGCAGGGTCCGACCGTCTCGGCCGGTGATGTCGATCCGGTCGAGCGAGCCGGTCATCGCATCGAAACCGGTGGCGAACACGATGTCGTCGACATGGTGGTGCAGTCCGTCGACGACGATCGCCGTCTCGGTGATCTGCTCGACGGGTGTCGCCGACACGTCGACCAACGAGACGTTCGACCGGTTGAAGGTGCGGAAGTAGTCGGTGTCGACCACCAGCCGCTTGCAGCCGATGGTCGTGTCGGGACTCAGCATCGCTGCCGTCTCCGGATCGTCGACGATCTCGGCGATGCGCTCACGGACATACGAGGCCGCTGTCGCGTTGGATTCGGGGTTTAGCAGTAAGTCGTTGAACGAGCCGAGAAAGAACAGGCCACCGATCTCCCACCGAGCGTCGTAAGTGGCTCGCCGCTCCTCCTCCGACACGTCCATCGCGCTGCGGTCCAGCCGCGCAATATGGCCACCGAAGCCGGTGCTGGTGTCGCGCGCCGTCTTGCGCCACTCGACATAGTCGGCCTTGATCGCCGCAACCTGCTCCGGGTCGAGCGGCTCGTTGTGAGCCGGTACGGCGTACGACGGTGTGCGCTGGAACACGGTGACCTGATCAGCCTGCTCGGCAATCAACGGGATCGACTGCACTCCGGAACTTCCCGTGCCGATCACCGCCACGCGACGACCGGTGAAGTCGACTCCCTCGTGTGGCCATCGGCCCGTGTGAAATGTCCGACCGCCAAAATCATCGCGGCCCGGGATGGCCGGCAGGTTCGCTGATGACAGGCAACCGGTTGCCATGACGACAAAGCGTGCGATCCGCTTCTGACCGTCCGACGACCGCACCGTCCAACGTTCGGTGGCCTCGTCGAAGGAACACGCCTCGACCCGCGTCCCGAACGTGATGTCGCGACGAAGATCGAATCGGTCGGCAACATGATCGAGGTACGCCAGAATCTCGGGCTGCGTCGCGTACTTCTCCGACCACTCCCACTCCTGCTGCAACGCCTCATGCCAGCCATAGCTGTATTCCATGCTGGGTGTGTCGCACCGGGCTCCCGGATAGCGGTTCCAGTACCAGGTGCCACCGACCCCGTCGCCTGCCTCGATCACCTCGGTCTCGAGCCCCAGGGTTCGAGCCTCGTGCAGCATGTACAGCCCGGCGAACCCGGCCCCAACAATCACCATGTCGAGCTGTCGCGTCATGGCCACAGGATCGCAGGCGTCGCCGGCCACGGCCATTCGGGAACCTGAACNCNGAGCGGTTGGCGCGNATNCACACCAACTGCGAATGTGACCGCCATGAGTCTNGACCAAAAGCTCGGCACCACCGGTGTCTGGTTCTTCACNGACCTCCTCGATCACGGCCGCTCGCGAGAACTCGNCGCCCGCATCGAATCCCTCGGCTACGCCGCGCTCTGGATCCCCGACACCGTCGGCCGAGACCCGTTCGTCAACGCCNCCCTTCTTCTGGAATCGACGACCGATCTCGTCGTCGCCACCGGTATCGCCAACATCCACATGCGNCATCCCGGGATGATGAAGCAGGGNGCTGCATCGCTCGCCGAACTCTCGGGAGGCCGCTTCGTGCTCGGGNTGGGNGTNTCNCACGCACCACTCGTCACCGGTCTCCGCAAGCTNGACTACTCGAAGCCCCTCACGACGATGCGCACCTACCTCGACGACATGGACACCTCGCTCTACATGGCAGTGCCNCCNGCCGAGGAAGCGCCGGTCGTGCTCGCCGCCCTCGGACCCAAGATGCTCGAACTNGCCGCCGAACGCACNAAGGGCGCNCACCCGTACTGGACCACACCGGAACACACGGCCATGGCCCGCGAGATCATGGGNCCTGANGCNTGGCTGTGTGTCGAACANAAGTGTGTTCTCACCACCGACGCCGACCTCGCCCACGCCACCACCAACGATCAGCTCGGCATGTACGCCGACCTTCCGAACTACCGCAACAACTGGAAGCGGCTCGGTTTCACCGAGGACGANATCANCGACCGCGCGCCTCGGTTCCTCGACGCCGTCATGGCCTGGGGCGANGAAGCCGCNATCGCCGACCGCATCCAGGCCCACTACNACGCNGGGGCNAGCCACGTCTGNATCCAACCCATCGACCCGGAGACTCGCGGCGANCCCGACTGGCGNCTTCTCGANGCCCTCTCCCCCATCACCTCGGAGCAGACGAACCCGTGAGTNNCGANCCCACCGGNATCNACGCCGCCAACGTCACCGCCTGGATGGCCGANCGCATCCCCGACCTCNCCGGGCCNCTCGACTTCGAACTGATCACCGGCGGNGCATCGAACCTGACCTTCCGGGTGACCGATACCGCCGGCGGCACGTGGGTCCTGCGGCGGCCACCGACCGGCCACGTTCTCGCATCAGCGCACGACATGTCCCGNGAANACCGGATCATCGCNGCCCTCGAGGGNACCGGTGTGCCGGTGCCGCCCGCCATCGGNCTGTGNCAGGACGCCGATGTCAACGGNGCCGACTTCTACGTGATGGGTTTCGTCNANGGCCGNATCGTGTTCGACCANCAGGANGGCCNNGCCTANCCCGAGGAACTCCGGGCCNNACTCGCCGAGTCNCTNGTCGACACNCTCGTCGACCTTCACGCCCTTGANCCGNCCTCCGTCGGACTCGGCGATCTCGGCAAGACGGAGGACTACTGCGCCCGCCAGCTTCGCCGCTGGAAGCGCCAGATCGACGAGGGATCCGATCGCGATCTCCCCCTNTTCCATGACCTGCACGCCCGNCTCTCGGGCAGCATCCCCGACCAACAGGGTGCCGGCATCGTGCACGGCGACTATCGCCTCGACAACTGCATGGCCGGCCACGACGGCACGATCGCNGCAGTGCTCGACTGGGAACTCTGCACCTTGGGCGATGTGCTCGCCGACCTCGGNGGCATGGTGATGTGGTGGGGCGATGATCCCGACGCCCGCGGNCGTNTGGGCGACGTGCCNACCCGNGCTCCCGGCTTCGGNTCCGCCGAGGACNTGATCGCTCGCTACACCGAGCGCAGNGACCGCGACCTCTCGAACCTGCCGTGGTACGTCGCGTTCCAGCATTGGCGTCTCGCTGCCATCAGCGANGGGGTACGAGTNCGNTACGCAGCNGGCGCGATGGGTGACCAGGAAGGCACGGCCGANGGCGATGCCNAGGANGGCATCGACTACCTGCTCAGCGGAGCCGAGGCATGGCTGNCCCGNGCCTGAGGCCCGGGCACGACAATGATCCGATTGTGATCGCGGATCAGCCGAGGGCGGCGATCGCCGCGTCGTAGTCGGGTTCGGAGGTGATCTCCGGGACGAGTTCGCTGTGCAGCACCGTGCCGTCGGTGTCGAGCACCACCACGGAACGAGCGGCGAGGCCCTGGAGCTTGCCGTCGATCATCTTCACGCCAAGCGCCTCGAGAACGTCGGGGTTCTTGAAGGTCGAGCCCGTGATCACGTTCTCGATGCCCTCGGCGCCGCAGAAACGAGCAGCGGCGGGCGGCAGGTCGGCCGAGACGCACAGCACGACGGTGTTCTCGAGGTCGGCGGCGCGCTCGTTGAATGTGCGAATGGTGAGCTGACAAGGCCCGGTGTCGAGCGAGGGAAAGATGTTCATGACGACTCGCTGACCAGCGAGGTCAGCGGCACCCACCGGGGTCCAGTCGGCCTTGGTGAGGGTGAAGTCGGGTGCGGTGGCGCCTGCTGCAGGAAGGTCGCCGTTGGTGTTGATGGGGTTGCCCCCGAGCGTGATCTGAGCCATGTGCGGCACCATAGCCGTGTGACTCCCGCGATCGACATGCTTCGACGACTCGGCATCGAGCACCGCGTCGTCCACTACGACCACAATCCCGATCACGGCTCGTTCGGCCTCGAGGCCGTCGAAGCCCTCGGCACCGATCCCGACAGGACCTTCAAGACACTGATGGTCACGCTTGACGACGGACGAAACGCAATCGGTGTCGTACCGGTCTCGTGCACGCTCGACCTCAAGGCGATCGCCGCGGCCGCCGGGGCGAAGAAGGCGAGGATGACCGATCCGACCGAAGCCGAGCGACGCTCGGGCTACGTCGTCGGCGGGATCAGCCCCTTCGGNCAAAAGCAGGTCCTGGAGACGTTCGTCGATGANTGGGCGACGGCGCTGGACGAGGTGTTCTGCAGCGGTGGCCGTCGCGGGCTNGAAGTCGTCGTTGCCCCCGACGCCTTCGCTGTCGCCCTCGACGCGANGTTTGNGCCCATCGCNNCGTGGCCCGACTGACCCNTCACTGCACTAGGTTCGTNGTCATGAGTCACACGGTCGAGATCACCTACTGCGTCCCTTGAGATTATTCAGCCCGCGCCGTGAGCGCGGTCTCGGATCTGTTGACGAACTACCAACACGTCATCGCTGATCTCACCCTCGTCACCGGTGGAGGCGGAATCTTCGACGTCACCGTCGACGGCACCACGATCTACAGCAAGCACGAGACCGGCCGCCATGCGAACGATGGCGAGGTGCTTGCGGCATTCGAGGCGTTCGTCGGGCCCGACGTGCGTCGCTACGGCTCCTGAGGCTCAGCGTCGCCGTGTCTGCTCGTTGACAACCGGAGCGAGACGAATCAGCTGCTGATCCTGCTCATCAGACTGCGGTCCGGCAGCCGGCCGGGCGACACGCACCCGGGCGAGCGCCTCGGACGCCGTCGCGCCATAGGCGACGAGCACCAGCGCCCCCACGAGTCCGGCGCGTCCCCAACCGGCCCCGCAGTGCACGACGACACCACCGCCACTGCTGATGCGGTTGACGATCGCCTCAATGAGCAAGACCATGGGGCCGTCGGGTGCCACGAGGTGATCCTCGATCGGGAGGCGGAGCGCCTCATGGGGTTCGGGATCGGCCAGCCATTCCAGATACGGCGGATAGCGCCGGTCGATCTCGGCATCGGTCTGCAGGCAGACCATCGTCTCGGCGCCCACATGACCGAGGAGTGCGGCGGCGTCGGGGCCGACCGCCTCCAGCCCGGCAAGCACCAACATGCCGAACACACCGTCGATCGGGATGCGATGCACCCCTCCCACCGTCCGGTACCGGTCGCCTCCGATCTCCACGGCGCGCAGGGTAGCGATCGCTTCTTCCCGGAGCGAGGTTGACCCAGCGGCAGCGCGCACGAGGTTGTGCGCCGCCAAGCCGCCTGGGCCAGACTGCGAGTCATGGCCGACACCCCGCACATGCGCCTCGGCGATATCGCCAACGAGGCGGCCGCCGACCAGCCCAAACCGCTCGCCGGAATCCGGGTCCTGGCCATCGAACAGATGGCCGCCCTCCCCTTCGGAACCCAGCTTCTTGCCCGGTTGGGTGCCGACGTGGTGAAAGTCGAGTCACCGGGCACCGGAGATTCGGGCCGCGGCTCGATGCCGGCGATCGACGACCCGGACGGTCGTCGGGTGGGTGCCACCTTCCTGCGTAACAACCTCAACAAGCGCTCGGTGACCTTGAACCTGAAGGATCCCGAAGGCGTGCGTTTGTGCCTCGAACTGGCAAAGACCGCTGACATCGTGTGCGAGAACTTCAAGGCGGGCACCGCCGACCGCCTCGGCATCGGGTACGACGCCGTCAAGGCGGTCAATCCCGCAGCGATCTACCTCTCGGTCTCCGGCTTCGGGAACGACCCTGCGTCGCCGCACATCCACCGGGCTGCCTATGCAGCGGTGGTCGAGGGCATGTCGGGCATCTATGAGTACAAGCGGCTGCCGGAGCGGCCACCGATCGTCAATCCGGTCGGGGCGCTCGGCGATATCAGTTCCGCCCTATTCGGCGTGATCGGGGTGCTCGCCGCCCTTCGCCACCGTGACGCCACCGGCGAAGGGCAGTGCGTCGACATCGCCATGCTCGATGCGGCCGTTGCGATGACCGACCTCGTCACGAACTTCTACTCGATGGGCATCGCTGGCGAGGCCGAGAGCGCCGTCGGCATCATCGAGACCTTTGCCGCCGGCGAAGGTCATTTCATCGTGCAGTGTGTGCGCGAGCACCAGTTCGAAAAGCTCGCCGAGGTCACCGGCAATGGTCAATGGCTCACCGACGAACGCCTTGCCACGAGGGAGGGCTGGCGCGACCACTTCGCCACCGTGATCCGACCCGACGTTGAGCGCTGGGCCGCACCGATGACCAACCGCGAGGCAGTCGCCGCTCTTGCGGCAGAGGGTCTTGCCGTCGGCGAGAGCTACACCCCGGCCGACATCGTGGCGGACGAGCATGTGACAGCCCGCAACATGCTCGTCGCCATGGAGCCACCCGGAGGTGGTGAGCCGGTGCTGATCCCCGGCAATCCCGTGAAGCTCAGCCGGATGGCCGAAGGCCCCGAGACCCGGGTGCCCTGGCTCGGCGAACACAACGGTGACATCCTCGGTCGTGAGCTCGGGCTCGACGCCGAAACGCTTGCCGATCTGCGCGAGCGGGGCGTGATCGAGTAGCCGTCAGCTGGGGCCGATGTCGATGCCGGCGCCCAGATCCCAGGCGGTCGCCGTGTCGGCGAAGGAGCGGCCCAACATCACCGCGGCCTGCACCGCGCCACCGGTGGCGACCGTCTCATCGGCATCGGGCACCCGAATCGACGCGCCGAGCAGGTCGGCGAGGATCTGGCGGTACGCCGGACTTCTGGCCCCGCCGCCGATCAGGTGCACTCGCCCATCGACCGCTGCTCCTGCAGCGGCCAAGGCCTCACGTCCGAAGAGCAGGCCGCGAAGCACCCCTTCGTGGGCGGCCCGGGCCAGATCCGCTGATGTCGTGTCGTTGCGAAGCCCTTCAAACGTGCCCGCCGCATCGGGCAGGTTGGGTGTCCGCTCGCCGTCGAAATAGGGGGTGAGCCGGGCACCGTGAGCACCGGTAGGCGCATCGAGTGCTGCGGCCGCAAACGTCTCGTGATCCATCCCGAGCCAGCCGGCGACCGTGTCGGTGACCTTGGTGGCGTTGAGGGTGCACACGAGTGGCAGGTAGCCGCCCGTGGCGTCGGCGAAGCCCGCAACTGCGCCCGACGGATCGGCTGTCGTTGTCGGCGACGCTGCGTACACGACACCCGACGTGCCGAGCGAGAGGGCGACATCGCCGGTCGTGAGCCCGAGTCCGAGTGCTGCCGCCATGTTGTCGCCGCTACCGGGACCCACAGGGATGCCTTCAGGCACACCGAGCGCTGCAGCTGCCTCACCCGTCACCGTGCCGAGCACCTCGGTCGGACCGAGCACGGCCGGGACGAGACTCGCCCAGTCNTCNCGGCCGCCGANAAGCTCGAGCAGTTCGGCGGCNCACTCGCCCGTNCGNGCATCGAACCAGCCGCTTCCCGATGCATCACCNCGATCGGTGGCGTGCACCCCGGTGAGCCTCAGGTTCACATAGTCGTGGGGCANNAGCACCTTGGCGATGCGTCCGACGAGGTCGGGTTCGTGCTGCACGAGCCAGGCNAGCTTGCTGATNGTGAACGAGGCGACCGGTACCGAACCCACCCGTGCNGCCCAGGTNTCGGCCCCGACCGCCTCGGTGAGACGGGNGGCTTCGGCGGCGGACTCGGTGTCGTTCCAGAGCTTNGCGGGCCGGAGCGGTCGGTTGTCGGCATCGAGCACGACCATGCCGTGCTGCTGGCCNCCNACGCCGANCGCCGCAACCTGACCGGCGACNGAGCCGACCTCACCGAACGCGTCGACGAGTGCGGCCCACCATGCGTTCGGGTCCTGCTCGCTGCNAGGGGGACTCGTCGGCGGATGAGCGCCACGGCCGACGGCGANGACCTGACCCGAGTCGAGATCNCGGATCTCNACCTTGCACGACTGNGTCGACGAGTCGACCCCGGCNACNANCGGCATCAGCGAACNCGTTCGATGAAGCNGTTGACGAGGTTCTCGAGNTCCTCCTGGCGACCGCTGANGGGGGCCGGGTCGAGTTCCGTGTCNCCGACGAAGTGGTGNAGCGAACCAAGCGACGCGCCCGGGCCGTTGCCGTGGAGGATGTCGGCGCCGAGNCCGGTTTCCCAGCCTGCGTACCGCTCGCTGCGGCGNCCNTCCAGCACGCCNTCCTCNAGCATCGAGTGAGCGACGAGCAGGGANCGGGCGAGCGTGTCCATGCCNCCGATGTGGGCATGGAAGAGATCGTCACGGGCGATCGACATNCGNCGCAGCTTCGTNTCGAAGTTGAATCCGCCGGTCGTGAAGCCTCCGGCCCGGAGGATCTCATAGACNCCGAGCGACATCNCCTCCACCGAGTTNGGGAATTGNTCGGTGTCCCAGCCGAGTCGGTCGTCGCCNCGGTTGGCNTCGACCGAGCCGAGNATNCCNCACGCTGCGGCCATCGCCAGNTCGTGCTGGAAGTCGTGGCCGGAGAGGGTNGCNTGGTTGACCTCGATGTTGACCTTNACCTCGTCCTCGAGGCCGTAGCGCTGCAAGAAGGCGAAGCACGACTGCGAGTCGTAGTCGTACTGATGCTTCGTGGGCTCTTGCGGNTTGGGCTCGAGCAGGATCGTGCCGCGGAAGCCGATGTGGTGCTTGTACTCGACGACCTGGTTCAGGAAACGGCCGAGCTGATCGAGCTCNNNNGANAGGTCGGTGTTGAGGAGGGTCTCGTAGCCTTCNCGGCCGCCCCAGAGGACATAGTTCTGGCCNCCGAGGCGGTGGGTGACATCCATGCAGTTCTTCACCTGGGCGGCCGCACGNGCGNAGACCTCGGGGTTCGGGNTGGTGGCNGCACCGGCCATGTACCGAGGGTGNCCGAACAGGCGGGCNGTGCCCCANAGCAGACNGACACCGGTGCGCTNCATATGNGCGGCCATGTCGTCGGCGAGTTCGTTCAGGTTGGCGGTCTCCTCGGCAAACGACGAGCCGGTGGGAGCGACATCGTGGTCGTGGAAGCAGAAGTACGGGACGCCNAGCTTCTCGAAGAACTCGAAGGCGGCTGCCATCTTGGTGCGGGCCGCNTCCATNGGCTCGAGGTCGGCGGCGAGCCACGGGCGGTCGAACGTGCCGTCGCCGAAGACATCGTTGCCNGGCCAGTTGAACGAGTGCCAGTAGCACACCGCCATGCGCAGGTGCTCGGCCATCGTCTTNTCNCCGACCACNCGATCNGCGTCGTACCANCGGAACGCNAGCGGNTTGTCGGATTCCGGGCCCTCGNANCGGATGGGCTCGGGCACCGTGGTGAAAAAGTCGGTCATGGATCCCCCCTGGGTTCACGCTCGGTGATGTTCCCACAGCCCGGCCGACCGCGCCGACGGGTGAGGCNTAGGCCGGTGCGGCAGCGATGGAACGGCCGAGGGTGACGAGATGCTCTTCGCCGTTGCCCAGNGTGAGCTCGAGTTGGCGGGCGAGCAGGAAGTGNCGNTGCAGCGGGTAGTCGCGATCNACGCCGACCCCNCCNTGGACNTGNACGGCNGCGTGCACGACTCGGTAGCCNCCNACCGCCGCCCAATACGCGGCGATCGAGATCTGATCNTCGGCGGGCTGGCCGGCGTCGAGACGCCACGCNGCCTGCCANGCGGTGAGNGTGATCGCCTCGGNGTCGATGTAGGAGTCNCCGGCNCGGTTCGACACNGNCTGGAACGTCGCGATCGGACGNTCGAACTGNTGGCGNTGCTTCGTGTAGTCGGCNGCGAGTTCGATNGAGGCGCGAGCNGCNCCCGACATGAGCATGCACATGCCGACGGTGGCCCGCTGTTCGATCCACCGGATGATCGCNGCAGCGTCTTCNTCAGGACNACCNAGGAGNGCTTCGGCACCGACNGCCACACCNGCGAGGGTGACATGAGCCTGCGGNCGTCCGGTGGTGACCTCGACTCGCTGGCGAGTCACACCATCGGCGTCGGTNGGTANGAGGAACACNCCGACCGANCCGTTGTCGAGNCGNGCCGGCACGACGAGNAGACCGGCTTCGAGGCCCTGATCGACCATCGGCTTNACGCCGTCGAGNACGAATCCGTCGCCGTCGGNGCGGGCGGTNGTGAGCGGCTCGCCGGGCGTGGNGCCCTGCTCGTANAGCGCCGCAGCGCAAAGNAGCGAGCCTTCGGCGATGCGNGGCAGCCAGGCGNCCTGCTGGGCNTCGGTGCCGAACTCGGCGATCGGCATCGCNCCCATGACGATCGTGGAGAGGANCGGGATCGGCGANGCGTGGTAGCCGGCGACCTCCAGNGCCATCGCCGTGGCGAGGAAGCCNAGNCCTGCGCCGCCATGGGCCTCGGGGATCGAGGCACCGACNACNCCGGCTTCGGCGAGGGCGGCCCANGCGTCGCAGTCGACATGGTCGTCGGCNACCGCGAGATCCTTCAGGCGACTGTGGGTCGACAGNTCACCGAGCACCTGCTTCGTGATGTCGTGGATCGCCTGNTGTTCGTCGTCGANCGTGAAGTCCATCAGCGATCCGCCTTCGGGTAGCCGAGGCCGAATTGCGAGATGAGATCCCGCTGCATCTCGTTGGTACCNCCACCGAAGGTGAGGATGATGGTCGANCGGTACTGCATCTCGAGACGGGTGAGGTGGCCGATCGAACCCTTGGCGATCGTCGCCTGTGGTCCGTAGATCTCCATCAGCTTGCGGTACGACCGGTGGAAGAACTCGGTACCGAAGACNTTCACACTGGACGAATCGGCGATGAACGCCTTCATGTGCTCGAAGTCNAGTTCNTCGAGNTCCTTGCCGTCGATGTGGGTGGCGACCTCCCAGGCCACCTTCCAGTTCATCANGCGGAGAAACTCGAGTTCGGCGGTNACTTCGGCCAGGTTGCGCTGCACCCACGGCTTGTCGATCAGCGTCGTGCCNTCGGCGAGTTGGGTGNTCTTGGCGAACTCGANCGTCTCCTCGAGTGCCTTGGTNACCATGCCNGAGGANCAGATCGTCACGCGCTCACGGTTGAGCTGGGAGGTGATGAGCCCCCAGCCGCCGTTCTCCTCACCGATCAGNGTTGAGGCNGGCACCCGGACGTCATCNAAGAAGGTGTGGTTGATGTTGTGGCTGCTGAGGAGGTGGAGNGGTTCGATCGACAACCCGGGNGTGTCCATCGGGATGCANAAGAGCGANATGCCCTTGTGCTTCTTCACGTCGGGGTTCGTCCGNGCNGCNAGCCAGATGTANTCGGCGTCNCNGGCGAGCGAGGTCCAGGTCTTCTGGCCGTTGATGACGAACTCGTCNCCGTCGCGAACGGCTCGGCACTGNAGCGANGCGAGGTCGGTGCCGGCATCGGGNTCGGAGTAGCCGACACAGAAGGTGATCTCCCCGCGGGAGATCTTCGGCAGGAAGAAGTCCTTCTGCTCCTGGGTGCCGTACTGCATCAGGGTCGGGCCGACGGTGTTGACCGTGAGCATCGGGATCGGTGCGCCGATGGCNACNGACTCGTCGAACATCACGAACTGTTCGACGGCGGAGTAGCCGCGACCGCCNTATTCCTCGGGCCANCCGACCGTCANCCANCCGTCGCGNCCCATCTTGCCGACGATCTCNCGGTGCACCGGGCCGGTGCCCTCTTCGGCCGCAAGNGCATCCCGGATCTCGGGCGTGAGCAGTTCGTTGTAGTAGTCGCGCAGCTCCTTTCGGAGCGCCTCCTGTTTCTCGTCGTACCCGATGTACATGCCTCGAAACCCCTTCAGAAACGTGCCNAACCGNCGGNCATTTGTACCCCANGTGCCCGCTCTCTCGTGAATCGNGCGGAACTGTCAGACTGANNGGGCATGTCCGCCCCCNCNGCTGCGTTCTTCGATCTCGACCGCACCCTCGTTTCGGTCGCCTCNCCCAANATCTTTCAGCGCCACCTCTCCGCAGCCGGGTTCGGCACACCGGTNGACGGAACCCTGGCCGACCTCGCCTTCAAGGTCTTCGAACTCGTCGGTGAGTCGNCGATCGTGGGCCGGTCGGCGAAGCTCGCTCCCCGTGCANCNGTCGGCTGGCCGGTCGATGCGGTGATNGCNGCNGCCNGNCCNGCNGCNGCCGANATCGCAGNNCANGTNTCCGACTTNGCCCGCGCCGANCTCGCCATGCATCGCGATGCGGGACGCNCNCTCGTGCTCGCCACCACCACNCCGGAGCACCTTGTTCGGCCCCTCGCNGACCTCCTCGGNATCGACGACGTCATCGCCACGAGNTGGACNCAGGCCGACGGCGCNTTCACCGGCCGGGTCGATGGCGACGTCGTCTGGGGNCCGGGCAAACGAGACGCCGTGNTGCGGTGGTGTNCCGAGCACGANGTCGATCCGGCGGGCTGTTGGGCGTACTCCGACAGCTATTACGACTCGNCNCTGCTNGACNTCGTCGGNCACCCNGTCGCCGTCAACCCCGATGCCCGCNTNGCCGCCACCGCNGCNCTCAACGGCTGGCCGATTCGTTCGCTCGACAAGCCCGACGGTGTGCCGACCATGGGTGGCCTCGAACTCCAGGACCTGTTCCGTCCGTTCCTGCGGCCCGAACTCATTCCTAACGCCGACGTCACCGTCTCGGGACTCGAACACATCCCTCGGGAAGGCGGCGCGATCATCGTCGGCAACCACCGCAGCTACTTCGATCCGGCCGTGATGATCACGACGGTGGCGAAGTCGGGCCGCAACGGCCGCTACCTGGGCAAGAAGGAAGTCTTCGACATCCCCGTGATCGGTCCGCTCCTTCAAGCGGGTGGTGGGATCCGGGTCGACCGGGGCACGAGTGACGAGAGCGCATTCGACACTGCAGCGGCCGCCATCCGGGGTGGCGACGTCGTCGTGATGTTTCCGCAGGGCACGATTCCACGAGGCCAGGCGTTCTTCGACCCCGTGCTGAAAGGACGTTGGGGTGCGGCCCGACTCGCCGCCATGACACGGGCACCCGTGATTCCGGTCGGGCTTTGGGGCACCGACGAGGTCTGGCC
>PABW01000061.1 GCA_002699625.1 Acidimicrobiaceae bacterium
TCCCGAGCAGATTCCCGAGGCGTACGACGACGCCGATCCCGCCCGGCGGCTCCCGGTGAAGGTCCCTCAGTTGATCGTGCACGGCCTGCGCGACGACGACGTGCCGTTCGAGGGGGTGGCGCCCTACATCGCCGCGGCCGGCGACTGCATCGACACCTTGATCTTCGAGGATGAAGGCCACTACGACGTCATCGATCCGGCGGCGCCTTCCTGGGAAGCGACGCTCGCGTATCTCGCCGGCATCTAGGCTGCGCCGGACTTCATCCGGCCCGCGAAGGGGGTGTCCCGTGTCCAACCTCGCTGACGTCATCACGCATCAGCACATCTTCGACTTCGCCACTGACGGCGTCGTCTGTCTTCGACAGGTCATCAACCCGGATTGGATCGAGGCGCTCACGGCGGGCCTTGCGCGCAACGTCGCCGATCCGTCGCCTCGAGGTCGAGTGTGGAACACCGACGAGCACGGCCGGGTCACGTTCTACGACTCCCAGGTCTGGCAGGAGATTCCGGAATACCGGGACTTCGTCGAGAACTCGCCGATGGCGGAGCTCGCCGGTCGGGTGATGAACGTCGAGGCGGTGAACTTCTTCTTCGATGCCATCTTCACTCGCAGCACCGGGAGCCAGTTCCGCACGCCGTTCCACCAGGACGAGCCCTACTGGTCGGTTGAAGGGTTCGACACCTGCTCGGCGTGGATGCCGCTCGTGCCGGTCGCGAAGCGCAGCGCCCTCGAGTTCGTGAGGGGCTCCCACGCCTGGGACGTGCGCTACGCCCAGACCAACTTCGGGGCGCTCACCGGTGACGAACGCGACCAGGTCGTCTACGACCAGGTCGAGGACAACCTCGAGCCGTTTCCCGACATCGAAGGCAACCGGGAGCAGTACGAGATCCTGAGCTGGGACATGGAGCCCGGCGACGTGGCGATCTTCAACGCCCGGATGATCCATGGCGGATCGGGCCTGTTGCATCCGGATCGAGACCTCAAGGTGTTCAACACCCAATGGCTCGGCGACGATGTCCGGGTCATGTTCCGGCCGGAGGGCATGGACCCCGACCATTCCCAGGTGATGACCGAGCACGGTCTCGCCCCGGGCGATCGGGTCGGGGGTCCCCTGTATCCCGAACTCTGGCGTCGGGAACCGGTTGCCGTCTGACCGTCGCCGGCCGGTTCAGCCCGCCTCGCTGTGGGTGACGGGCAGCTCGCCCATCCACTCGCGAAGGGTGTTCTTCAGCTTGGTCTGCTGGATGAAGAGGTCCTGCTCGGCGGGATTGTCACCGGCGGCCTGGGGGGCCTTCAGATAGAAGCTCAACCACTCCTGCACACCCGATTCACCGGCTCGGTGGGCGAGGTCCATGAATAGTGCGAGGTCGAGCACGATCGGTGCCGCCAGGATCGAGTCGCGGCATAGGAAGTCGATCTTGATCTGCATGGGGTATCCCATCCAGCCGAAGATGTCGACGGCGTCCCAGCCTTCCTTGTTGTCGCCGCGGGGCGGGTAGTAGTTGATGCGCACGACATGGTCGACGTTGCCGTAGAGCTCGGGGTACACCTCGGGCTCGAGGATCTTGTGGAGTACGCCGAGCTTCGACTCTTCCTTGGTCTTGAAGTTCTCGGGGGCGTCGAGCACTTCACCGTCGCGGTTGCCAAGGATGTTGGTCGAGTACCAGCCGCGGAGACCGAGCATGCGGGCCTTGAGGCCGGGGGCGAGCAGGGTCTTCATGAGGGTCTGGCCCGTCTTGAAATCCTTGCCAGCGATCGGGACCCCGCGGGTGTGCGAGAGCTCCTGCATGCAGGGCAGGTCGGTCGAGAGGTTCGGCGCGCCGTTGGCGAAGGGCACGTCGCTCTGAAGGGCGGCGTACACGTAGATCTGTGAGGGCGAGATGTTGTCGTCGTTGTCCTTGAGGCCCTGCTCGAACGCGGCGACGGTCTCGTGCACAGCTGACGGCTCCTGGAAGGCCTCCGTCGAACCGCACCAGACCATGACGAGGCGGTAGCACCCGTTCTCGACCTTGAAGTTCTCGATGTCGGCCATGAGCGCCATGGCCTGATCCCACTTGTTGGTCTCGGACTTGACACGGGTGCCTTCGAGACGGCTCACCCACGTCTGGTCGAAGACGGCGTCCATGGCGACGACACCCTCGAGTTCCTGGGCGATGGGGGAGAGATCCTTTTCTTCGAGCACGCCGCAGGTGCGGGCGGCCTCGAGGGCGTTGGCGGAGATCGGGTCCCAGCCACCGAAGACGATGTCGTCGAGTGAGGCGAGGGGAGCGAAGTCCTTGATGAGAGGGTTGCGGCCCTCTTCCCGGGTACCGAGACGGATGTGGGCCATCTGGGAGACCGAGCCGAGTGGGGCGACNCCGGTCTGGCGGGCGGACAGGACNCCGGCGATGAAGGTCGAGGCGACGGCACCGAGTCCGGGCGTCAGCACACCGAGCTTGCCGGTTGCGGGGGCGATGTTCTTGGNCATGGNCAACACCATAAGGAANCNTCAACAAGAATCTNATGTAGTGAAGNAACTCTGAACTATTCTGCNCGGGTGACTCCNGCCCTCCCNGACCTCTCCATTCGCCANCTCGACTATCTCGTGGCCGTGTNCACCGAACCGTCCTGGGCNGATGCCGCAGCCCGGATCGGCGTNTCGCCCTCNGCNCTCTCGCAGGGATTGAGNGAACTCGAACGCCGCATNGGTGTGCCGCTGTTCGATCGGGAGGGNCGCCGACGNACGNTGCGNCCGACCGCCGAACCGGTGCTCGCCCACGCCCGACAGGTCATCGCCCTCACCAGCGATCTCGCCGACTGGGCGGAGCGCACCCGCACCGGNCGNGCCGGNGAGTTGCGGGTNGGCATGATCGATGCCGCNGCCGTCGGNCACTTCACCGACGTGCTNCGCCAGTTNCGCGACGATCACCCTGAGCTTCACCTCACGTTGCGGGTCGCGCCGTCAGGCGAACTGCTCGACGANATCGAATCGGGCGACCTNGACCTNGCGGTCGTTGTNGGGGGNCACNCCCGACGGGGNGTCCACACCGAGTCGCTGATGAACGAGCCGCTCGCCGTCTTCACCCCNACGCGAGGNCTGCCCCGTGACGTCNCCGCNTGGGGNCCATGGGTGNTGTTCGCCCAGGGTTCCCACACNCGCGCGATCGCCGAGGAAGCCCTGCAGCGCCTCGGNGCNCCGACCNCGATCGTGGCGGAATCGAACCAGCCCGAAGTGCTCCGCACGATGGTCGANCTCGGGGTGGGCTCGACCGTGCTGCCGGTCGTCCAAGCCGGANCGGACTTCGGNCCGGGGCGGGTGATCGCCGAACGGACCCTCGTCCTCGCCCGCCGCGACGGCGCCGCCGTTGACCCGGCAGCCGAAATGCTCGCCGTCGCGCTCCGGAACTAAGGTCCCCGCCAGNTCCCCGGAACGGAGAAATGACATGAGCAACGCTGCCGCCGCCTACGAGGCGATCAACGCCCGTGTAGGCCACGACGAGGCCACCGGCGACTGGTTCCAGATCACCCAGGAGCAGATCAACGCCTTCGCCGACTGCACCCACGATCACCAGTTCATCCATACCGATCCGGAGCGGGCGACCCCGGTCTTCGGCGGCACGATCGCCCACGGTTTCCTCACCCTNTCGATGCTGGTGAANCTCACNGCCTCGATCCCCAACGAGNTCCCGCTCGAGGGCATCCAGATGGGCATCAACTACGGCTTCGAGAAGGTNCGCTTCATCAACCCGGTCCTGTCGGGCAAGCGCATCCGGGCCTCNGCNGTCACCTCGGCNGTCGANCTCAAGGGCACNGCCGTCAACTCCACCCGCACGATCACGGTCGANATCGAGGGCGAAGGCAAACCGGCCCTCGTCGCCGATTGGATCGGNCGCACCGTCTACGACTCCTGAGGANGCCATGAACGACTACCCAATCGTTGCCGGTTCGGCGCTGTTCACCCTCGTCGACCCGAGCAAGGGTCACGAGGTCGCCTACAACCGNTGGTACGAGCGCGANCACTTCTACGCCGGCTGCATGATCGGCCCGTGGCTGTTNGCNGGNAAGCGGTGGGTCGCCACCCGGGCGATGAAGGANCTNCGCTTNCCCGAGGGCGACACCCCGGTNGCCAGCCCCCACGACAAGGGTTCCTACCTTGCGACCTANTGGGTGCTCGAGGACAAGCACANGGAGCACTTNGACTGGGCCGGCAATCAGGTCGTCGACCTCTANATGAACAATCGAGGGTTCATGGAGCGNCAGCACGCCCACACGGTGTTGCTCTCCAACCCCGAGCACGCCTATCGAGACGACGATCCGGTTCCGATCGANCTCGCNTTCGANCACCACTACCANGGCCTCGCCGTCGTGGCGNTCGATCCCGCCGANGNNGTGANCGACGAAGAANTGGGCGCTCACCTCGACGAAACGGCGCTCCCGGCACTCCTCGNGAACTCGCCGATCGCCAGCATGGTGTCGTGGCGNTACATCCAGATGGGCGAAGGCACCGAGCAGGCCCCGATGGATCTCGGCATGCCGCCGGGCCCTCCGGAACGACGCCTGCAGATGTTCTTCCTCGAGGACNANCCGGNCGCCGNCTGGGACCGCTTCCGGNCCTATGCCGCCGACCTCGNTGCTTCNGGCAAGGGCGTGGTGAGCTTCGCNGCNCCGTTCTTGCCGACCATCGTCGGCACCGACACNTACACCGATCAGCTCTGGTGAAACGTCGGCTTGCGACCGCCGTCATGGTGACGGCGGTCCTCGCTGCTGCGTGNGGNGACANCGCNACTGCACCGCCGCTGGTCACNACGACCGTCGCGGACGGCGCCGTGCCGNCCCCGACCACNCCGGGNGCNGANGCGCNNGCGCCCGCAACGATNACGCAGGTCGACTGCCCNNCNNCGATCGCTGCCGACANCGTCGCNTGCGGTATCGCCGAGGTNGCGCTCGATCCNACCGCCGGATCCGGNGCCACGGCATCGATCTCGATCGCNACCATGGCGGGCTACGACGTCGGCTTNCGCACGCCNGTCGCCGTCCTCCAAGGCGGCCCNGGTGGNGCCAGCTCGGATCTNGCCGGCTTCTTCCCGCAACAGCCGTTCACCCAAGTCTTCGTCGACCAGCGGGGTACCGGNTTNGCCNCGGCCGANTTCGATTGCCCNGANTTCGACGGNGNGATCCCTGNGCTTGTCGAACGCGATGGCGAACGCAGCCGNGAACTCGCCNCCGNTGCNCTCGACGCCTGCGCCGAGCGGCTCGCCGGTNATCNNCTGCTCGACGCCACCACGACCCAGAACCATGCNTTCGACGTCGGCCAGGTGATGGCCGGNCTCGGCTATGACCGNTGGGTNGCGTACGGGGTNTCGTACGGCACCACNATCGGATTCGAACTGCTTCGTCAGCCTCCGACAGGACTCGTGGGCACGGTCCTCGACGGCGTCTACCCGCCCGATCTCGATGTCGACACGTCGGTCGCCGTCACCGCCCAACGGTCGATCGACGCGCTCAGTGCCGCCTGCGACCGGAGCACCCGGTGCACCGATCTCAACCCCGATGTGGCCCTCAGTCTCGACCTGTTGATCGCCGAACTCGACGAATCCCCACGCGTCGTCACCCTGAGCCCGAACGAAAGTGGCTTCGACCGCGAGGTCGATGTCCGCCTCGACGGCACCCGTCTCGCCGAGTTCGTGTTCCTGTTGCTCTACAACGAATCGCTGGCCCGCTACCTTCCGGCGACGTTGACCGGTATCGCCGACGGTGATCCCGATGCCGAACGGTGGCTCGCTCGGGTCGGTACCCGCACCTNTACGGCGGCCTACAACGCCAATCGCGAAGGCACNTACTTCGCCGTGCAGTGTCACGACCGCCTGCCCTTCACCTCCGGCGGGTTCGTNGAACACGACGGTGGTTTCGGTGCGGCAGTGCCGGTCGAGCCGCTCCGCAACCTCTGCCCGGCGTGGGAGCAAGGCGAGGCCGCTGCCNTCGTCGGCACGCCGGTCTCATCGGATCTGCCGACCTTGCTCCTGTCGGGCANCTTCGATCCGATCACGCCGTCGACCTTTGCNGACGCCGCNGCCGATCTCCTCCCCAACGCCACCACCGTCACCCAGGACGGTCGGGGCCATGGAATCTGGTTCGGCAACAGCTGCATCGCCGGCATCGTCCAGCAGTTCGTCGCNGATCCGCTCCGCACNCTCGACACNTCGTGCGCNGATGCCGGCGTGCCNGTCGATTGGGCGGCGCCCTGACCTCATGCAAGGCTGGGCAAATGGAGCTTGAGGGGAAGACCATTCTGATCTCGGGGGTCGGTCCCGGNCTCGGTGGTGCNTGTGCGGCGGCGGCGCTGCGCGACGGCGCCAACGTGATCGCGACCGCTCGCAACCTGGATCGTCTGCAGGGNGCGGTTNCGGAACTCGATCCGGNCGGTGAGCGNACNCTCGCGATGNCGGCNGACATCATGGATACCGACGCGCTCGGTGCCGCCGTTGCCGCCGGCGTCGAACGATTCGGTGGGCTCAACGGTGTGGTTAATGTCGCGGCGTACGACGCAGTGATGGGCACCCTCCTGGACATGGACGCCGACACGTTCCGCCAGGTGCTCGAGGTCAACGTCTATGGCTCCACCAACCTGGTCCGGGCTGCCGTCCCGGCGCTCAAGACCAACGGCGGGGGAGCGGTCGTGCTGATCGGCTCGCAGTCGGCGATGAAGTCCAACCCGGTGCCCCAGGGGGTGTACGGGCCGTCGAAAGCGGCGTTGCTCGCCGTCGCCCGCGATCTGGCCAACGATCTCGGCCCGGACGGAATTCGCATCAACACGGTCGTGCCGAGCTGGATGTGGGGGCCGAACGTGCAGATGTATTGCCAGTGGCAGGCGAGTGAGCGTGGGGTCGAGCCGGAGGACATCAAGAACGAGCTGGCGAGTGCCAACGCCCTTCGAGCGATGGCGGCCGATACCGACGTCGCTGAATCGGTGATGTTCTTCCTCTCCGATCGCAGCTCGATGATCACCGGACAGCGCCTGTTGGTGAACGCCGGCGAGTACTTCGACACGTGACGGTCCCCGCCCTCCCGGCGGCCTCACTGGTGGTGATCGACGATCGACCCGATCTCCACGTGTTACTCGGCCGCCGACGACCCGGTGCGTTCGTCGGCGACATGATCGTCTACCCGGGTGGCGCCGTCGATGACGACGACTGGCGACTCGGTCCCGCTCTCGTTCCCGGCGCCACGGCCCCCGGACTCTCCGCTGCCGATGCGGCGGCGTATCTCCACGCCGCGATCCGCGAGACGCGTGAGGAGGTCGGTCTCTTCCCCGACCCGAACGAGGTGCACGACGGCACGGCGTTCGCCGCCGTGGGGCACTGGACGACCCCCGAGGAGGTGCCGCGTCGCTACGACACCCGTTTCTTTCTCGCTCACCACCCCGGCGGCGAGGCTCGGGTCACCGATGACGAGCTCGTCGAGGTGTGGTGGGAGCGGCCGGCCAACACGCTCGCTCGGCTCGAAGCCGGTGAGCTCGAGGCCATCACGCCGACGATCTCGTTCCTCAAATCATTGTCGCGGTATCGACATGTAGCCGACGCCTTCGCCGGAACCGAACTCGGTCATCGGCATGCGTTTGCCTGGGGAATCACCACATTTTGACGCGCCGTCAGCCCTTCGTTGCTGTCTCGTGTCGATTTGTTTACATCTGGATCTGACATCGTTGCGTCGCTGCACTAAGGTCCCTGACGGGTTCGGTGTCATACGGATGCAGGGCCGTTCTGACACCAGCTCGGGGGCTTCCGGCCCTCGATCCCCCTCCAGGGAAACTGGGGCCCGGTCGACGGCGATCGCCGGCCGGGCCCAAGCCCAGAACACTCGGTGTCGACAGCGTGGGCAACTTCGCCGCGCTGTAGTACAACTCCGCCTGTGAACGATCTCGCCCGCCGCCTGCTCGCCGAATTCCTCGGCACTGCCTTCCTTCTCGTCGGCGTCATCGGTTCGGGCATCATGGCCGAACGCCTCACCGACGATGTTGGGCTGCAGTTGCTCGCCAACGCAGCGGCTACCGTCGGCGTGCTCTACGCCGTCATCCTGATGTTCGGCGAGGTCTCCGGGGCGCATCTCAACCCGGCGGTCACACTCGCCGACATCCTCCTGCAGAAGCGGCCGTGGGTCGACCTCGGCCCGTATGTCGCAGCCCAACTGGCCGGCGGCGCCGTCGGGGTGATGGCCGCCAACCTCATGTTCGACCTCGACCCGATCAACCTCAGCGACAAGGTCCGCGACGGTGGCGGCCAGTACCTCGGGGAACTCATCGCCACGTTCGGCCTGATGGTGCTGATCTTCTCCTTGGTGCGCACCGGCCGGAGCTACCTCGTTGCGTCGGCGGTCGCCGCCTACATCGGTGGTGCGTACTGGTTCACCTCGTCAACATCGTTCGCCAACCCGGCCGTGTCGGTCACTCGGACTCTGTCGGACACCTTCGCCGGTATCCATCCCGGTTCGGCGCCGATGTTCATCGTGATGCAGTTCGCCGGCGCCTTGCTCGCCGTCGCCGCCATCCGAGCGCTCTATCCCGACGACGCCGAGACCGGAGTTTCCTGATGCCCGAGTTCGTTGTCGTTCGTCACGGGCGGCCATTGACCGAACGGCTCGAATCGGGNATCGCCGACCCGTCCCTCGACGAGTTCGGTCGCTGGCAGGCCGAGCGAGTCTGNGCCTGGCTGGCCCACGAGCCGGTNGACGCCGTCGTGGCGAGCCCGAAGGCCCGCGCCATCGAGACNGTTCAGCCACTCGTCGATCNGCTCGACGTACCGCTCACGATCGTNGCCGATCTCGACGAGATCGANCGCTTCTCGTCGGTCTACGTCCCCACCGACNTGTGGGCGACCGAGGGCCTCGACATCCTGGAGGCNNTGGGAGAGAAGCGTTACGCCGACATCGGATACGACCCGCCCGACGTGTTCCGCGAGCGGGTCGCGAACATCTGGCGTGANNTCGTCGCCGACCCGCCAGGCGGACACGTCGTCATCGGCTGCCATGGCGGCACGATCCGCGAGATCATCCGGGCCACCTTCGGGGAGATGCCGGCGTCGTTTCACGCCCAACTGGAGTACGCCTCGATCTGTCGCTTCACCGTGACCGACGGGCGGGTGTCGCTCACCACGCTCAACGAGACCGGCCACTTCGACGCCACCCGTGACTCGATTCGGGGTGCGATGAACACCGCATCTACGATCCTCCCATGAGTTCGATGCTTCCCTACGCGGCGTTCGACGCCGACAACCACTATTACGAGGCCGAAGACGCGTTCACCCGCCACGTCGATCCCAAGATGCATAAGCGATGCATGCAATGGGCGCAGATCGACGGACGCCAACGACTCCTGGTCGGCGGCAAGGTCAACCGCTTCATCCCCAACCCGACCTTTGATCCCGTGGCCCGCCCGGGCTGCCTCGACGACTACTTCCGCGGCAAGGTCGCCAAGTCCGACATACGTGAAGCGTTCGGTGAACTCGTCCCGATCCCCGACGAGTACCGCGACCGCGACGCCCGAATCGCCGTGATGGATCAGCAGGGGCTCGAGGCCTGCTTCATGTTCCCCACGCTCGGCGTCGGCATGGAATCGGCGCTCGAGGGCGACGTCGAGGCGACCCTCGCCGCCTTCGACGGCTTCAACAAGTGGCTCGACGAGGATTGGGGCTTCGCCTACCAGAACCGGATCATCACGGCCAGCTACATCACGCTCGCCGATCCTGACTACGCGCTCGACCAGCTCGACTGGATGATCGAACGCGACGTGCGCGTCGTGAACATGCGGCCCTCGTCGGTGCTCGGTCGAGACGGACGACGTCGCTCGCTCGGCGATCCGATGTTCGCGCCGTTCTGGAAGAAGATGAACGACCACGGCATCACGCTCGCGATGCACAGCGGCGACGCCGGCTATTCGTTCCTCGCCGACTACTGGGGCGTCAACGCCGAGTTCGAGGCCTTCCGCCAGAACGCCTTCAAGACCCTGCTGACCCACTCGCCGATCAGCGATGCGCTGGCATCGCTCATCGCCGAAGGTGTGCTCAGCGAGCATCGCAACCTGCGGGTCTGCACCATCGAGACCGGTTCGGAGTGGGTGCAGCCGCTGCTCAAGAAGTTCGAGAAGACGTACAAGATGCAGCGTCACGCCTTTGCCGAGGATCCGATCGAGGTCTTCGCCCGTCAGGTGTGGGTGTCGCCCTACTACGAGGACGACCTTCACGATCTCAAGGCCAAGGTCGGTGCCGACCACATGTTGTTCGGCTCGGACTGGCCGCATGCCGAAGGTCTTCGCAACCCGGTCGACTTCGTCGCCGACCTCGACGGCTTCGACTCCGCCGAGGTCGAACAGATCATGCGGACCAACGGGCTCGCCCTGGCCGCGCGGGCGGTCTGATCTCGTAGGGTCTGCGGCGATGCTGCCGTTCACCCTCGACACTGTCCGTCTCTCGCTTCACATCCTCGCCGTCTGCATCTGGATCGGCGGCCAGCTCGTGGTCGCTGCTGCGGTGCCGGTGCTGCGCGAGGTGGGATCCGACGCGCCCCGCCTCGTGGCACGGCGCTTCGGTCAGGTGGCGTGGCCGGCGTTCGGCCTTGCCGTCGTCACCGGCATCTGGAGCATCCTGACGCTGCCGAGTGGGCAGTCGTTCGAGTACAACGTCACGCTCGGGGTGAAGCTCCTGCTCGTTGTGGTTTCCGGCGTGGCAGCGTTCGTCCATCAGCAGGCGTCATCGCCCGCGCTGCGCGGCGCCACCGGGGGGCTGGGGCTCGTGTCGGCGCTCGGCGCTCTGGTGCTCGGCGTGATGCTGTGATCAGCGACCCGGTCACGGGCGACGACGGGGTCGTTCGTTGCGGCTGGGCCGGCACGGCCTCTGACTACAACGAGTACCACGACCAGGAGTGGGGTCGGCCGGTGGTCGACGATGTGCAGCTCTTCGAGAAGCTCTGCCTCGAGGGGTTCCAGTCCGGCCTCGCCTGGATCACGATCCTGCGCAAGCGAGAGAACTTTCGGGCCGCCTTCGACGGCTTCGACTTCCGTGTCGTGGCGAACTACGACGACGACGATGTCGCCCGTCTCCTCGATGACGCCGGCATCGTGCGCCACCAGGGGAAGATCCGGTCGACGATCAACAACGCAAAGCGTGCGGTGACATTGGTCGAGGCCGAAGGGTCACTGGCTCGCTATGTCTGGAGCTGGGAACCGGGCGAGCGAGAAGGCGACGTTGACGGGGAGTTCACGGTTCCCGCCACCACGCCCACGTCGACAGCGCTCGCCAAGGACCTGAAGAAGCGTGGCTGGACCTTCGTCGGCCCGACCACCGTCTATGCGTTCATGCAGGCGATGGGGTTGGTGAACGATCACGTCCCGGGGTGCGACTGCCGTGCAGTGTGCGAGGCCGAACGGGCTGCGCTCGTACGGCCGACCTGCGGGGGTTGAGCGTCGAATCGCGGGAGCGCCCTTAGTCAGCCCTGATGGTGGTGGTCGTCGAGGCGGTCCGCAGCAGGACATACCCGCCTGCAGCGACGACAGCGACGGCCGCCGCCAGCAAGGCGAAGACGAAGAACTGGCCCTGTGCGGCGTAGACCGGCGCAGCGATCAGCGCGGCGATGCCGGCGCTGACCTGACCAGCAGCCGCAGCGACACCAAAACCGAGGGCTCGCTCGTGTTCCTCAGTCGCGCGGGCCATCGCCGCTTGGGTCGCCGGCAAGGCGACAGCGTTGAACGTCGCCTCGACCATGGCAAAGGACATCAGGACCCCTGGTGTCTCGAGTGCGCCATAGAGCACGGTCACGCCGATGACACNGTATNGATCGCNANCGGCAGGGTGCGCAGNGGNCCATGCCGATCNGCGAGCNTGCCCCCGANNGGTGCCAGCAAGATGAACGGCACGCCGTACAGGCTGAGCGTGAGGCCGGTGAANAGGGTGGAGGCGCCCCGGTCGTCCATCAGGATCGCCCAGATNGCGTCNTACAACCCGACCGGCATCACGAGGGCGGCGGTGAGGANGATCGCAGCGAGGGTGGGCCNGCGGCGGAACATGGTGGTTCGGCTNGTGGGACCGCTCGGCGGCACCGGCATGGCCGCCGTCGGAGCGATGCGGGCCAGGCCAGGAGCGAGCGCCAGCAACAGCACACCGGTCACGAAGAACGGCGTGTCGTTGTTCCCGAACTCGGCGACAACCGCACCGAGCCCGGGNCCGATCAGGAAGCCGGCGGTGCGCACCCCGATCAGCTTGCCGAGCANTTCGCCGGCACGATCCGGATCTCGGGTCGTGACCAAGGCCTGCGCTGCCGGGTCGAACGCGCCGAGCGCAGCNCCGCTGATCGCTCGGGCGGCCACCANCTGCCAGACGTCATCGCCGAGCGCAAAGCCGACGGCACCGAGNGAACCGACCACCATGGCGCCGACCATCAGTTCGCGGCCCTTGCCGCGATCNGCGAGCGGNGCCAGGCCGACCTGNCCGAACACGGCGGCCAAGAGNCCGGCGGAACTGATCAGGCCGATGCTGNCNGTCGAGAGATTGTTCTCGTCCTGGACCTCGTGNAGGAGGGCGAAGACCATGCCGACGGATGCGGCNTGCACGAACAGCGAGATCGGGACGAAGCGGCTGATCGGCATCGGCCGCACGCTAGCGCTCCGGCGCGAACCNCTCGCGNCCGAAGACGNCGAGGGGGTCGNGACNAAGCGCCGGTAGCGTCNCACTCGTGACGGCGCCCGAGATCGAGCCNGCAGCCGAAGATCGGCNGATGGCCCCGACCGAGTGGTCGGTGCTGTTGTCGCTCTCGCTGATCTGGGGCGGCTCGTTCCTCTTCATGGCNATCGGACTCGANTCCTTCGANCCGGGNCTCGTCACCTTGCTNCGAGTCGGGTTCGGTGCNCTGACGTTGCTCTTCNTTCCTGNNGCCCGCCAGCCGGTGCCNCGCGCNGCGATGCCGAGGATTGCGCTGCTCGGTGTCACGTGGATGGCGTTCCCGCTCACCATGTTCCCGATCGCGCAGCAGTGGATCGACTCGTCGGTTGCCGGGATGCTCAACAGCGGNATGCCGCTGATGACCGTGCTGATCGCGTGGCTCGCNTTCGGNACNCAAACCGGCCCGCGCCGACTGTTCGGTGTGCTCGTCGGACTCGTCGGCATCCTCGTCATCTCGTTGCCGGAAGCGCAGGTCGCCGGAACCAANGCNGCNGGTGTGGTNCTCGTNNTGATCGCCGTNTCGTCNTACGGCGTTGCCGTCAACCTNGCCGGNCCNCTCCAACGCNCGTACGGCAGCCTGCCGGTGATCAGCCGGGCNCTCGGCNTCGCCACGCTCATNTGCGTGCCGTTCGGTGTGNTCGACGGTGCNCANTCNTCGTTCTCNTGGGGTTCGCTCNCCGCATGTGCGGNGGTGGGGATCGGCGGTACGGGCATCGCCTANGCCNTCGCCGGNTGGCTCACNGGCCGAGTCGGCGCCGTGCGGATGTCGATCGTGACCTATGTGATCCCACTCGTGTCGATCGTGCTCGGCGTGGTGTTCCGAGACGAGACCGTGAGCGNGTGGGCGATCGCCGGNACNNTCATCGTNCTCNCCGGNGCCTTCCTGAGCAGCCGNGTCGACTGATCGCNCGCNGCNGNGNNGGTCAGATGCGNGTNTCGGGGCGCTGNTAGCTCGTCCCCGGGCCGGCATAGGCCAGNCCGTAGCCGGGNGGGAACCGCCACGCGAGCTCAGGCGGCCGGGCGACTGCCGTGCGCCACCATTCGATCAGNAGNTCCTCGTTCTCGTAGTCGAAGGGATCNTCGATGATCTGCTCGGNTTGACCGCCGCGTTCCGGCGGGTTGTCCGCAAGCCAGCGAGCTGTNNGGGCGACGGCCNCACGGGCGGGNACGACGTCGCGGTAGCCGAGTCGGGTNCGCNGCTTCGACGTGTCGTAGAGCCGATGATGCGAGGTCGGGCCNGCCAGCAACGGCCATGCCGGTCGGGCCAGNTCGGCGGGCATCGAGATGAGCTCCCACTCGTGGTCNAGTTCGGTGGCACANATCTCCACCACCTGNCGGATGGTCAGGCACTCGTCATCTGCGGCGTTGAAGATCTCGCCNTTGGCCTNCNCGGGNTGGTCGANGGCNAGNAGCAGGGCGTGAGCAAGGTTTTCGGTNAAGCCGAAGGTGTTGAGCATNGCGCCGCCGTCGGGCAGCACGATNTGCGGCCGGTCGTCGAGGATGCGGCGCACCACCGACCACTCNCGAGGCGCNAGCTGCCGCGGTCCGTAGACCCACGGGTAGCGGAANTGGGTNGCCTCGGGCTGATGNTCGAACAGTTGCNGNTCGGTGGCGGCGATGCGGTAGGANTTGCCNTCGTCGGCNTCGGTCGAGGTGGGNGCGTCCTCAGCCACCGGTGCGGGCAGCCCGGGNGGNGAGTGGCGCCACGGGTCGAAGTAGCCGCGATAGGCGGGGCCACCGCCGACCGACACGAAGTGCCCGACCTGNCCGCGNANCACCTCGGCGATCGTGCGGAGGCGGCCGTAGGTGACGATGGCNGCGTCCCACGCCTCGGAGCCGATCGTCGAGGCGAGCGCGTCGTGGTCGCGAACATCGGTGTGGATGTGGCGGTACCCGTCGACCTCGGGGAGTTCGTGACTGCCGGTGTGGCAGATCGTGATGTCGTGGCCGCGTTCGGCGAGGCCGGCCACGATGGCCGGCCCCGTTGGTCCCGTCCCTCCGACGACGAGGGTCTTCACGCCGTCGCCGTGATGGTCACCNGGCGGAGGCGGTCACTCGGCCGAGACATCGGCGAACTGATCGCGCAGCACCCGCTTGAGCACCTTGCCCGTGGGGTTNCGNGGGATCNCGTCGACGAACTCGACCTTCTTGGGCTGCTTGAAACGGGCGAGTTTGCCGGACACGTGNTCGAGCACGGCGTCNTCGGTGACGGAGTCGTCNGNGCGGACCACGACGGCCAGCGGCGATTCGCCCCACTTCTCNGACGGNATGCCGATGACAGCGACCTCGTTCACCCCNTCCATCCCGAAGATCGCGTTCTCNATCTCGGCCGGGTACACGTTCTCNCCGCCGGAGATGATCATGTCCTTGACGCGGTCCTGGATGTAGACGAAACCGTCGGCGTCCATNACGGCGACGTCGCCCGTGCGCAGCCANCCNTCGACGATCGACTCGGCAGTGGCGTCCTCGCGGTTGAGGTAGCCGACCATGATGTGGGGTCCCTTGACCAGCACTTCGCCGGGCTCGTCCGGTCCNCAGTCGTCGCCGGCTTCGTTGACCACGCGAACCCGGGTGAAGAAGAACTCCTTGCCGGTGGAGCCGGCGCGGTCGAGGGCGTCGTCGGGGGAGATCAGGCAGGCNGGGCCGCACGTCTCNGTCAGGCCGTANACCTGGTGGANCTCGATGCCCATCGCGGCNTAGGTCTCGATCAAGCTGACGGGNACCGGCGCCGCACCCGACATGACCCAACGNAGCGACGAGGTGTCGTGCGNGTCCTTGTCGTAGGTGAGCAGCATGAACTGCAACATCGCCGGNACGGCGAGNGTGACGGTGATCTTCTCCTCGCCGAAGACCTCCCAGATCTTCACNGGATCGAACTCGCTCATGATCGTCGCCGTNCCGCCAAGGTTGATGATCGACAGCATCGGGTTGAGCGCACCNACGTGGAANAGCGGCAGGCAGATCAGNTAGTTGTCGCCGTAGCGGGTGTCGGCGGTGACATTGGCGGTCAGGCAGCCCCACATGGAGGTGTTGTGGCTGTGCATCGCCCCCTTGGGCAGGCCGGTGGTGCCCGAGGTGTACATGATGAAGAGGAGGTCGTCGTCGCCGGCGGTGCTGACGATCGGCGCCGAGGACGAGGCGCTGATCATGTCCTCGTAGCCTTCGGCGAAGTCGGGGCGNTCNGCGGCGTCGCCGACGTGGATCCAACGGGTGACCNTGGTGCCATCGGTGCCGCGNGACTGGAGTTCGGCCACNACCTCGTTGAANGCGGTGCCGAACACGAGCGTGGANGCNCCNGAGTCGGTGAGGATGAACGACAATTCGTCGGCGACGAGACGCCAGTTGAGTGCGACGATCACGCCGCCGACCTTTGCNGCGCCGAAGAAGGTNTCGACGAACTCCGGACCGTTCATCAACAAGGTGGCGACCCGGTCGCCNTGNGCGAGNCCGCCGGCGACGAGGCCGTTGCCGACCTGGTTGCANCGGGCGTCGAGTTCGACGTAGGTCTGGCGCCGACCACTGGTGATGTCGACGATGGCTTCGCTGTTGGGGTTCAGGAGGGCGCGCTTGGCCACCCACTGGCCGATGTTGTGTTCCATGCCGGGATGCTAGACCGNGGCGCATGGATGATGTCCTGCACGTGGAGATCGAGGGTCCNGTNGCNACCGTCTGGCTGAACCGGCCCGANGTCCGCAATGCCCTCAACGCNTTGTTGATCGGCGGCCTNCGAGANGCGATGACNTCGCTCGANGCCAACNCCGACGTCGCCGCCATCGTGCTGACGGGTGCCGACCCGGCGTTCTGTGCNGGGCTCGACCTGCACGATCTCGCCGAGGGCACGCTCGGCGGTGGTGGCTCNGCGCCGCCGATCCCGGCCGACATGGGCACNCCGGTCNTCGGCGCGGTCAACGGCGCTGCGGTCACCGGCGGACTCGAACTCGCNCTGGCGTGCGACCTTCTGATNGGCTCNGAACGGGCGGCGTTCGCCGACACCCACGCCCGTGTCGGGATCTTGCCGGGTTGGGGATTGTCNGTCGANNTGCCNCGTGCNGTCGGGGTTCGGCGAGCCCGTCAGATGAGCTTCACCGGCAATTNTGTCGNCGCTCGNCAGGCGCTNGAGTGGGGGCTGCTCAACGAGNTNGTNCCTCACGACGAACTTGTCGGTCGAGCGCANGCACTTGCCNCCGACNTGGCGGGCATCGAGGCGGCCACGGTGTCGGCGATGAAACGGNTGTANTGGGCGGCNGGCTCGGTCACNCCGGCTGAGGGGCTNACGGTCGAGCGCGAAGTCAACCGCTCNTGGANCGAGCGCGGTGGCTTCGATCGCTCGGCNTTTGCCGACCGGCGGNNCGANATTGAGGCNCGGGGNCGAGACCAGGTCNAGNNGGANNGNCCNANCTGACTTGTGGCAGTCNGACTGCCAAATTATGNTGCGGTCATGTCNGGTGATGTTGCAATGCGGGCGCTCGGGGACAACTTCCCGACGCCGACCTTCGAAGNTCCAGCCTGGGTGACCCCCACGCCGCTGGCGNANGCCAAGGTCGCGATCGTGACCTCGGCGGCNNTCCACACGACCGNCGNCGATCGCTTCTCCCAGGGCGACACGAGCTATCGGTTCGTCCCACGCGAAGCACGCGANCTCGTGCTCGGTCACTGGAGTCCGAATTTCGACCGCACGGGATTCACCCTCGACCTCAACGTNGTCTACCCGATNGACCGNCTNGAGGAGCTNNCCGAGCAGGGNGTGATCGGCTCGGTTGCCGATCGNCACGTCAGCTTCGCCGGCAACCANCCGGACGANGTCGCNACGATCCGCATGGATTCTGGCCCNGCCGCGGCAGCGGCNCTGAAGGCCGACGGCGTCGANGTNGTGCTCCTCACCCCCGTTTGACCGCTCTGCACGCGCACCGTGAGTGTGCTCGCCCATGTCTTCGAAGCNGCNGGNATCGCCACCGTCACGCTGGCCTCGACCCTGTCGGTCGTCGAGCGGACCCNACCGCCTCGNGCNCTCTGGTGTGACTTCCCCCTCGGTCGTCCNCTCGGCAAGCCACAGGATCCCGAGTTCCAGCACGACGTGCTCGCCCGTGCGTTCGCCCTGCTCGACGCCGAATCNGGCCCGGTGCTCGAGCATCATCCCGAGGTCATCNAGGCCGATGAGACACCGATGAGTTGTCAGATCCCACCGGCCTTCGACGCCGAGGCATCGGCNGCCGTGCAAGAACTCCGAGGTCTCCGCAAGGCCTGGGAGCGNTCGTTCGCNAANCGGGGCGCCACNCAAGTCGGGCGNTCTGTNGAGGTCGANGGCATCGAGNCAGCCATCGCCGCNCTCGAGTCGATCGCCNCNGGCACCCCGTGGAAAGACGCCGACATTCCGGGCAAGAACACGATCTCGCTCGTGCACGACATCCGCTCGTACTACGAGGAGGCAGCGATGGAACTCGTCGACGGGCCGCCACCCGCCGGCCGCGCCGCCGAGGCCTGGTTCTNCGAGGTCACNGAGGCNGGAAAGGTCGTCATGGCCGCCCGCCAGGCGATCAAGGATGCCGAAGGACCCTTCCCGGTCTGGTTCTACATGGCGCCGGGNCACCGATGAGCTCGGGAGAACTCGCCAGCATCGACGGGCGCCGCGCTCGTCGCGANCGCAACCGGGAGACGGTNGTCGACGCCATCTTGTCGCTGTACCAAGAAGGCAANGTCTCGCCATCGCTCGACGAGATCGCCGATCGCTCGGGCGTCTCGCATCGCAGTGTCTTTCGCTACTTCCAGGATCTCGAAGAGCTGTATCGCGTCGCCATCGAACGCCATCACGCGATGTTGGAGCCCTTTCTTCAGTTCGACGNTGNGCCCGCAGGCGATCGGGCGGGGCGAATCGAGCAGTTCGTCGACCACCGGTTCGACCTCTACGAGCGGGTGGCGCCGGTCGCTCGCGTCGGGCGAATGCACGCTCTGCGCAGCGACGTCNTGATGGACAACCTCACGCGCAACCGGTCGCGGCTCCGTCGCCAGGCCCGNGCCCATTTNCGCNCCGACCTCGACGCGCTTCCCACCGAAGAGGNCGACGCGCTCACCAACGCCATNACCATGGTGCTGACCTTTGAGGCGATCGAGACACTGCGGTTCCACCAGCGACTCTCGAAGTCGGCGACACGAGCNGCATTGGTGGCTGCCCTGTCNCGCCTNCTNGCGNCGGAGACATCGTGACCGANCACGTCGTCAAGGCCGGCTANTCNTCTGCNTCGCCNGAGGTTGTGTGGTCGGTGCTCNGCGACTANTTCCAGCTGCACACCTGGGCGTCGGCCATCAACCACTGCAGNGCCATGACCGCTGCGCCGGCCGGGCCCGACGCNCGCCGTCGGGTCGTNGNGGGATCCAACGTCCTGCTNGAGGAGGTCGTCGAGTGGGCACCGAATGAGGTGATGGCCTACNNGATCNTNGGTCTNCCCAAGGNGCTGCGCAGCGTGCAGAACCGATGGGTGCTGGCGGCCCNCGGNGCNGGCACCTCGATCGAACTCACCGCCAGCATCGAACCNGGCCCNCGNCCGCCGATGAANCTTGCCGCCAAAGCNGCCGCTCGGNTGATCGGGCGAACCAACNCGTCNCTCGTCAACGACCTCGTCGCCCGCTCCGAGAAGGAAAGCTCATGAGCCGTCCCGACCTGATCATCATCCTCACCGACGAAGAGCGCGCCGCTCCAAGCTACGAGAACGACGAGATTCGGGCCTGGCGCAACGAGCATCTGCCCGCCCGTGCCTGGTTTGCCGACAACGGTCTGAGCTTCGAGCGACACTATGTCGCCTCGACGGCGTGTGTTCCGAGCCGCCCATCGCTGCTCACCGGCCAGTACCCCGAAGTGCACGGCGTCACCCAGACCGACGGTCTCGGCAAACTCCACGACGACACCCGCATGCGGTGGCTGCGCCCGGGTGAGGTCCCCACGATCGGCAACTGGTTCCGGGCCGC
>PABW01000062.1 GCA_002699625.1 Acidimicrobiaceae bacterium
GGGAGCGATTCGTAGCGGCGGACAAAACCGCCCGGGGCGAAACGGCCCGCAGCGGCATCAACCTCGAAACCGGGGAAGCGCTCGAGCAATCGGCCGAGCGCGACCCGCGCCTGCAGGCGGGCCGCCGACGCTCCGAGACAGTGGTGGGCGCCGTATCCGAGGCTCAACATCTTGTCGATGTCGCGCCGCACATCGCACTCGCCAGCGTCGTCACCGAACGCTCGCTCGTCACGGTTGGCCGAGCCATACAGCAACAGCACCTTCTCCCCGGCAGGAATGGTGACACCTCGGATCTCGATGTCGCGGGTCGTTGTGCGGGCCAGGTTCTGCACCGGTGAGGTGAGGCGCAGGAACTCTTCGACTGCGTCAGTCAGCAGATCAGGGTGATCGAGGAGGAGCCGCCGCTGATCTCGATGGTCAGTGAGCAGTTCGGCAGAACCGCCGAGCATGCCGGTCATCGTGTCGTTGCCCCCGGTGACCATCGTGAACACGAAGCCGATGATCCAGCCAGCCGACACGACGTCCTCGCCGACCTCGACGAGGTCGGTCACGAGATCCTCTCCTGGCTCGGCCTTCTTGCGTTCGATCAACTCGCCGGCGAAGCCGAGCAGTGCCATCGTGGCGTCCATCGCCGACTCGAACGAGCCCTCGGCGTTGGCCGCCACAATCGCGTTCGTCCACTCGTCAAAGTTCGCCCGCGTCTCGGCCGGAACACCGAGGTAATGCGCGACGACGAACGACGGCAACGGCTTGAAGAGCACGTCGACGATGTCGACCGGCGAACCACCCGCATCGGCCACCCGATCAAGGCACATATCGACGAACACCCTGACAGCGTCCTCGATCTGGCTCACCCGGCGCGGTGTCATCTGCTTACCGACAAGCCGCCGCATCGCCGTGTGGTCGGGTGGATCCATCATCACGATGGGTTCCTGACCGGCGTCGAACATCGTCATCGCATCAGCGTTGGGCGTGAGGCCCTGGGCCGACGAGAACGTCTCCGTGTCGCGCACCGCGCGGAACACGTCGGCGAAACGCGACAGCACGTGAAAATCGGTGTTGTCACCCGCTGCCGGGACGAAGTGCACCGGCGACTCGTCGCGCAGTCGCCGGTAGTCGGCCCATGGCGAACGCCATGCCTCACCACCGCGCAACGCGAACGTGATGTCCCCCATCTCTCGACCCTACGAGACTCGCCGAATCGCGACGAAAAGCAGACGAGCCGGCCCCACGAGGCCGGCTCGTCTTGCGAGGGGATGCCGACGGCAGCTACCCCAGCAACTCGCCCAACTGCTCGGCGATCGCTTCGGGCGCGACGCCAGGAGAGAATCGAGCCACCACGTCGCCGGCGGCATTCACGAGGAACTTCTCGAAGTTCCAGGTGATATCCGAGCTCTCGCCCTCGCCGGGCTGCTCAGACTTGAGCCACTGGTACAGCTCGGCAGCATCGTCGCCGTTCACGTCGACCTTGGCGAACACCGGGAAATCGATGTCGTAGTTATCGGTGATGAAGGCACGGATTTCTTCGGCGGAGCCAGGCTCCTGCTGGCCGAACTGGTTGCACGGGAAGCCGAGGACACGGACCCCGTTGTCGTCATGATGAAGCGCACGCAGACCTGCGTACTGAGGTGTGATGCCTCAAGTGGAGGCGACGTTGACGATGAGGCAGGCCTGATCGGCGAAGTCCGAGAAGGACACCTGTTCGCCCTCAAGCGACGCCATGGTGAAGTCGTGGAATCGGCTCATGGGGCTGAAGGCTACCCGTCACACGGAGCGGTGAGCGGGGTCACGCCTTGGTGCGCTTGGCCGCCCAGTGCGCCGTTGCCCCGGCCGCTTGGAACCGGTCCGGTCGATCCTCGGGACCAAGGATCTCGGTTGCGAGCCACAGCCGTTTGAGCCAACGGACTCGACCGGATTCCGTGTCGTCGACATACGCCCGACGACCATGCAGCACGTGGTAGTTGTTCACGAACTGCATGTCGCCCGCTTCGAAGGTCATCTCGACCCAATGGTCGGGATCATCGACCAGCGCCGAGTAGGCCTTCATCGCCGCCTTCTGCGTGGCGGTGAGCCGGGGCGCAGACTCGTGGCGCTGCGACGCCAGGATGAATTGCGGGATGTAGCGAACGAACAGACGCCCACCCTGCCGACTGAACGCAGGCACGCGGTAGTAGGGCTTGCCGTCCGCAGCCTGCTCCCCCCGGAAGTCGTAGGGCAGACCCTCGTAGAGGGCGCCTGCGAGTTCGGGATCCGATGCCGCCAACAGGTTGTGGCACAGCAGGGCGTTCGAGATCAGGCTCTCGCCCCCCGACACGCCCGGGTCGAGACACAGCAGCCCGACAAGATCCGAGCCGTCGGAATGGAACCCGAGCGCACTCCCGCCGATCTCGTTGCCGCGAGCGGTGGGGTCGTCGAGCGCCTTCCCTTGATCCTTCACATCGCCGAGCAGATGGCCCTTGGCGTTCTGTGCCCACGGCACGCCGAGGTGCATGCCAACGCCCCAATAGATCCACGATGCAGCGTCGGCACCAAGCCGATCGACCGGCAGGCCCGAGATCCGCTGGAAACCGCGGCCGGTGATCAATTGATCAGCGATCTCGGCGAGCACCGGCACGAGTGCGTCGAGCGGGAAGAGCGCTTTCGTGACGTCGAGCACGTCGTCGGCGTGGGCACGAGCGTGGGACAATGCCGCTTCGAGTTCGGTGATCTCGCCGGCGGTGAGGCGATGGGTCCAGACCTCGGGATCGGCGACATCGGCCGCCCGCCATTCCGCGTGGCGTTCNAGCGGCTGNACCTCGTCGGCNGTGAGTGCCATTGCCATGGNGTCCTCCCTCGGATCAGGCCGTCGGCCCNCGCTGNGCACCGCGAACGAGTCGNCCGGGNAGNTCCCCTGTNGCCTCNCCCTCGGTGTAGGTCTCGACNCCNGCGACGATCGTGTGACGGTAACCATCAGCNCGCTGTACGACCCGGCGGCCACCGGCNGGCAAGTCATAGAGCAGCTCGGGTTGANGCACCCGCAGCCGGTCGAAGTCGATGACGTTGAGATCGGCGCGGTAGCCGGGAGCCAGCACGCCACGATCATGGAGTCCGACGAGACGAGCGGTGTCACGGGCCTGCCGCTGGATCAAGAACTCNANATCGAGACGAGCACCGTCTCGATCTCGGCCCCAGTGCTGCAGCAGCGTCGTCGGGAACGANCCGTCACAGATGGTGCCGACATGGGCGCCACCNTCGGAGAGCGCCGGGACNGTGTACGGATGCGAGAGCAGTTCGTGCGTGCCGTCGAGGTTGCCCTGGCCGAAGTTCGAGAACGGCACCCACAACATCGCNGTGCCGTCGTTCTCGAGAAGCGCATCGAGCGCCACCNCGGCCGGCANNCGCNCTTCCCGAGCAGCGATNCCCGCCATCGAATTCGCCGGNTNCGGCTCGTAGTTCGGCGACTCGCCGAGNGCGAACATGATGTCGAACTTCTCGATCAGGCGNCCGCCNACAGCCTGCATGTCCTTCCCNCCGGCCGCNGCGAGCAGNCGCTCGCGNAATGCNGGNTCGTGCAGGGCGGCGGTGCGTTCCGCCGNCGGGAGGCCGGCNACTTCGCGGTACNCCGGGTTGGCGAGGAACGGATTGAGCGTGCACTCGAAGCCGAGGAGNACACCGATCGGCCGCACGGCCGTCTGGCCGGTCACNGNNAGGCCGNCGGCTCGGGCGGTCTCNATGTGGNNGAGGATCGCCCGGTGGTACTCGTAGCCACGNGGTGATTCGACGAGNGTGAANCTGATCGGCCGACCCGATGANTCGGTCATCGCCCGCACGATCGCGAACTCGCCGTCGATGTCGGTGAAGTCGCTCACCAGTTGCAACACNCCGGTGCCGGTCGTNCCGATGGCCTCGGCGATCCCCACGAGTTCCTCNCGNGCNGCCGTGAGGGTCGGGGTNGGCTCNCCGAGCGAGGTCTTGTGATTCTGCGTGCGACTGGTGGTGAANCCGAGGAAGCCNGCGGTCACGCCTTCGGCGGCGAGTCGCCCCATCTCTGCNATGTCNGACGGNGTGGCGTCCTCACCCTTGGCACCCCGCTCNCCCATCACNTGCAGACGCAGCGCCGCATGAGGCACCTGNGCAGCNATNTCCATGTCCTTCGCGCCCTCGAGNGCGNCGAGNTACTCCGGNAGCGAGTTCCAGTTCCACGNCAGGCCCTCGTGCANCGCNGTGCCGGGGATGTCCTCNACNCCTTCCATCAACTGCACGAGACGCTCGTGGTCGGTNTCGTGCACGGGAGCGAACCCGACACCACAGTTNCCGAACACCACCGTGGTGACGCCGTGCCACGACGACGGCTGCATCGTGGCCTCCCAGGTCGCCTGNCCGTCGTAGTGGGTGTGCACATCGACAAAGCCCGGTGCAACGAGTGCNCCNTCNGCGTCGATCTCTCGNCGNCCGNTNCCNTCCACCGCNCCNACCTCGACCACCACGCCNTCGGAGACNGCGACNTCGGCGGTGCGTCGAGGCGCGCCGGTTCCATCGATGACGGTNCCGCCGCGNACCACCAGATCGTGCTCAGCCATCCGACAATGATGGTCGGAACNTGTGGCTCACGTCACATTCGTGGCAGGCTGGGAAACGGATGCCTGGGCCTTCCATCCTTCNCCTCGCCACCGAGGTCGCNGCCGTCGGTGAACTCGGCGCCTTCACGATGTCGNNGCCGCTGGTGAANCGGTGGCTTCCCCGNGGCGACCGGCCCGTGTTCGTCATGCCGGGATTCCTCGCCGGCGACGGCTCCACCCNGCCGTTNCGNCGCACCCTCGATCGACTCGGCCACACCACCTACGGCTGGGATCTCGGNCGCAACCTCGGCCCCACNCCNGAGATCCTCGACGGCATCGTNGAGCGCATCGACGAACTCCACCAGAAGCACGGCCCGATCGATGTCGTNGGGTGGAGTCTCGGTGGCATCTTCGCTCGNGANNTGGCNCGGGTTGCNCCGCACACGATCCGNCAGGTGATCACGATGGGCAGCCCGTTCCAGATCGANACACCCGCCGACTCCAANGCGNGCCTGCCCTACCGGGCGCTCCGGCACCTCCACGCCCCACACCTCGAGATGCGGGTGCCGGCCTANGTGCGCGACGACCTCCCGGTGCCGACCACCTCGATCTACACCCGCGCCGACGGTGTCGTGCGCTGGGCCGACTGTCTCAATCACGACACCGAGACGAGCGAGAACGTCGAGGTCTACGGCAGCCACTGCGGACTCGGCTTCAACCTCGCCGCACTCATCGTGGTGGCCGACCGACTCGCCCAGCCGCTCGATCGATGGCAACCGTTCCAGGTGCACCGATCACTGCGAGGCCTCTTCCCGGCCGCACCGACCTTCCGGGTTCCCGCCGAACACGCCAACGGCTGAGACGGCGGCCAGGATCACCTGGCGTGGCACCCGGCCGTCCTCGACGANTCCCNGAACCTCATCAGGCCAACTCGGNGCGATCGCGGAACTGCTCAAGCGCCTCGGGGTTTGCGAGCGCCTCCACGTTGGCGATCGGACGACCGACGATCACGTCGCGCACGGCGAGTTCGGTGATCTTGCCGCTGCGAGTGCGGGGGATGTCGGTGACCGTCGCGATGACCGCCGGAACATGGCGCGGCGTCACCTCGCTGCGGATCTTGCTGCGAATGCGCTCACGCAACTGGTCGTCGAGTTCATGGCCCGCCGCCATCTTCACGAACAACACGATGCGGGTGTCGTTCTCCCACGGCTGACCGACGACCACGCTCTCTTCGATCTCGGCCATCGTGTCGACCCGCCGGTAGATCTCCGCCGTCCCGATCCGCACACCGCCNGGGTTGAGGGTCGCATCGGAACGNCCNGAAATCACGTACCCGCCGGCCTCGCTTGTCGAGATGAAATCNCCGTGGTGCCACAGGCCCTCGAACCGNTCGAAGTAGGCGGCGTCGTAGCGGGTGTGATCGGGATCGTTCCAAAAACGCAACGGCATCGACGGGAANGGTGTGCGACANACCAACTCCCCCTCGACNCCGANNGGAACCGATGCTCCATCGCNNTCGACGACGTCNACNGCNAGGCCGAGCGCNGGCACCTGGATCTCCCCNGCNTGCACNGGCAACATCGGGTTGCCGATCACCAGACAGCCGCAGAGATCGGTNCCNCCGGAGATCGACGCCAGGTGAAGATCGGACTTGATCGCGTCGTACACGAACCGAAAGCCCTCNGGCGACAGTGTCGAACCGGTCGATGCCAACGTGCGGACCGTGNCGAGATCATGGGTGTCGGNCGGNCGNATTCCGGCGTTCGCGCACGCGTCGAGAAACTTCGCCGACGTGCCGAAGAAGGTCACCNCGACCTCNTCNGCAAGATCGAAGAGNCGGTTCGCATCCGGGTACGTCGGCGCGCCGTCNAACAGCACCAGCGTCGCTCCGGTCGCAAGCCCNGACGCAAGCCAGTTCCACATCATCCAGCCNGCGGTCGTGAAGTAGAANACCCGGTCNCCGNGGCCGAGATCGGAATGGAAAACGTGTTCGGTCAGGTGCTTNANCAGCACACCNCCGGNGCGGTGCACGATGCACTTGGGCTTGCCGGTGGTGCCCGACGAGAACAGCACGTACCACGGGTGNTCGAACGGCAACGGCACNAACGTGATCGGTGTCGACTCGACNGCGTCGAGCCANCCGGGCTCNACGACGATCGATGCNCGAAGGGATGGCAGCGCCGANACGATCTCNTCGAGNCGNCCAGCGCAGTCGTGGCGCTTGCCGTTGTAGGCGTAGTCCGGAACCGAGANCAGCACGGTCGGCTCGATCTGCCCGAAACGATCGATCACGCCNTCGGTCCCGAAGTCCGGTGACGTGCTCGCGAAGACCGCCCCGAGGCCGGCGCACGCNAGCATCACCGCANAGGTCTCNGGCCGNTTCGGCANCCACGCNACGACCCGGTCNCCGACCNCGACGCCCGCNTCGCGCAGNAACACCTGNATCCGNCCGACCATGTCGTGGAGTTCGGCACGGGTCACATCGACCGCCTCGCCGTCTTCCCCNCGGAACACGATCGCNAGTTCGTCNGACGGCTCGCGAAGCAGGTTCTCGGCCACGTTCAGNGTGGCGTCCGGAAGGAANCGGTGATCACGCAACCGCNNCCNGGGTTCGTGCAACCGCTCCCCNCGNTCNCCGATCACGCCGAGTTCNTCCCAGACCANCGCCCAGAACTCGCCNGGATGCTCNGTCGACCAGGCGTGCAGCGTCGAATAGTCCTCCGCCGGNNCNCCCNCGAANACCAGACCGTGCTCAGCCGCGCAACGAGCGAGGAGGCGATGGAGATTCGCACCNGCGATCCGATCGGCNTCCGGTGTCCACAAGGGCGCAAACGTCATGNCCGCCACACTACGGTCTCGGCGTGGCCAGCCTCCCCAGACCACTCGTTCGTCGACCGACCACGATCGGCGCCGCGACGCTGCTCGCGCTCGGCNTGGCCGTCCTCACCCCGATCACCATCCCGCTGCTCTACCTCGTCGATCTCATCACCGGTTCGTTCCANGGGCGTCGGGTGCGGACCTACCTGNTGATCACGGCCACCCTGTGGACCGAACTCGTCGGCGTCATCGGCGCCACGGCGCTCACCGTCTGGTTCCTCAANGGTCGACGNAACCCCGANGGCTGGCTGTCGGCGAACTACCGNCTCGAGTTCTGGTGGTGCAAGCGCCATGTCACCAACCTCGGNGCNTTCGCCGGNGTCTCGATCACGATGCCGGATCCATCGCCGCTCNCNGGTGGCCGAAGCATCATGGTCGCCCGACACTCCAGCCACATCGACGCCATCGTTCCCTTGCTCGTGCTCGAAGGCGCCGACCGGCTCGCCCGCTACACCCTCAAGGACGACCTCAAGTGGGCCCCGGCAATGGATCTCGTCGGCGACCGCACGCCGAACGTGTGGATCAACCGGTCCACACCGAGTTCGGAAATGTTCCAGCAGATCGAACAACTCGCCTACGAGATGCCCGACAACAGCACCTGTGTGATCTTCCCCGAGGGAACCTTCCGCACACAGGAGCGTCACGAAGCAGCGATCGAACGGCTTCGATCCAGCCGAGACGATCTCGCCGACAAGGCGAACGGACTCCGCTACGTCCTCCCACCCCGGCCAGCAGGAACACTTGCCTTGATGCGTGGCGCCCCCGACGCCGACATCATCGTGTTGACGAATGTCGGTGTTGAGGGCAGGAGTTCCATCAAGGAGATCATCGCCACGATCACCGACAAGCGACCCATTGAGGTCCATGCCGTGCGCCATCTGCGATCGACCGTCCCGACCAACGACGATGAAATCAACGCCTGGCTGATCGAGCGCTGGATCGAAATGGACGACTGGATCCACCATCGCGTTCTTGAACGCACCACTGCGCCGGAGGAAACCGAGCCATGAGCAGCCCCGCCGCCGATCCGGCCGATCTCGCGTTTGCGATCGAACTCGCCGAGGACGCCGGCGCCAGCACGCTCGCGTGGTTCCAGAGCGCCACACTGGCCGTGGAACACAAGGGGGATGGTTCGCCGGTGACCGCCGCCGACCTCGCCGCCGAAGCACGAGTCCGGGAGCGACTTGCCGCGACGCATCCCGGTGACGGGATCATCGGCGAGGAGGACGACGACGTCGAAGGCAGCACCGGGCGGCGGTGGGTCGTCGATCCGATCGACGGCACGAAAGCCTTCACGAAGGGCGTGCCGCTGTACGCCACCCTGATCGCGCTCATCGACGACCACGGGCCGGCCGTCGGCGTGATCCACCTCCCCGCCCTCGGCGAAACCATTGCCGCGGGCCGGGGACTCGGCTGCACCTTCAACGGCGCGCCGTGCCGGGTGTCGGGACGCGACACGCTCGACGGCGCGTACGCCACCACCAGCGGCTTCGGGTATTGGCCCTCAGCGGCACTGCAGCGGGTACTCGACAGCGACGTCGTCTTTCGAACGTGGGGCGACGCCTACGGCTACGCCCTGGTCGCCACCGGCCGAGCCGAGGCAATGATCGATCCCCTCGCCAACCCATGGGACATCGCCCCGATGGCCGTGATCATCCCCGAAGCAGGTGGACGCTTCTCCAACTTCGACGGCGTTGAACGACCCGACTCGTGGAACCGCAACAGCGGCGTCGCCACAAACGGCCTAATCCACGACGACCTAATCGGACTCTTCAACGATTGAGTGAGGTGCACCCGCTGAGCTTCGCTCAGTGCCCTCGCTGAGCTTCGCTCAAAGCCCTCGCTCAGTTGTCCATGAAGAACGCTTCGGCATCGGCAAACCCACGGTCGGGATCCTCCGGCGCAACACCGATCGCATTCGCGCACGACACACCGGCCTCCGGTGCCGTCTCGGACACTCGACCGAGTTGACGATCGAAGAACTCGGTGACCGCCGGATCGGCCATCGACATCACCGCAAGCTGACGTTGCCAGGCGGTAAGGACGATNGGGTGCTTCAGNCCCGGATACGGCGCAGCNAGAACATGGCCGTCGAGGTCGACGGTCGCAGCGATCGNGTCCCGGGTGGCTGCGTCGACGTCGGGGTCATAGGCGATCCAGATCGCCCCATGCTCGAGTGAATGGACCGCNGTCTCGTCGCGGATCGGCTCGGTGTAGAAACCACAGTTCTGCCAGGTCGGAAAGTGNTCCCCGCTCGCAGGCGGCCTCATCTCNTAGGCAACCTCACACAGCACATGCGTCGCGCCAAAATCCTCCAGTTCGAGGATCACCCCGACCTCGAGTTCGGCCGGANCGCGCCGATCGANNGGCGGGCACTCACCATCGGAGTCGGCCAGCGGCGCCTCNGCCGGCCGAAGCCCACAGCCTGAGACGAAGACGGCGACGACAGCGGTCAGAACGGCGAGGTGGCGGCCCATACGGACCGCCACCCTACCGAAATGGGGGTGCGGCCCCTGCNACGTGCGAAGAACACCGCACGCGGCAAAAGGGGGTGCCTGGTCACGTCATCCGAGTTGTGAGCGCCGGTGCATCCGATTCGATCAGGTTGATCTCCTCCATGCGGTCTGCGAACGCGGACACCGTCGCAATTCCCTCAGCGAACGTGGCCTTGCGACGTGCAACTCGACCGCTGCCCCCGGAAGGATCGGACAGCTCGCCCGCGTACTGGGCGTCGATGCCTTCCTGCAGCATCAACAGCGCCTCGCTTCGGAGCTGGGAGATGCGACTGACCGTCACCCCGAGGAAGTCGGCGAGCTCCTGCGATGTTCGCCCTTCGAGGAACGAGCCGACCACGACCAGACGGTGACGATCGGGCAGGAGGCGGATGGCGTCGCGCAGGTAACTGTGCAGTTCGCGCAGCTCGAGCTCGGCGGAAGGTTCGATCGAGTCCTCATCGGCGAGCAGGTCGACCAGCGTGAGATCCTTCTCGCCCTCGTGTGGCGTCGCGTGTTCGAGATTGAGCACGACGCTGCGGAACCTCCGGTGCTGCAGTTGGTCGAGTTCATCTCGGCGCATATCGAGAGCCTCGGCCACTTCGTTTCTGTCGGGCATCCGACCCAACTCGGCAGCCAGGTGCTGCTCGGCCTGCTCAAGTTGGCGAGCGAGCGTTCGTACGGATCGAGGAGCCCAGTCGGCGGCGCGGACGGCGTCGAGGATGGCGCCTCGAATGCGCTGCGCAGCAAAGCGCTCAAACGGTACGCCGCTAGCTTCGTCGTACCGACGGGCCGCCTCGACCAGGCCGAGCGCGCCGGCACGAGCGAGTTCGTCACGGTCGACGTGGCGGGGAAACTGCACGGCCACCTGGAAGACGACGTGTTTCACGAGGGGGAGGTGCTCCTCGATCAACGTCGCCAGCTCGACATCCATCGAGCCCACACCCTGGCTGGGTTGCACCCGCGTCCGGCGGGATCGGATGCGTCGTCTCCGCTGTTCGTTGTCGCTCTGGTTCATCGCCCCGAAGGCCTCTCGGTTGCCATACGAGGGGTTTCAGCGGGGTCGACGACAACCTTGAGCGATTCTGCGAGATTTCTTCCACGTCGCCCGCACCAACGCCGTGCGTTGGCGTTTCAGCAAGGCTGACGATCGCCCTCGCTGGCTCCTCAGACGAAGGTCGAGATGCCCTCGAAGCGAACCGGCTTCACACCCCGATCGGCGAGCGTGGTGAGCAGACCCACGGTGTCGGCATGACCAGCAAGACCTCGAGCACCGGTCACAAGATCGTCCGCAAGGACATGCATCGTCGCGGCCGCAGCCACCGCACCAGCCGCCACAGCCGGCCGTTCGATCGCCCCGTACACCGACACGCGACGCTCAACCCCGACCCGCCCACGCAACTCGACGCGAATGGCGCCGATGCCGCCTTCGGCGTGTGGGGGGCGCAGCATCGGGAGCGGTGCGGTGAGGCGGTCTCGCCGCGTGGCGGCCTGACGAGCGGTGACGCGTTGGACCCCGTCGAACTCTGGCACCAACAACAGGGCGTCAGGGAGCGCAGCCCGGTAGCAATCTCGACCACCGACGGGATCCGGAAACCAGGCGAGTTCCCGACCTGAACCGCCGGCCCGACGCATCCATCGACCATCGCGCCAATCGATACCGGTTGAACTCAAGGCCCGATGATGCTGTCGGGCGCAGGCCGGGCCGCCGGTGCCGACCTTCGCAACGTGAATCTCCTCGACCTCATCGAACTCACGAGCGCCATGCCGGGCGAGGACACAACTGAGACCGGGCATGAATCCGGCGCCCACGACAACCGGAACGCGGCGAGAGCGGGCTTCGTCATCGAGTTCGAGCAGACGGCGGACCTCAGAGGTCTGATTGGAGGTCGTGACCACGGCGATGCCCTCACGCATCGCCCGACGAGCCACATCGAGCTGCGTACCGGGCGGCGTGGCAACGACGACCACGGCTGGGTCGCCGCTGATCCGGCGGCCATGCCCTGCAACCGCGCCGTCGCCAAGATCGTGGACAAGGCGCTCACGTCGTTCGAGGCTGGGATCGCGGATCTCGAGCGTGTCGACGGCCCCGCTGGAGCGCAACTGTCGGGCGATCCGAGCACCGGTCGCGCCGGCACCGAAGAGCAAGACCCGGGCCATCAGCGCAAATCGTCGCCGCGAAGCTCGCGCCAACCGCCGGTCTGGGGTGGGATGCCGCCATGGCCACGAACCCTGATCGCTGCCGCCACGGCAATGCCGGCGCCGATGGCCACGAACGCCCGGCGAATCAAGGTGATCAGGCCTCCGCCCACGATGCCTCCTGACGCCGTCAGCACGGGTTCACACTCACCGAGTCACGGGGTGTGGTGCGTGGGGCTAGCTGGAGTCGAACCAGCGACCTCACCCTTATCAGGGGTGCGCTCTAACCAACTGAGCTATAGCCCCGTGCGGCCGACAACGCTAGCGGTCGTCGTC
>PABW01000063.1 GCA_002699625.1 Acidimicrobiaceae bacterium
AGGATGTCTGGACGGCGTACTGGACGATCAACCAACGCATGTTCCGGTTCGAAACGTTTGTGATGCCGGCGCCGGAGGAGAACGAGCAGGCGTTCTATGAGCACTTGTTGATGCGCAACCGTGAACTCACCGGCATGAATCTCGAGATCGGGGACGAGCATGCGATTTTTCTCGCTGGCTCGCTGCCGATCGCGGCGGTCAACGATGCGGAACTCGATCGGGTCCTCGGCTCGATGTGGGCCTATGTCGAGAAGGTGTTCCGTCCTGCCCTGCGCATCGGTTTCGCCAGCCGATTCGGCAGCTAGTTGCTTTTCATATCCTTTCATGTAGTGTGACGCCCGCCGGCGGCGGAGTCACCGCTCGGGGAAGTGTGGTCTTCTCCGCCGCCGGCACCAGCCCGGTACGGTGCGCCTCATGACGAGTCTGAAGCTCCAGTTCATCGGCGGCGGCAAGATGGCCGAAGCCCTGCTCGGCGGCATGATCGCCACGGGTTGGGCGGCCGCGGAAGAAATCCATGTGGTCGAACCGTCGGCGGAGCGCCGGGCGGTCCTCAGCGATGCGCATCCCGCGTTGTCGATTGGCGATGCGCCGGTCGCCGGTGTCGATGCCGTGCTGGCGGTGAAGCCCCAGATCGCGCCCGAGGTGTTCCCCGGTCTGGCCGCTGCGTCCGTGCCGCGTCTGTTGTCCATCGCCGCCGGCATCACGACGGCGGCGATGGAAGCGGCGCTACCGGAGGGCACGGTCGTCGTGCGCTCGATGCCGAACACGCCGGCGCTCGTCGGGCAGGGCATGGCGGCGATCGCCCCCGGCGCCCATGCCGGCGACGCTGACCTCGTGTGGGCCACCTCGATTCTTTCCGCCGTCGGCAGGGTCGTCGCCGTGGCCGAGTCAGATCTCGATGCGGTCACCGGCGTGTCGGGCTCCGGTCCCGCCTACGTCTTTCATCTGGCCGAGGCGCTGACGGCGGCAGGGATTGCGCAGGGTCTCAGCTCCGAGGTCGCCGACACGCTCACCCGCCAGACCCTGCTCGGTGCGGCGACCCTGCTGAGCGACTCCGGCGAGGATCCGGCCCAGCTGCGCATCAATGTCACCTCGCCCAACGGTACGACGCAGGCCGGCCTCGAGGTCATGTACGAGCGTGGCTTCGCCGAGGTGATCGACGCGGTCGTGGCGGCGGCCACCGCGAGGTCTGCCGAACTCGGGAGCTAGGGAACGCGGCGGATAGCGTCAGCGTCGTGAACGCCCCCGGTCGTCAGTACGACACGATCTCCTTCCTTTCCGATTTCGGCCACGCTGACGAGTTCGTCGGCGTGGTCCACTCCGTGATCCGCTCGATCGCGCCGCAGGTCGGTGTCGTCGACGTCACTCACGGCATCGCCAAGTTCGACACCCGCGCCGGCGGTCTTGCGCTTGCTCGGGCGGCGAATTACCTCAACCCTGGCATCGTCGTCGCGGTGGTCGACCCCGGCGTCGGTACCGACCGGCGGCCGGTTGCCCTCGAGGTCGGCGACGGCATGTCGGTGCTGATCGGGCCGGACAATGGCCTGCTCGCCCCTGCGGTCGGCCTGGTGGGTGGCGCCACACGCGCGGTTCACCTCACCAACGAGGACTACCAACTGCCGCGCCCCGGGGGAGCGACCTTCGATGGGCGTGACATCTTCGCTCCGGCTGCTGCGCATCTCGCCAACGGCGTGCCCATCACCGAGCTCGGCCCGGAGATCGATCCCGCCACGCTGCTGCCGGGCGTGTTGCCGATCTCGCGCTTCGAGTCGGGCGAACACGGCCAGGAGCTCGTGTGCGAGGTTCTGTGGGTCGATCACTACGGCAACTGCCAGCTCAACGTCGATCCGCTCGAGCTGCTGTCGATCACCGACTCGCCCGGTGGCGAGGTGATGGTCAGGATCGGCGCAGGCTCGGCAACGCCCGATGAGCGTGTCGGTGTTCGGGTCGACGCCTACGACCAGATCCCGGCGGGCCGCATCGGTCTCGTCGTGGATTCCAGCGGCTTGCTGTCGATCGCAGTCGCCCGCGGCTCGGCGGCTCGCGAACTTGAGCTCGCCGAGGGCATCGAGCTGCGGATCCGCGATCTCGATCCGTCCGACCGCGGTCCCGGCGTCAGCACGCCGGTACAGCTCGGTCCCCGCCCCTCCGGAGGATTCTGATGCGCGCAAGTACCACGCTGGTGATCGGCATCCTGCTGCTCGTCATCCTCGGCGCAGCGGCGTTGCAGTTCGTCTTGCTGGTCGACTGAGACGAAGACCGACCTCGGCCCGACGAGACGGTTTTCGGGTTTGTCCGCCGCACCGAAAATGGTCCGAATCGTCAGGGGGATCGGGCCGCGAACCTGCCAAGATGGTTCGCTGTGAACCTCGCGACCCTCTTCGCTGATCATCCCGCAGAACGCACCGCNNTCGTCACCGGNGGCGACCGCATCACCTACGGGCANTTGTCCGCCGAGGTCGAGAAGACGCGCGGGGTTCTCGTCTCGCTNGGACTCGAACCNGGNGANCGGGTCGCGATCTTGTGCGCGACCAACTTNCGTTTCGTNCGCGCCTGGTTCGGCATCCTNGGTGCNGGNATGGTCGCCGTGCCGCTCAACCCGCAGAGNCCNGCNCCCGAGATCGANCGTGAACTCGCNCAGGTCGGNGCCAANGCCGTGATCGCCGGGCCNGCCGGTATCGGNGTCCTCGAGCAGGTCGATCGNTCGGTCGTGCCGACCCTNAAGCACGTGNTGCGNCCNTCGGGGGTNGGNCTGCCCGACTCCGTCGANCTTGACGTGCTGCGAGANACCGTCGANCCNGCCCCGATGGTCGAGCGCGCNGATGGCGATCTCGCCTGCCTCATGTTCACCAGCGGCACCGCCGGCGCACCGAAGGCCGCNATGCTCACCCANGGCAACCTGGCCGCCAATCTCCGTCAGAACATGGCGACCAGCGGCAANGTCGTCCGCCCCGACGACNTCGGTCTGTGTGTNCTNCCGCTCTTNCACATCATGGGGCTCAACTCGATCCTGAACCTGAGCCTCTANGCCGGGGCCACCCTNGTGCTGCAGGAGCGTTTCGACCCGATGACCGTCTTCGAGACGATCGCCGACGAGCAGATCTCGGTGCTGGTCGGTCCGCCCACGATGTGGGCTGCGCTGAGTCAGGTCGACCTCGTCGCCGACGATGCGCTGAAGACCATCCGCATCGCCGTCTCGGGTGCNGCCACGCTGCCCAACCGGGTNGTCGAGGAAGTGGCGGGCCGTTTCGGCGTGCGGATCCTCGAGGGCTACGGCNTGACCGAAGCNGCTCCGGGCGTNACNCGCGCAACCGACGACGACACCCCGATCGGGTCGATCGGCCGCCCCATGGCCGGCATGGAAGTCCGGATCGTCGACGCCGCNGGCGACGACGTCTACATNGGCGACGAAGGCGAGATCCTCGTTCGNGGTGACAATGTCTTCGTCGGCTACCTCGACGACCCCGAGGCCACCGCTCGGGCGATCGANCCNCAGGGTTGGTTGCACACCGGCGACATCGCCGTNGTCGACGACGACGGGTTNGTCTACATCGTCGACCGGGCCAAGGACCTCATCATCGTGTCGGGCTTCAACGTCTTCCCTGCGGAGGTCGAGCGGGTGCTCAACGCCCACCCGGGCGTCGTCGAATCGGGTGTCGTCGGNGTGCCCCACCCGCACACCGGCGAGTCGGTCAAGGCATTCATCGTGGCCGAGCCGGGCCGAGTTCTCGAAGAGGACGACCTNATCGAGTGGTGCGCCACCGAACTCGCNCGTTACAAGTGCCCGACCAAGNTCGACCTCGTCGACGAGATCCCNCGGGGNCTCNGCGGCAAGATCATCCGGCGAGAACTNGGCGCGTGACCGACNGCGGTGTCNGGGGTCGAGCGCGTCGGCAACGGCCCGATCATCACGCCAGCCAGTCATCCCAGCATCGGCACCAACATTCAGGGCCCATCGGTCATCCGTGCGCCTGCGTGGCTGGCGGATCCGCTCGGTCATTACCTCTGCTACTTCGCCGACCACAAGGGCTCCTTCATCCGGCTCGCCTACGCCGACGCAATCGAGGGGCCGTGGACCATCCACGAGCCCGGCTCGCTGCAGTTGGCCGACTCCGGGTTCCTCGTCGAGGATCTCGTGATCGATGCCGAGACGCTCGAGCGGATCACCACCCGCTATCGATCGGCGCTTGGTGGCCAGTTGCCGGCCTCGCTGCGCGATGAGCTCGTCACCGCCCACATCGCCTCGCCGGACGTGCACGTCGACGATGGCCGATGCGAGATCGTGATGTACCTGCACGGCCTGGAGGCGCTCGGTGATCAGCGAACGCGAGTGGCCGTGTCGACCGATGGGATCCACTTCCGGGCGACTCCGGAGACCCACGGCCCGTCGTACTTCCGGTGCTTTCGTCACGACGGCTGGTGGTACGCCCTCGCCATGCCGGGCCGGTTCTTTCGGTCCCGTGATGGCCGCACCGGGTTCGAGGAGTGGCCCGCACTGTTTGGGCCCGACATGCGCCACAGTGCGGTGCGGGTCGTCGAGGGAGCCAACGGCGCCGAACTCGAGGTGTGCTGGACTCGGGTCGGCGACGCCCCCGAACGCATCCTGCGCTCGCGCGTGTTGATCGCCGGGCCGCGGGAGCGCTGGTGCGAGATCGACGAGCCGGTCGAGGTGCTGCGCCCCGAACATGCCTACGAGGGAGCCGACGAGCCGTGTGTGCCGTCGATCCGTGGCGCCGTCGACGAGCCGGTCAATCAGCTGCGCGATCCGTGCCTGTTCTGTGACCCCGGTGACGGGACTTGGTGGCTGTTCTGCGCGGTGGCGGGCGAATCGGGGATCGCAGTTGCCCGCTTGTGGACTCGTGAAGCCTCTTGTGAACTGATGCACAAGGTGTCTAGCGTGGGGTGATGGCACCCCTTGGTCGGATCCCCGAAGCCACCGTGGCTCGACTCCCGCTGTACCTCCGGGGCCTCGACGCGTTCCCCGTCGGGGTGACGGCAACGGTGTCCTCCGACGAACTCGCCGATCTCGCCGGTGTCAACGCCGCCAAGGTCCGCAAGGACCTGTCGCACCTCGGCACCTACGGCACCCGGGGCGTCGGCTACGACGCCACGTTCCTGCGGTTCCAGATCAGTCAGGCGCTCGGCGTCGCCAACGTCTGGCCCGTGGTCGTGTGCGGCATGGGCAACCTCGGACGGGCGCTTGCCAACCACACCGGCTTCACGGACCGCGGCTTCCCCGTGGTGGCGGCCACCGATTCCGACCCGGGCAAGATCGGCACGATCGTCGACGGCGTCCCGGTTCACGCGCCCGGCGAACTCGGCGACATCGTCCGCCGCCTCGACGTCGCCATCGGCGTGATCTCGACTCCAGCCGAAGCCGCCCAGGGCACCGCTGACGCCCTGGTGGCCGCAGGTGTCACGTCGATCATGAGCTTCACCCCGACCGTGCTCTCCGCGCCCGACGAGGTCGAGATCAGGTCGGTCGATCTTGCCACCGAACTCCAGATTCTCGGTTTCCATCTGCACCGCGATCGGATCGCCGGAGACTCCTAACCCCAGCGGTCGGGTTCCTCCGTCCCCGGCGCGGCGAAGCGAGCGAGCATGTCCATCGTGACACTCGTCGCCCGATCCGGTTTCTCGGGTGGATGTCCGATAGCGTGCAGGCGTCGGTCCTGTCGTCCTGGGCCGTCGGATTTGCCCCTGGAGTACGTGTTCCGTGTCGATCGTCGCCATCGGTTGTAACCACCGGTCGACCCCGCTCTCGATTCTTGAGCGGATGACGATCGCGCCCGACGACATCCCCAAGGCGCTAGCCGACCTCGGATCCGCCGATCACCTGAGTGAGGTCGTCGTGTTGTCGACCTGCAACCGGGTCGAGATCTACGCCTACGCCGAGAAGTTCCACGGCGGCTACCAGGACATTCGCGAGTTCTTNGGCCGGCATGCCGGGCTNGCCCCCGAAGACGTCAACGACCACCTCTACGCACTCCACGACACCGAAGCGATCCGCCATCTGTTCTCGGTGACCGCCGGTCTCGACTCCGCCGTGATCGGNGAGCACGAGATCCTCGGGCAGGTTCGCACCGCCTGGGAGCGCTCGGCCGAACACGGCANGGTCGGCTCCACGCTCGGCCCGCTCTTCCGTCACGCGGTCGAGACGGGGAAGCGGGCCCGCACCGATACCGCGATCGGNCGTGGCATCGCGTCGGTCAGCCANGCTGCCGTCGCCCTCGCCACNGAGCAACTCGGCGGCCTNGACGGTCGCACCGTGNTNGTNCTCGGTGCCGGCGAGATGGCCGAGGGAACNGTCAAGTCGCTCGCTGCGGCNGGCACCTCCGACATCTTCGTCGCCAANCGCACNTGGGNCAACGCNGTGGCGCTCGCCGAGGCGTGNGGTGGCACCGCCGTGAGTCTCGACGCCGTGGGCGACGCNCTNGTCGCCGTCGACATGCTCGTCACGACCACNGGTGCNCAGCAGCTCATCCTNGAGAGCGGTGANATCGCCGGNTTCCTCTCGCGTCGNNATGGTCGCGAACTCGTGATCGTCGATGTNGCCGTCCCGCGCGACGTCGACCCCCGCGCCGGCGAACTGCCCGGCGTCACGCTCCTCGACATGGNCGACATCGGNGTGTTCGTCGAGCAGCAAATGGCCTCNCGNACCCGTGTCGTNGGCAANGTCGAGACGATCGTCGGGGAAGAGGTCGATCGCTATCNCANCGTCACCTCCGCCCGCGAGGTGGCGCCGCTCATCGCCCAGCTCCGCACCCNGGGCAACGANATNGCCGANATCGANCTCGCCCGGTTCAACGGCAAGCTCTCGGANCTCGATGCNTCCCAGCGCGAGGCCGTCGAGGCGATGGCTCGGGGCATCNTGAACAAGTTGCTGCACGAGCCCACCATCCGGCTCAAGGACGCCGCCGGTCACGCTCGGGGCGATCGCCTCGCCGACTCGCTGCGCGATCTGTTCGACCTCGACTGAGCCGGCGCTCGTGGGGATGCAGTTGCGAGCAGCCACGCGNGGGAGTGCNTTGGCGTTGTGGCAGACGCGTCACGTGGCGTCGCAGCTCGAGTGTGAGATCGACGAGGTCGTCGTCTCGACCGTCGGCGACCGCAACACCGACGTGCCGATCCACTCGATGGGTGGCAAGGGNGTGTTCGTCAAGGAGGTTCAGGCNGCCGTGCTCGACGGTCGGGCCGACTTCGCCGTGCACTCCGGGAAGGACCTCCCGGCGGTCACGCCCGATGGTCTCGTGCTCGTCTGCGTCCCGGCCCGAGCCGACGCNCGCGACGCGCTCGTCGGCGCATCCTGGGCGTCGNTGCCTCCCGGCGCGCACATCGCCACCGGNTCGGTTCGTCGCCGGGCCCAGNTGGCCTGGCATCGACCCGACCTNGTCTTCTCCGAGCTGCGCGGCAACATTCAGACTCGGCTGGAGAAACTCGAGTCCGGCGGCTTCGACGCGATCGTGATGGCGGCTGCGGCGATCGANCGTCTNGAGCTCGACCTGTCGACCCCGNTCGACCGGCTCNACCCGTCGATCNTGCTCCCGCAGGTNGCCCAGGGCGCCCTCGCCATCGAGTGCCGTGCNGACGACACCGAGACGATCGCNGTGCTGCGTGCGATCCAACATGCCGACACCCGCCGTGTCGTCGACACCGAGCGGGCCTTNCTNCACGAACTCGGCGGCGACTGNGATCTCCCCGCCGGNGCACANGCAACCCTTGGNGACGACGGCATCGAGATCACCGGCATGCTGGCGTCGCTTGATGGCCGGGTCCTGATCCGTGAACACCGGGTCGGNACCNATCCCGATCAGCTCGGTCGGGCAGTCGCCCGCTTCCTGCTCGACGAACGCGGTGGCCGCGACCTNCTGGCCGATCTCCGCTGAGCGCGGCACGATGACGGCGATGACTCCGCCGCCCGAACCNGTCGTCGCCGGCCCGCTCGGCGGGCTCCGCATCGTGGTCACCCGACCTCGCGACCAAGCGGCATCGCTCGTCGAGGCNCTGGAGNCGCANGGTGCCGAAGCGNTATCGGTTCCGGTCATCNAGATCACCGAGCCGCTCGATGGCGGTGTCGGGCTTCGCACGGCGTTGCGGGTNCTNCGCGATGGCGACTGGGTTGCGGTCACCTCGCCCAACGGTGCCGCNACNGTGGCCGAGGCGCTCGGTGAGCGCCCACTCGCCGATGGCGTTCGGGTCGCAGTNGTCGGTCCCGGAACCCGCGATCGGGCNGAGTCGCTCGGNCTCCCCGTCGANCTCGTGCCTGCCGATGCGATCGCCGANGGTCTCGCTGCCGCGTTCCCCNCACCNCCGATTACNGGNGGTCGGGTNGTGCTCGCCCGAGCCGAGGTCGCCCGCGAGACCNTGCCGATCCATCTGCGGATGATGGGCTGGAACGTCGACGAGGTCGTCGCCTACCGCACGGTCTCTGCCGACATNGACGACAGCGGTCGTCTCGCCTGCGCTGCGGCNGACGCCGTCGTCTTCACCTCCGGTTCNACNGTCGNTTCGCTCGTCNACGCCGTCGGGGTCGACGGACTCCCGAAGATCGTNGCATCGATCGGTCCGGCGACCTCNGCCGTCGCTACCGAGCNGGGNGTCGATGTCGACGTCGAAGCCGATCCACACACGATCCCCGGCCTNGTCGACGCCCTCGTCACCCACGTCGCCGACCGTCCCGTGCTGCANCGCGAGCCCGCCGGGAGCGCCGACGCNCAGTGGTGTCTCGAGCAGTACTNCNCCGAACTCGACACCCGTTTCGNCCACGGCCTCGATCGNGGCACGGTGCAGTCCACCGANGTCGACGAGATCTCGCCACCNAACGGACTCTTCGTCGTCNTCCGTCTCGACGGTCACCCGGTGGGGTGCGGCGCGCTCAAACGTTCCGACCCTGCGGTGATCGACATCAAACGGATGTGGCTGCGTTCCGACGTACGCGGTCGGGGNCTCGGCCGCGCGCTGCTCGGCNATCTCATGGACGAGGCCCNGNCNCTGGGTGTCGACCGGGTNCGGCTCGATACCAACGAGACGCTCGTCGAGGCGATCGCGCTNTACGAGTCGTCCGGNTTCGTTGCCGTCGAGCGATTCAANGACGACCCGCANGCCACCCACTTCTTCGAACGAGCACTCGATTGACCCGNCAGCATCGCNGTCGGAGGCCCACATCGTGAACCCNCCTGCCGCCGTCATCTTCGACTTCGACGGCACCATCGCCGANACCGAGACCCCGGTGTACGAGGCCGCNCGGATCGCGCACGAGGAGCATGGNCTCGAACTNCCCATGNCGACATGGATCNAGGTCGTCGGCACCGCCGACAACAAGCCGCTGGCCGAGCGACTCAGGGNCGAGCTCGGNCGNNCCCCGGATGCCGACGTGATGGCCCGGGCCGAGGAACGGCACCGNCACGCCCGCGAGAACGTCCCGGTGCTGCCGGGCGTGGAGGACCTGATCACNGTCGNCAAGTCGCATGACCGCCNGCTCGCGATCGCAAGCAGCTCGCCGATCGACTGGGTCNAGCCGCACCTCACNCGGCTCGGGCTCGTCGANCACTTCGANCACCTCAGCACGCGTGATCAGGTCGACCGAGGNAAACCCGCCCCTGANCTGTTCCTCCTCGCNGCGGCNCGACTGGGNCTCGACCCGGCCGACATCCTCGTCATNGAGGACTCGCGACACGGCTANGCGGCAGCCCGAGCGGCNGGGATGCGNTGTGTGGTCGTCCCCAACNCAATCACGGCNCACGACGTCCACCCCGACGCCGAGATCGTGCTCGAATCACTCGTCGACTTCCCCTTCGCTCACTTCGGGTTCTGACCCATCGCGGTGGGTAGCCTCGNCGTGTGAGCAACACGAACGCATCCCTGTTCGAACGCGGTCAGGCCGTCATNCCNGGCGGTGTGAACTCGCCGGTGCGGGCCTTCGGCTCGGTCGGCGGGACGCCGTACTTCGTCGAACGAGCGGACGGCCCATTCGTCTACGACGTCGAGGGTCGCCGCTACATCGACTATGTGCAGAGCTACGGCCCGTCGATCCTCGGNCATGCCCATCCCGANNTCATCGNGGCGATNCGGGANGCCGCCACCCGCGGCACGAGCTANGGCGCTCCCACCGAGAACGAGGTNCGNATCGCCGAGGAGATGACCAGCCGGGTCGAGGGNCTCGAGATGATGCGNCTCGTCTCGTCCGGCACCGANGCGGCGATGTCGGCGATCCGNCTCGCNCGCGGCGCAACCGGCCGCAGCAAGATCCTGAAGTTCGCNGGCAACTACCACGGCCACACCGACTCCCTGCTTGTCGCCGGCGGNTCGGGCATCGCCCAACAGGGCCTCAAGGGNTCCGAGGGNGTGACGNCGGGCGCNATCGAGGACACGATCGTGGCGCCGTACAACGTNGTCCCCGAGATCGACGAGTCGATCGCCGTGGTCTGTGTCGAACCGATCGCGGCGAACATGGGGNTGGTGCCNCCNGCGCCGGGCTTCCTNGAGGGCCTNCGCGAAGCCTGCGACGCCGCCGGGGCGATGCTGCTCTTCGANGAAGTCATCACCGGTTTTCGTCTNTGTCGCGGCGGCGCAGCNGAGTGGTTNGGNGTNCAGCCCGATGTGTGGTGCTTCGGCAAGGTCATCGGCGGCGGCCTGCCCATGGGCGCCTACGGCGCAAGCCGTAAGATCATGAGCAATGTGGCGCCCCTCGGAGGCGTCTATCAAGCCGGTACGCTTTCGGGGAATCCGCTCGCGACGGCTGCAGGCCTGGCGGCCCTCGAGCACCTCACGGTCGAGGCGTACGCCGCGCTGACCGAGCGGGCCACACGCCTCCAAGATGGTATGCAGGCGTCGTTCGACGCCGCCGGTGTCGCCGCCGTGCTCCCGAGGGTCGGCCCGCTGCTGGGCATCTTCTTCACCGACACGGCGCCGCACGATTTCGATTCGGCCAAGACCGCTGCCGACAACGGCGTCTACCCCCGGTTCTTCCACGGGATGCTCGACCGTGGCATCGCCCTCGCGCCAGGCGCCTACGAGGCGATTTTCCCCTCGCTCGCCCACGGCGACGAGGAGATCGAAGTCACCGTCGCTGCCTGCGCCGAGGTTGCCGCAACCCTCTGACCCGACTTTTCCAGAGCATTTTGGAACCACACACCGGGTTTCATCCGTATGCCATTTGGTAGTGCTCGTGAGATCTTGGAGCTGCAATGACCATCAAGAAGCTGGCCATCGGGGTCGGAATCGCCCTCGCCGTGTTGATCGCCGCCGTGTGGTGGCTGTTCTTCTCGGGTGACACGCCCGAGGCCGTCGATGTCGATGCCGCCAACACCCAACTCGACGTCGACCTGGCGGTGGCCACCGACGACACTCCGGCCGCTGCGCCCGACCCGTTCGACGGCGACATCAACGCTACGTGGGTGGTCGACGACGAGATCGGCGAATTCGATTTCGAGACGGCGAGTGGCAGCTTCGCCGGCTTCCGCGTCGACGAGGAGCTCACCGTCCCCTACGGCGATGTCGTCGCCGTGGGCCGAACCGGCGGCGTGAGCGGCACGGTCACGATCGACGGGGGCCGGTTGACCGGCACCGACATCACCGTCGACATGGGGTCGATCACGTCGAACGACTCTCGTCGTGAGTTCCCGATCCGCAGGGCTGTCATGGCCAACGAGTTCCCGACCGCCACCTTCGTGTTGACCACCCCGGTCGACTTGCCCGCCGGTCTCGCCGACGGCGAGACGGTCACGGTCGATGCCACGGGCGACCTCACCGTTGCGGGCACCACCAACGAGGCGACGTTCACGATCGACGCCCTCGTCCGCGACGACGGATTCGGTGTCATCACCGGTTCGGCCACGATCACGTGGGAGGACTACGGCGTGACCCCGCCAAACGCGCCGATCGTCGTCTCGATCGACGAGAGTGGCATCATCGAGTTCCAGCTCATCGTCGCCAAGGGCTGAGACCCCGTCGACACGGCTTGCCGCCGGGCCCTACCCTCGACTGATGGCCCAGCATCACGTTCCGACGTCACTCGATCAGATCACCGCCGAGGTGATGACCGATGCGCTCCGGTCGAGCGGATTTGACGAGGTCGTGGTGTCCTCGGTCTCGGCGGAGCGCATCGCGATCGGCGAGGGCTTCCTGGGTGAGCTCGCTCGCCTGACGCTCGACTACTCGGCCGGCACCGGGCCGGCGACGGCGATCGCAAAGATCCCGACCACCGACTCGGGACTCAAGCCGATTGGCGACCTGCTCGATGTCTACGGACGTGAGCACCGGGCCTACGCGAATCTCCTCTCGCGGATGAAGGTCCGCACGCCGCAGGCCTACCTCAATGTGGGCGACGACGAGTCGCTGGCGTACTGCCTCGTCTTGGAAGATGTCGGCGGCTACGCGTCCGGTGATCATCATGCGGGGGCGACGCTCGAACAGGCACGTGCCGCTGTGGTGGCGGCCGCCGGGGTGCACGGCCGCTGGTGGAATCAGGTCGACCAGTTTGACTGGGTGCCGCCGATCGACAGCCCGCTCAACATGGGCTTGCAAGGAATGTTCGAGTCGAGCTGGCCGATGGTGGTCGACCAGCACGGCGAACAACTCGGTGCTGAGGTCATTGCCCGGCTCGAGTCCTTCCTTCCGACGGTCAGCGACATGTTCGCCTCGTTCGGCGCGTCGAGCCGGACCCTGACCCACAACGACTTCCGGCTCGACAACATGTTCTTCGACGGTGACGAACTCGTCCTGATCGACTGGCAGCTCCTCGGCCGTGGCAATGGCATGGGCGATGTCGTGCCGTTCTTGACGTGCAATCTCGACCCGGCGCTCCGGCGGGCGCACGAGTCCGACCTCATCGACCTCTACCGAGACACCCTCGAGACGATGGACGCCGGCTATGTCCACCTCGACGATCTGATGAACGCTTACAAGCTGACGCTCAACTTCTGGCTGAGTGCCTGGCTCCACAACTCGGTGACGAAGGGGGAGACCACCCAGCGGGGTGAAGAACTCTTCGAACGCATCATCACCCGCACCCTCGACGCCTACGTCGAACACGAGGCATGGGAACTCATCGGCGCCCACGACCTCTCCCCGGAAATGCGCTGAGCTCGCATCCTTCCCGCAGTCAGTGCCGCCGACGGTGTGGGTCGGGCGACAGAGCCATCGGGTCCGCCGGGTCGAGTTCGAGCTGCACGGATGCTGCCCGATCTGGTCGGAACCGTTGTCAGGTCAGCGGCCGCGCATCGAGCGGTAGCGCTCGATCAGCGCATTCGTCGACGCGTCGTGGCGGAGGTCGGGCGTATCGGTGTTCGTCAGTTCGCCGACGATCGCCGAGGCGAGGACCTTGCCGAGTTCCACCCCCCACTGGTCGAAGCTGTTGAGCCCCCACACGACGCCCTGGGTGAACACCTGGTGTTCGTAGAGGGCCACGAGCTGTCCGAGCACCGATGGGGTGAGGGCGGGCGCCATGATCGTGGTCGAGGGCCGGTTGCCCGGGAAGGTTCGGTGTGAGACCAGCAGCGGGTCCGCCTCGGTCTCGGCGACCTCCTCAGCGGTCCTGCCGAACGCGAGGGCCTGACTCTGGGCGAAACAATTGGCCACGAGGAGGTCGTGGTGGGTGTCGGCCCCCTCGAACTCGGCGTGGTCGGGCGCACCGAACACGATGAAGTCGGCGGGGATCACCGTGCTGCCTTGGTGCAGGAGCTGGTGGAACGAGTGTTGCCCGTTGGTGCCGGGTTCACCCCAGATCACCGGTCCGGTCTCGTAGTTCACGGGCTCGCCGTCGATACGGACTCGCTTTCCGTTCGACTCCATGTCGAGCTGCTGAAGATAGGCGGGGAAGCGATGGAGCGCCCGGGAGTAGGGGAGCACGGCGCGACTCGGAAGATCGCAGAAGGTGCGATACCAGACCTCGATCAGTCCGAGCAGAGCCGGTGCGTTCTCGGCGATCGGGGTCGCCGCCATGTGCTTGTCGACCGCCCGGAAACCGGCGAGCATCTCGTCGAACGCGTCGGGACCGATCGCGATCATGAGGGACAGCCCGATGGCGGAGTCCATCGAGTAGCGCCCGCCGACCCAATCCCAGAAGCCGAACATGTTGTCGGTGTCGATCCCGAACGCTGCGACCTCGGCGGCGTTGGTCGATACGGCAACGAAGTGTGTTGCCACGGCATCGGCGCCAAGCGAGGCGGTGAGCCATGCTCGTGCCGACCGGGCGTTGGTGAGCGTCTCCTGCGTGGTGAACGTCTTCGACGAGATCACGAACAGGGTCGTGGCCGGGTCGAGGTCGCCGACGGCAGCGATCAGATCGCTGCCGTCGACATTGCTGACGAAGCGGCAGCGAATCCGTTCGTGACGAAACGCGGCGAGCGCTTCGTATGCCATGACCGGACCGAGGTCGGAGCCACCGATCCCGATGTTGATCACCGTCTCGATCGGTGCCCCGGTGGCGCCGACCCAGTCGCCGGACCGGACTCGGTCGGCGAACGCGCCCATTCGGCTGAGTACCTCGTGAACGGCGGGTACGACGTTTTCGCCGTCTTCCAGCACTTCGGACCCGACCGGTGCTCGCAGCGCAGTATGGAGCACGGCGCGATCCTCGGTCGAGTTGATCCGCTCGCCGGCGATCATCGCGGCGAAGCGGTCAGCAAGACCGACCTCGTTCGCCAGGGCGATGAGGTCGTCGAGAACCGCAGCCGACACGCGGTGCTTGGACAGGTCGACCGTGAGGTCGGCGACCGTGAGCGTCATGCGATCGACTCGACCAGGGTCGTCGTCGAAGAGCCTGCGGAGGTCGAGATCGTCGAAGGAGGCGGCGTGGCCTTGGAGGGCGCGCCAGGAATCGGTGAGCGAGGGATCCACGGTCCCATGTTCGCCGGTTCGGACGCGAAACAGCCGGACCCTGCTGGCCCGGCTGTTCGAGGTTCTGCGGTAGGTGGGGGAGCGGGTTACTCCGAGGCGAGTTCGCCGTACTCTTCGTCGACCGTGACGCGGGCGGCGTCGACCCAGCCTTGGATCTCCGGCAGCGTGGCGCCTTCGAAGGTCATGACGCCCTCTTCCTCCATCAGGTGGTAGAGCTCGTCGAGCACGTGGAGTTCTCGCTCATCGCCTTCCGGCGTGATCTGGTCGGCGCCGAACGCGTGGCGGACGTGGTAGACGACCGCCACCAACTGCTCGGGCGAGAGGTTGCCGAAGCCGGCCATCTGGCCGTACGAGCCGGGGGCGTGGGCGCCACCGGGGCGATCGGGGTCGCCGTAGACGAGGAGGCCCTCGGCCTGTGAACCGGCGGTGCCGTTGGCGACCCAGTGCAGGTGGCCGGCGAGGCCGTCGTAGGCGGCGCCGGAAGCGAGCGAGGGGAAGGTGAGCAGGACTTCGCCGCCGTTGAGCTGGCGTCCGGAGCCGCCACCGCCACCGCCACCGTGGCAGCCGGCGCACTGGCCGCTGTAGATCTCGGCCCCCTCGTAGGCGAGACCCTCGGGAGCGGCAGGCGGATTCTCGAGGTAACCCACGTAGAAGATCGCCCAGAAGGGAAGGAAGATCAGGACCGGAATGATCCAGACCGGGGCCTTCTTGCGGGTCTCGGCGGCCTCGACATAGGGGGCGACGGGCTCGGGTGCAGCAGGCTCCTCGGGGACGGCTGGGGCCGGAGCAGCTGTCGTGGCCGGAACCGGAGTAGCGTCGGCCGCCGGCTCGCTGCTCGAAGCGGCGCTCTCGCCGGCGTCGGGTGGGGCCTGCCCGCTGAGGCGGGCACGGGCCTCGGCGGCCTTCTTCAGGAGGTGCTCGGGTACTTCGGTCACCGTTGTTCTCCGGCGGATCGATCGGACTGCGGAATGGCGAGTGGTTCGGCGGACATAGGATTGCGCCAACCACGCCCCGTGAGGATAGGGGCAGTGTCGCACGTCCGAACAAGCTGAAGCAGAATCCT
>PABW01000064.1 GCA_002699625.1 Acidimicrobiaceae bacterium
TGGCGCCCGAGGGGTTCATGCGGGAGGCCGTCGCCGAAAACCTGATCGCTGGCCCCGCCATGGGCCGCCGGGCCTTCTATCAGTTCGGCATGCTGCTGCCGCCCGGTCCGCAGGGCCATATCGATTGCGGCCTCGGCAAGTGGATTCCGCGTGCGCAGCCCGACCTGGTCGCACCGACCGAGGAGATCGTACTCACCGGAACCGAACTCGTGCTCGATGGCGTGCGGGTCGTGTTCCAGAACACGCCGGGCACTGAAGCGCCGGCAGAGATGAACTTCATGTTCCCGGACCTCGGCGCGCTCTGCATCGCCGAGAACTGCACCCACACGATGCACAACACGCTGCCGTTCCGTGGGGCGCAGGCCCGAGACACGCTGAGTTGGAGCAAGTACATCCAGGAGGCACTCGATCTCTTCGGTGGCGACATGGATGTGCTCTTCTCCACCCACAACTGGCCGCGATTCGGTCGCGACGATGCGGTGCGCTATCTCGAGCTTCAGCGCGACATGTACCGCTGGTTGCACGACCAGACGATGCGTCGCGCGAATCACGGCATGACGATGCGTGAGATCGCCGAGGATCTCCAGCAGCCCGAGTGCTTTGCCACCCAGAGCCACACGCGGGGCTACTACGGGACGGTCAGCCACAACGCGAAGGCGGTGTATCAGCGCTACATCGGCTGGTACGACGGCAATCCGGCCAACCTCAATCCGCACACCCCGGAGGAGAGCGGAAAGCGCTACGTCGACGCCATGGGCGGCCCGGACCAGGTGCACGCCGAGGCGAAGCGGGCCTTCGACGAGGGTGATTACCGGTGGGCGGCGGAACTGCTCAACCATCTCGTGTTCGCCGATCCGACCTATGAGCCGGGTCGGTTGTTGCAGGCCGACACGTTCGAGCAACTCGGCTATCAGTCGGAGTCGGGTCCGTGGCGCGACTCGTATCTGATGGGGGCGATGGAGCTCCGGACTGGGAACAAGGGTTTCCCGATGGGTGTGGCCCGGTCGATCACCGATCAGCTCGACGTCGACATGCTGGTAGAGCTGATCGGGATCCGTCTGCAGGCGGAGAATGTGGAGGGCGAGTCGTTCGAGTCGAACTGGTACTTCTCCGACATCGATGAGCACCATGCGATCGGGCTCGACAACTGCGCGATTCATCATCGCCCGGGGGCGACGATCGAGGGAGCGCCGTCGATCACCTGCACGAAGGCGGCGTTGGCCGACGCGGTGAAGGGGGCGGTCGACGTCGATGGTTTCCTTGCGATCGAGGGCGTGTCGGCGAGTGACGATGGTCCGGTGCGGATGCTGTTCGAGAACCTCGACCAGTTCAGCAGCGAGTTCGGGATCGTCGAACCGTAGGTTCGCCAAGGGTGTCGAACCGTAGGTTCGCCAGCGCTCAGGTGCGTTGGTGAAGGGCCTGGTCGATGAGCTGCATCGGGTGCACGACCTCGACGCCGCCGGCGGCGAGGTGCAGTGAACAACCAGGGTTGGCGCTCGCCACGATGTCGGGCGACACGCGTTCGATGGCGTCGACTTTCCGGTCGCGGATGTCGGTGGCGAGTTGCGGGTGCAGCACCGAGAATGCGCCGCCGGCCCCGCAGCACAGACCGTCATCGTCGAGTTCGATGATTTTGTGAACATAGGGGGCGAGCACGGCGCGCGTGGCGTCGTGGACTCGTTGCACGTGGCGTTGATGGCAGGGATCCTGGACGGCGACACACAGGTCGAGTTTGGGGGTGGCCGGTAGATCGTCGAGTCGGGTCGCGAGCCATTCGTGAATGTCGTACACCCGGGCGCTGAAGGCCTCGGCTTCCGGTGTGCCGAGCAGGTGGCCGTACTCCTTCATGGCGGCGCCGCAGCCGGCCGAGTCGACAAGGATCGGTCGATCGTCGGTGGAGAGCGCCGTGATCGTCGCTTCCGCTCGCTGTCGGGCGGGATCGCCGAGTCCGGCGTGGGTGTGGAGGGCGCCGCAGCACGGCGCAAGATCGCCCGTCGGGGTGACACCGACGCCAGCGGCTTCGAGCACCCGTTGGCCAGCATCGTGGACGTTGCGCTGCCAGGCGTCCATGACACAGCCCGTGAAGAGGTAGATGTCGTCGCCGGAGGTGTGGCGCCCACCCCGTGTGAACGGCAGGTCGGTGGGCACGCCGAGCCGTTCGGGAACGAGTCGCAGTCGTGCGGCGACGGCCAGCAGGGTGCTGCCGAGCCGCAGCGTGCGAGGCCTGCTCAGCGCCCAGAAGGCGAGCCGCTGACGACGGGTGGAGACGGCACCCGTGTCGGCGAGTACGGCTCGGGTCGATTCGATGAGACGGCCGTAGGGAACGCCGCTCGGACACGCAGGCTCACATCCTCGGCACTGCACGCAGGTGTCGAACGCGTCGACGACCTCGGTGGTGACGGGAGCGTCGTTGTCCTGAACCTCGCGCATGAGGTGGATGCGGCCCCGCGGTGAAAGCGCCTCGTCGCCTGTGACTCGGTAGGTGGGGCAGTGGGGGAGGCAGAGTCCGCACTGCACACAGGCGTTGAGGTCGTCGGCATTGATCTTGAGATCCATGTCAGGCTCCTGCCCGGCGGCCGGGGTTCAGTCGTCCGGAGGGATCAAACAGTCGCTTTGTGCGCTCGGCGATCTGGGCGGCAACGGGGTCGGGTTCGGCGGGCTGGGGTGGTTCTTCGGCCCAGACCGTTCCGACGCCGATGCTCGCAATGAATGCCCCGTCGGTCACCGTGTCGACGTGCGCCGCCCCCTGAGGGGAAAGAAACCAACGGTGAGGTGGCAACTCGGGCGGGCCGTCGACATCGGCGATGTCGGCGAGCGTCGCCAGCTTGTCGACCTCGGCGTCGACATCCACCTCATGTCCCTCGACGAGCGCCCAGCTACTGGTGCCATCCCACAGCACGGCTCCAGGTCGCAGGAGTGCATCCCGGATGTCACGGGGGTCGACCCGCTCGGCCCGGATCCAGCGTTGAACGGGCGGAAGCGGATTGGTGCGCAACACGACCTCGGCGATGAGCCCGAGCGTGCCGAGTGAGCCGACGATGAGCTTGGGGAGGTTGAAGCCGCTGACGTTCTTCACGACCGGACCACCGCCGGTGACGATCTCGCCTTCGGCCGACACGTACCGGACCTGCAACACGGCGTCGCGTGCCGACCCGCGACCGAGGCGGTCGAGTCGGTTCTCTCCGACAGCGACTGCCCCGCCCACGGTGCCGCCCCGGTCGGGCAGTGCTGAGGTCTGGCCGGCAGCGGCGAGTGTTTCGTGGAGTTCGGCGACGGTCGTGCCGGCGCGGACGGTGACCACCATCTCCGAGGGCTGGTAGTCGACGATGCCAGTGGGAGCCTTGACGAGCCGGGCCGATTCGTCGAGTGGACCGCCGAGATGCCAACGGGTGCGGTTGCCCTCCACGGCGATGGGGTCCTCGGCGCCGACCTGCGCAGCGAAGTCGTGCAGAGCCCGGTCGGNGGAGGTGAGCGTGCTCATCCCCACACNCCGGTGGGCATNTCGCGNAGNGCCTGGATGTCGGCGCAACTGTGNCCCATCGGCAAGACCTTGCCGGGGTTCGCCCGNCAGGCNGGGTCGAAGGCCTGGCGAAGACGGTTCTGGTGGTCGAGNTCGGCNGGGGAGAAGAGTTCGTCCATATAGGCCTGCTTCTCGACNCCGATGCCGTGTTCGCCNGACAGCACGCCNCCCGCCGCAAGCGANGCTCGNAGGATCTCNGCACCNGCGGCGTGGACCCGTTCGAGGGTGCCTTCNTCGCGGGCGTCGAAGACGAGGAGNGGATGCAGGTTCCCGTCGCCTGCGTGAAAGACATTCATCACCGTGACCTCNTGGCGNTCGGTGATCTCGTAGATCTGCTCGAGGATGTCGGCAAGCTGGGCCCGGGGAACGACGGTGTCGTGCAGGTAGTAGTCGGGNGCGATCTGGGCGACGGCACCGAATGCGGTCTTGCGGCCCTTCCAGAGCGCAGCTCGCTCCTCCTCGGAGCCGGCGAGACGNACGTCGGTGGCGGAATTGGCCCGCCCGAGTTCCTCGATGCGGGCGGCATCGATCTCGACCCCACCTTCGAGTCCTTCGACCTCGGCGAGNAGCACGGCGGCGGCATCGGTGGGGTAACCGGCGGCGACNTAGTTCTCGACCGCAACGGTCATGCGNTGATCCATCACCTCGAGCGCGGCGGGNACGACNCCGGCGGCGATGATGTCGCTGACNGTCTGNGCNGCGTCGCGGACCGTNGCGAACGACAGCAGCAGGGTGCGCACGGCCGGGGCGTTGGGTGTGATNCGGACCCCGATCTTGGTGGCGATNCCGAGCGTGCCCTCGCTGCCNACGAACGCGCCGCGAAGGTCGAGTCCGGGGGTCTCGTCCTCGGCGCCGCCGAGCACGGCGACCTGCCCGTCGGGCAGTACGACTTCCAGCGACACGACGTGGGCATCGGTGACGCCGTAGGCGAGGCAGTGGGGGCCTCCGGAATTGTTGGCGACATTGCCGCCGAGCGTGCAGACCTGTTGGCTTGACGGATCGGGGGCGAAGTGGAACCCCTTGGGTCGCAGCCTCTTCGAGAGGTCGAGATTGATGACGCCGGGTTGCACCCAGGCGATGCGGTTGTTGGTATCGACCGACAGCACCTTGTTCATCCGGCCGGTCGACACGACGACGGGCCGCCCCAGCGGGATTGCGCCACCGGCGAGGCCGGTGCCTGCGCCACGGGGGACCACGGCCGAACCGTGCTGTTCGGCGATGCGCATAATCGCCTGGACCTCTTCGGTGGTCTCCGGGAAGCACACCGGGCCGGCGATGCCGCCGTCGAACACGGAGGCGTCATGCGCTGCAAGTGACCGCTGAGCGCCGTCGGCACGGACTCGATCGGCATCAAGCACCGCGGTGAGGTCAGCGACGAGCGGATCGGTTGGTTCGCGCGTCGAGCGGAACAGCGGCATCGGGGTCAGTCTGTCCGATTTCGGGGTGGCGACACCACGTCTGGGGTGATCTCGCTCACCGAGCGCAGCCCGTTGAGCGCCATCGCGCGACGGAACTCGTCGCTCAGGAATCCGAAGGCGAGTTCGACACCTCGTTCGCCTGCGGCTCCAAGGCCGAAGAAGTGCGCCCGTCCGCCCATGGTGGCGTCGGCGCCGAGTGCAAGTGCCTTCACGATGTCGGCGCCCCGTCGGATGCCGCCGTCGCAGATGAGTTCGCAGGCGTCACCGATCGCATCGCGAACGGGGGCGATGAGTTCGATCGGCGGTGGGGAACCCTCGAGTTGGCGGCCACCGTGGTTCGAGATGGCGATCGCTTCGATGCCGAGATCGGCGGCGATGCGGGCGTCGGCGACGGACTGCACGCCCTTGACCACGATCGGGCCGTTCCAGATCGATCGGAACCATTCGATGTCGTCCCAACTGAGTGATGGGTCGAGCTGCTCGTTGGCATAGGCGGCGAGGTTGATCGCGTCGGTGCCGTCGCGTTTGCCGGAGCCGTCGGAGGCGGCGACGTTGGCGAAGCGAATGGGACCACCCGTCAGGAAGTCCCAGGCCCAGCTCGGGTGGCGGATCCCGTCGATGATCGTGTCGAGCCCGATCTTTGGTGGCAACTCGAACCCGCGCCGTACGTCGCGCTCGCGGCGCCCGAATGTGGCGAGGTCGACGGTCGGCACGATCGTGTCGAAGCCGGCGGCTCCTGCCCGCCGCACCATCTCCTCGACGAGTCCGCGGTCCTTCCAGACATAGACCTGGAACCAGTTGCGGCCTGGGTTCACCGCCGCGATCTCTTCGATCGAGCGGGTCGAGAGGGTCGAGAGGGTGAAGGGAATGCCGGCGCGCCCGGCGGCTCGAGCGACGGCGAGTTCACCCTCGCTGTGAGCGATGCGGGTGAAGCCGGTGGGGGCGGCGATGAACGGGAAGGCCATCGGCTCACCGAGCAGCGTGGTGGTCGTGTCGATCTCGGAGACGTCGCGCAGCACCCGGGGCTTGAACTCGATGTCGGCGAACGCGGTCATCGAACGAGCGAGGCTGCGCTCGTCCTCGGCCGCGCCGTCGATGTAGTCGAACACCCCACCCGGCAGGCGACGCTTCGCGATCGCCCGCAGGTCCATGACGTTCGCTGCTCGATCGAGTTGTCGAGTCGCGCGACCGAACCGGAAGCGGCGGAACCGAACCGTGGAGCGCAGGGTCTCGAACATGAGAGGCGAGTGTAGGTCCCGCCCGCTGGCCACTCGACGGTCAGCGGTCGCGATAGCCCGGTATCTCGATCAGCGGGGGCCGTTCGTCGACCCGCACCTCGACCGGCGCCGCGTCGGGGCGCATCAGCACTCGGCTGAGCGTGGCCCTGTCGGCCCCGGTTCGAAGGAGGGCGGTGTGGAGAACTTCCATCGCCTGCGAGGACAGCGCGCTCAATGACTGATGGCGGTGCTCGCGAACGCCGAGGTCAACCTGGGCGATGCGATCGACACCCCAGCGGTGAGCGATGTCGATCAAGAGTCCGGTCTCGACGCCGTAGCCCTGGGGGAAAGGGAGTTGTTCGAGGATCGAGCGGCGACTTGCGTACTCGCCGCCCAGCGGCTGCTCGATCACGCCGAGTTCGGGGAAGAAGGTGGCGAGCACGGGGCGAGCCATCAGTTCGGTCGTGCGCCCGCCGCCACCGCCGACCGTGGGGCGGTCGTAGAAGCCTTTGACGAGGGTGACCTCGGGGTTGGTGAGCAGTGGGCCGAGTAGGCCGATCACGTAGTCGGGCGTGAAGCTGCGCAGGTCGGCGTCGATCCAGACGATCACATCGCCGGCGCTGGCGGCGACGCTCGCCCACAACGCGTTGCCTTTGCCGGTGGCGGCGCCGGCCTCGGGGAGCACGTCGGGGACCGAGACCACTCGTGCTCCGGCGGCGGCTGCGACCTCGGCTGTTGCGTCCGTGCTGCGATCGTCCATCACCACGATCTCGTCGACGAGCCACGGTGCCGAAGGGTCGAGATCGTCTGCAGGATCGGCCCCACGGTCTCGGCCTCGTCGCGAGCAGGCACGCACACCGAAACGGTGGTGGCGCCCTTGAGTTCGCACAGACGCGTGAGGTCGAAGTCGCTGGCTTCGAAGCGTCGGGGCTGATCGAGGGCGACACGATCGACGGCGTCGATGGGTGAGACGGTGTGATCGGTCACGATGCGCTTACGGCCGGGACTGGCTCAACCGATGCGGATCCCGAGATGTTCCCGCCGCCCGATACCTGTCGCTTGCTGCCTGTCGGCGACATTNGNGGTTCAGAGNTCGAAGGTGAGGTGGTCGGAGAGATNTCCGATCAGGTCGGCGAANTAGCGACGCTCGACGAGGCGCCACGTNCCGTCGATTCGNCGNAGGGTGTCGTGGTAGCGGCCNGCNATGATCGCCTGCATCGGCAGCGNCTCGGTCTGCTGNAAGACGGTGTACATCGAGCGAATTGTCGCCTCGTCGTCGTTCACGGCGACGATCGGGTTGGTGGTGACNTGTTTNGTTCGCCAGGTGCCATCGGGGTGGACCTTGACGATCGAACGGAAATGGGCGNCCGCTGCTGNGCCGCCCTCGGCGAGCACCGAGCCGCTCGACCCGTCGANGAGCGCTGCGTGTTCGAGCAGCGACTCGAGGGTGTCGTAGGCNGCGGCGTCCATCGCTTCNGCGATCTCNAANAGCACGTTGGTGCATGCCGCGACGTNGTCCATCGGCNNGCACCGTACCCTTTGGGCCGTGGGCCGAGCGAGTGCGCAGCGTCGGGTCGGCGANNTCGCCGGGCGGGTAGGGCGATGGTCGTACCGGTTCGTGCGCGACATCATCGACGANTGGTCNAAGGACCGCGTCGGTGGCCTCGCCGCCGAGATCGCGTTCTTCGCNCTGCTCGGTTTCTTCCCGGCGNTGATCGTGCTGGCCGCNGCACTNGGCTCGGCNGACGGGATNCTCGGCACNGCNGCNGCCACCGACATCGAGACCTGGCTGGTCGATCAGGTCACGACNGTGCTCGGCGGCGACAACAACGTNGAGGGTGTCGTGCGNGANCTGTTCGCNTCCGACAACGGCAGNGCNTTCACGGTCGGTGCNGNGCTNGCNGCNTATGCGGCGTCNCGTGGNTTCACNGCCGTCGTCCGGGCACTCGATGTCGCNTACGACCACGAACANCNNCGGAACTGGCTGTCGACTCGGATCGTCGGGATCGGACTGACCGNGATGACGATCGTGGTCGCCGCCATCGTGCTCATGCTGATCGTCGTGGGNCCGCTCTTCGGCGANGGTGCCGAGCTCGCCGAGCGGCTCGGTGNCGANGGGTGGTTCACCGTGCTGTGGACNTGGTTCCGCTGGCCGGTNGTCTTCCTNGNNCTGATCGGCTGGGCCGCCTCGCTGTACAACATCGCGCCGAACCATCGGTCGCCGTGGAAGTACGAGCTTCCGGGTGCNCTGCTGGCATCGGTGTGGTGGACCGTCGTGTCGCTCGGCTTCGGCACCTANCTCGGGCTTGCGTCANGTGGNGCAAACGCNATCTTCGGNTTNCTCGGCGGCGCNCTGAGCCTGCTNTTNTGGCTCTACCTGATGGCCATGGGCCTGCTGCTCGGNGCAGAGGTCAACTCNATCATCGCGACCCGNCGCGGCGTGATCCTCGAAGCGGTGCCGCGGGAACGGCTCGATCGTTGGNTGAAACGGGNACTGCGCCGATAGCCCGGNGNGNCAGGNGAGCCACTANCCTTTGNNNCNATGAGCGACTTCCGGAGCCCCATCGAGGACATCACGTTCACCCTTCGGCACGTGGCCGATCTCGACGCCCTCGCCAANCTCGAGGGGTACGAGCANGCCGACCCNGATCTCATCGACGGTCTCGTTGCTGAGGCGGGTCGTTTCTTCGANGAGGTGGTGGCNCCGACCAACCGCGACGGNGACACGGTCGGCACCAAGCTCAANGAGGACGGCAGCATCACCACNGCCCCCGGTTTCGCNGNGGCCTACGGNAAGCTCGTCGAGTCNGGCTGGAACGGCATCGGGTTCCCTGAGGCCTANGGCGGCGGNGGGTTCCCGCAGCTGCTCTCCACNGCCGTNGAGGAGATGACCACGACNGCCAACATGGCGTTNGCGCTGGGCCCGCTGCTCAGCCGGGGTGCCATCGANGCGATCATGCATCACGGCGACGAGAGCCANAAGGAGATCTACCTCCAGAAGCTNGTNAGCGGTGAATGGACCGGCACGATGAACCTCACCGAGCCNCACGCNGGCTCCGACGTNGGCGCNCTCACCTCCAAGGCCGANCCGGCCGACGANGGCACCTGGCGCATCTTCGGNCAGAAGATCTTCATCACCTGGGGTGAGCATGATGTNGCCGACAACATCGTGCACCTGGTGCTCGCCCGNACCCCNGGTTCNCCTCCCGGCACGAAGGGCATCAGCCTCTTCATCGTCCCGAAGTTCCTCGTCAACGACGANGGCACGCTCGGCGAGCGCAACGACCTCACNTGCGTGAGCATCGANCACAAGCTCGGCATTCATGGCAGNCCGACGTGNGTCATGCAGTACGGCGACAACGGNGGNGCNGTNGGNTACCTCCTCGGTGAGGAGCATCAAGGCATGCGCTGCATGTTCACGATGATGAACAACGCCCGTCTCGGNGTGGGCGTCGAGGGCGTCGGCATCGCCGAGCGNGCCTACCAGCAGGCGCTCGGCTACGCCCATGAGCGCACCCAGGGCCGCGCNATCGGNGCGGCGCCCGGNACCGAGTCGCCGATCATCGANCATCCCGANGTNCAGCGCATGCTGCTCGACATGAAGTCGACGATCGCCGCGATGCGNGGCCTNACNTANCGCAACGCCGANGCGCTCGANCATGCCCACCACGGTGCNGACGANGACGCGCGCNCCAAGGGCGANGANCGNGCCGCNTTGCTCACCCCGCTGTCGAAGAGCTGGTGCACCGACATGGGTGTCGAGCTCGCNTCCATCGGTGTGCAGATCCACGGCGGCATGGGCTTCGTCGAGGAGACCGGCGCTGCNCAGCANTTCCGCGACGCCCGNATCGCCCCGATCTACGAGGGNACCAACGGCATCCAGGCNATCGATCTCGCTGGTCGCAAGCTCGGNATGCGNCAGGGCGGNGTCGTNCGTGACCACCTCNNCGAGATNGGNGCCACCATCGCCTCCCTNGANGGTGTCGAGGGGCTNGAGNCGGTNCGGGAGCAGTTGTCGCTCGCGCTCGANGCGCTCCGTNCGGCNACCGAGTATCTCCTCGAGGTNTCGGGCTCGAACCCGTCCGACATGCTCGCCGGTGCNATGGCNTACCTNAACATGATGGCCATCACCACGGGNGGTCAGATCCTGGCCNACGCGGCACTTTCNGCTCGTTCNCTCGGCGCCGAGGAAGCCGAGGACCGCGCCGTGATGGCCCGCTTCTTTGCCGCCAACCGGCTCGCCGGTGTTCCCGGTCTGTTGCCGGCCGTCACTGCCGGCGCCGGCGATCTCAGCGCCGCTCGCGGTCGTTTGTTGTCGACCTGAACCGATGACCCCGCCTGGGGTCGGGCGCGCCGTTGGAATCCGTCGGCGACGCGTAGGGTTGTCTCCGCATGCTCGCTTCGATCCCCAGCCCGTCCGAGAGCGTTATCGAACTCGGACCGCTCACCCTTCGGGCCTACGGCGTGATGATCGCCTTGGGTGTGGTGGCCGCCGTCCTGCTTTCGCAGCGGCGGTGGACGGCCCGCGGCGGCAATCCCGACGACATCTCGACCATTGCGCTGTGGGCGGTGCCCGCCGGGCTGATTGGCGCCCGCGCCTACCACGTCCTCACCGACTGGCGCTTCGACGAGGGTTGGGCGCAGCCGTTCAAGATCTGGGAGGGCGGCCTCGGTATCCCGGGCGGTATCGCTGCCGGTGTGCTCGTCGGTCTCTGGATGATCCGCCGCAATGGCTGGGACCAACCGACGTTGCTCGATGCGATCGTCCCCGGGCTTCCTCTGGCGCAGGCGATCGGACGCTGGGGCAACTACTTCAACCAGGAACTCTTCGGCGGCCCGAGCGAGCTTCCGTGGGCGGTCGAGATCGACCCTGATGTGGCGGCCTCAGCCGGCCATCGCGGGGTCGAGACGTTCCACCCGACCTTCCTCTACGAATCGCTGTGGAACCTCGGGCTCACGCTGTTCCTGGTGTGGGTCGATCGCACGGGCAAGCTACGCCGCGGTGCACTACTCGCGGTCTACGTCGTCGGTTACTTGGTCGCCCGACTGTGGCTTGAGACGATTCGTATCGATCCGGCCACCGAGGTCGGTGGGGTGCGCATCAATATCTGGATGAGCATCATCGGCATTGCGATCGCGGGCGCCTGGCTCATGTTGCGGGGTCGCCGTCCCGAGGATTACTCGGCCGACGACATCGTCGGCGCTGCGGACTCCATCGACGGCGCGTAGCCCGTCGAGCTGATCGGTCGGGGTCGGCTGATCTAGCGTGCGGTCATGACCGAGCTCGACGACCAGCAGCGCTTGATGAACGGGATCTTTTGGTACGGGATCCCGACCCTGTTCCGATGCGAGCACGACGAGGATCCCGCCAACGCCGACATCGGTCTGGTCGGTGTCCCGCACTCGACCGGCAACGGGACGACACAACGTGACCAGCATCTCGGACCCCGCGCCGTCCGCAATGTGTCGGCGATCGGCCGCCGGGTCCACAACCACTTCGGCATCGACCCGTGGGAGATGGCCCGGGTCCGTGACCTGGGTGACGTGCCGCTGAGCGAAGGCAACAACAACGAGCGCTCGATCGAGATGATCACCGAGTACTACGCCCGACTCGACGCCGCCGGCTGTCGGCCGGTGTCCATCGGCGGCGACCATTCGATCACCGGAGGCATTCTCCAAGCGCTCGGTGGCGGCAACCTGACCGGTGGTGAGAAGGCGTGCCTCCTGCACTTCGACGCTCATACCGACGCCTTTCACAACATCCCCCATTTCATGGGGGCGGTGAAGTCGGCAGCCCATTGGGCGAGTTATCTGGTGACCGAGGGTCATGTCGACCCTCAACACTCGGTGCAGGTGGGCATCCGCGGCAACACCCGAAGTCTGGAATGGCTCGACCCGTCCTACGACCTCGGCTACACGGTCATCAAGAAGACCGAATACGACTCCATGGGTGCCGAGCAGGTGATGGAGGTCATCGACGAAACGATCGGTGATCGCCCCGTCTACATCACCTTCGACCTCGACTGCCTCGATCCGATGGTCGCCCCCGGGGTGGCCAACATCGAGGCCGGCATCGAAGGGTTCGGCATCGATCAGGTGATGGAACTCCTTCGTTGCGTCCGCGGCAAGAACGTCATCGGCGGTGATGTCGTATGTCTCATGCCGACCGTCGACTCGCCGAACCAGATCACCAGCTATCGCTCGATGGCGATCATGTTCGAGATCATCAGCCTCATCGCTGATCGCCACCACCAGACCTGACGGTCGACCGCCTTCGTCGATCCGGGAGTGGTTGTCGTGTTGCGGAGGGCGCTCAGGTCGCCGATGCCAGCGCGTCGGCGCTGAACCGGGGCCACGCCGCAGCTGCCCAAGGGCCGAACGGTTCGGTGCACAACGCCATGGCTGCGGTGCGGGCATCCGGGTCGATCCACAGCATCGTGCCCGCCTGCCCGAAGTGGCCGTAGGTGCGAGGGCTGTTGTCGGCCGCCGTCCAGTGGGGATTCTTGTGGCCCCGAATCTCCGGGCCGATACCCCATGGGTTCGGGCGTTGGGTACCGAATCCGGGAAGCACGCCGTCGAGATCGGGGAGATGGGAAGTGACGGCCCGCTGCAAGGTGGGCTCACCGATGAGGACGGGCCGGCGCCAGGCGTCGATCACCCGGACGAGATCTTCGACGGAGGCCCGTGCCCCGGCACCGGCAGATCCGCTGAGGCGGGTGGCGCGCAGGCCGAGCGGGATGGTCAGCGCCTCGTCGAGATAGTCCTGAAAGGCGATCCCGGAGCGTTCGGTCACGGCGTTGGCAGCGAGGTCGTAGGCCGAGGTCGAGTAGATGCGGCGGGTGCGGGGTGGTGCGAGTTGGTCGAGCGTGTCAGGGGCGACTCCGGCGGTGTGAGCGAGCAGGTCGGTGGTGGTCGAGCCGCCGGGTCCGATCGGCTCGTCGAGATCGAGGGTGCCCTCCTCGTGGGCGATCAGAACGGTCAAGGCGGTGAGCAGTTTGGTGACCGATGCCAGCGCAAACGGCTCGGTGGTGTCACCCCATCGATCGACGCTGCCGTCGGGTTGCACGACGGCAGCGGAGGCACGACCGGGCCAGTCGGAGAGGGTGGCGAAGGGGTCCACAGGGCGATGGTACGGCGATGATTGCGGAGCCGACCGGATCGGATCGCTACGGTGGCGCCATGGCCGATGTGCTGCACGATGCCTCGCATCCCCGGGCAACCCGGGTTGAGCGATCGTTCGCGTTCGTCGACCTCTCCGGTTTCACCCGGTTCACCGATGTGCAGGGGGACGATGAGGCGGTCGACATCCTGTCGGCGTTTCGTGCAGTCGTTCGAGGTGTTGCGTCGACCCACGGGGTTCGCATCGCGAAGTGGTTGGGCGACGGTGCGATGCTCGTCGGCGTCGAGCCCGAACCGCTCTTGGAAGCACTGGTCGAGATCGAAGGTCTGATCACCGATTCCGGCTCGCCACTGCCGTTGCGTGCTGGCTTCACGACGGGGCCCGTGATCTTGATCGACGGCGACGACTATGTCGGCCATGCGGTCAACCTTGCGGCCCGGTTGTGCGCTGCGGCCGAACCTCGGCAGGTGCTTGCCATCGCCGACGACATCGTCCACCTCTACACCGACATCGTGTCGGTGCCGGCCGGTCGGCGCGAGATTCCCGGTGTCGAGGACCCCGTCGACGTCGTCGCGATCCGACGCTGACGTGGACCCCGACCGCTCGACCTGGACCAATTTCGAACGAGCGGCGGGCGCTGTACTCGACGCCCTGCAACCCGGAGACCTCGTGACCTACGGCGAAGTCGCAGCCGAGGCCGGGTACCCCGGCGCAGTTCGTGCCGTGGGCTCGTTGCTGCGACGTGCTCCCACCGGCACGTTTGCGTGGTGGCGGGTAATCGCGGCAAGTGGTCGTCTGCTGGCGAGCCACGAGGTGGAGCAGACGTCGCGGCTGCGGACGGAAGGGGTCGAGGTGCGTGACGGCCGGATCGTCCCGTAGCGGCCCGGTCGCTTGTACCCTTGCGATGTCGTCGTCACCCCACGACGACCCGACCCGCTGGGGGACCCCGCTTCCCGGACCCCGGCTCCCCTGAGAAGAGATGACCGAAACACAAACGTTCGCGGACTTGGGGCTGGCCGATGCCATCACCGGCGCCCTGTCCGAGCGGGGGATCACCGCCCCCTTCCCTGTCCAAGCCCTCACCATCCCCGACGCACTCGCCGGCCGAGATGTCTGCGGCAAGGCCAAGACCGGTTCGGGCAAGACCCTTGCCTTTGGCCTGCCCGTTCTGCAGTTGATGGCGAAGGCCGAGCCGAAGAAGCCAACCGGGCTCGTACTCGTGCCCACCCGTGAGCTCGCCAATCAGGTGTGCGACGAACTAGCGCCCGCCGCCGAGGCGGTCGACCGCACCGCCCTCGCCATTTACGGCGGCGCGCCGATCGAGAAACAGATCGAGAAACTCGAGCGGGGCGTCGACCTCGTCGTGGCCACCCCGGGCCGCATGATCGATCTGATCGAGCGCGACGCCATCTCGGTGGCCGCCGTCAACCATGTGGTAGTCGACGAAGCCGACCGTATGGCCGATATGGGCTTTCTTCCGCAGGTCGAGTGGATCCTGCGGAATGTCGAGTCCGATCACCAGACGCTGTTGTTCTCGGCCACGCTCGACGGTGTGGTCAACACGTTGATCAAGCGGTACCAGACCGATCCGTCCATGCACGAGGTCGTGTCCGAAGAGGTCACCGTTGAGCAGATGACCCACCGGTTCGTCGCCGTGCACAAGATGGACAAGGCGAAGGTCGCAGCGAGTATCGCCAAGTCGGCCGAGCGCACGATTATGTTCACCCGCACCAAGGCAATGGCTGATCGGCTCGCCCGAGACCTCGAGGAGCTCGACGTGAAGGCTGCGCCGATCCACGGTGATCTGCGTCAGTCGAGCCGTGAGAAGTCACTGAAGGACTTCAGTGACGGCAAGCTTCTCACGCTCGTGGCCACCGACGTCGCTGCTCGCGGCATCCACGTCGATGATGTCGACGTGGTGATCCAGTACGACCCGCCCAGCGATCACAA
>PABW01000065.1 GCA_002699625.1 Acidimicrobiaceae bacterium
CCAAGGCTCGAGCCGGCGACATCCCGGACTTCAGCGGAATCTCGGCACCGTACGAGGCCCCGACGTCGCCGGAGATCCGGGTCGACACGACCCGGCCGATCGACGATTGCGTCGGCCACATCCTGGAGCGACTCGGGCTCTGAAGGCCGCTCGACACGGTCATTGAACGAGCGTTCAGGGAGACGGTAGCGTCCTGCCCGTGACCAAGCGACCGAACATCGTGGTGATCATGGCGGATCAGCTCGCGCCGCAGTTCACCAGCACCTACGGCCACCCGATCGTGCAGACCCCGAACCTTGATGCGCTCGCCGCACGCGATCTTCATGATTCGCCGTGGCCGGTGGAAGTACGTCCAGTGCGATATCGACCCACCGATGCTGTTCGACATGGATGCCGACCCCGAAGAGCTGCAGAATCTCGCCGCAAACCCGTCCTACGCCGAGGTCGAAGCCGCCTTCGCTGCCGAGGTCCGCGAGCGCTGGGATAGCGCCCAGACCCGTGCGGACGTCCTCGCCTCCCAGCGGATGCGCCGCGCCGTGCACGCCGGCATGTCAGCCGGCCGTCGGGTCGACTGGGACTATCAGCCGAGGCGCGAGGCCTCCGAGGAGTACGTCCGCAACCACATGGATTGGACCGTGGCTGCGGCGACCACCCGGTTCCCACCGATCGCCGGCGCAACCGGCCGGAGCTGACTGCGGCCTCTGACCGGGGCGTCTAGTTCAGGAACTCAGGTTCGTCGCGGCAGAGTTCGTCCCACCATGGCTGGAACTGAAACCAGCCGGCGAGATCGTGGCCCTGAGCGTCGTAACCGCTCTGACACAGATCCTCAGGAATCTCGATGGGAGTTCCCGCTGCCTCGGCCACCAGCTGGCTCTGACAGCAGCGCTCGAGCGCCACGAACCACCACACGGCAGCATCGACGGACCCGCCGGCCGTGATGATGCCGTGATTCTGGTGGATGAGTGCCTTGCGGGAACCGAGAGCCTCCGCCATCGCGGCACCGACTGCCGTATCGAGGACGACGGCACCGGCACCTGCGTCGCACAACGCGACGTCGTTGTAGAACATCGTGGAGTCCTGGCTGATCATCTTGAGCGGTTTCCCCAGCGTCGAGAAGGTCTTGCCGTACATCGAATGCGAGTGAGCAGCCGCGATGACGTCAGGCCTGGCGGCGTGCAGTTGGGAGTGAATCGCAAATGCTGCTGCGTTCACGGGCTTGTCGCCTTCGACGACCGCGCCCTCATGATCGACACAGATGAGATCCGATACGGTCATTAGCTTGAAGTTGAGCCCGAACGGATTCACCCAGAACCGATCGGGATACTCGGGATCACGGACCGTGACATGGCCGGCGACCCCTTCGGCGAGTCGGAGGCGCCCCATGATTCGCAAACCCGCTGCGAGCCGCTGCTTTCGATTCAGACGCTCAGCCTCAAGGTCGACGTGCCCTTCCGGGCGCTCAAGCGTGATTCCCTCTTGGTCGGGCTCGAACGCGCCGAGATCGGGTTCCTGGGTGTCGGTCATGGCGTCAGGCTACGTGTCGCGGTGACCCTGGGGCGAGTCATCCGAGCTGAGAAGGGCGCGAACGTGAGCGATCCTGGCTTCGTTCACCGCAAACCACGCCCACTTCCCTCGCTGTTCACGCTCGAGGATGCCTGCCTTCACCAGCTGTGACAGGTGATGGCTGACCGTCGGTTGCGCTCTGCCGACGAGTGCAGGCAAGTCGCAGGCGCACGCCTCGCCGCCGGCCGCGACAACGCTGACGAGGCGCAGCCGAATCGGGTCTGCGAGTGCCTTCAGGACCACCGCTACCTCGGCTGCCTCGTGCTCGCTGATCGGGGCCGCAAGGATGGGCGCGCAGCAGAGGTCATCCATCTCTGACATCCTCACGAGAGCTCGGCGTGAAGGAAGCCGATGACTTCCGGCCAGAGCTGGGCAGCGAGCTCTGCGTCGTGAATGCCGAACGGGTCCGTCTCGTTCATGAAGGCGTGCCCTGCGGGATGGAAGGCGATCTGCACATCCTTGCCCATGCCCTGAAGCCGGGCCTCAAGGTCCCGTGCACCATCAGCCGGGAAGAAATCGTCATACTCACAGAAGTGTCCGCGCACGGTGGCGCGAAGGCCGGCCCAATCAGGTTCGTCACCGGTCGGATACCCGTAAAACGGCACCGCTGCCCCCACGGCGTCGCCTCGGAGCGCAGCGACGAGCAGGCTGAGCATCCCTCCCATGCAAAAGCCGATCGCGCCAATCGTGCTCCCCGTCGTGGACGCGTGATCACGCAAGGCGTCGACCGCAAGGCTCATGTCGGCGGCTGCCCGTTCGGGCGGGAGCGTGCTCATCAGGTGACCCGCCTTGTCCATTTCGTCATGGCCGGCGAGCTCGCCTCGGTAGAGATCTGGGGCAAGAGCGACAAAGCCGTTCTCGGCGAGATGGTCCGCCGTGCCCTTCATCTGGGGATTCAGGCCCCACCACTCCTGGATCACGAGAACTCCAGGCCCGGCACCATTGTCGGGCACCGCAAGATAGCCGCGTGCATGGTCGCCCAATTCGATCATCTCTCCCATGCATGGGACCCTACCCTCCCGCCCGGGCCCGGTACCGAAGTGCCGAACCACCACCGACATGGACATGCTCGCCACGATCCGAAACGACGCCGCTGCGACGGAAGCAGCCGGCCGTCTCGCGCCCAGTACCGTCGCCGCGCTCGTCGATGCCGGGTCGTTCAAGCTGTGGGTGCCCGAGAACTATGGCGGAGCCGGCGCGTCGCTGCAGACGGGTCTCGATTCGATCGCGGAGATCGCCCGAGCGGATGGCGCTGCCGGTTGGTGCGTGATGATCGCCAACACGACCGGGCTCCTGGCTTCGCGTCTTGATCGTGAGGTAGCGCACGAGATTTTCGGCCGTACCGATGCCGTAGCCGGCGGGTTCGCCGCCCCGATGGGTGTGGCAACACTCGGTGCTGCAGCGGCCCGTGTGAGCGGTGAATGGGCGTGGGGGAGTGGCGCCAGCCATACCACCACGATGGGCGGTGGTGTCCGCATCGTCGATAGTGAGGGTTCGCCTGCTGCGCTTCCCGATGGCGGACGGGTCGGCTTTGCCTTCTTTACAGAGGTCGAGGAGCTCGATACCTGGTACGTCAGTGGCCTTCAGGGCACGCATTCGACCGATTACCGAGTCCACAATGCGCACGTTCCGCTCGAGCGGATCGTCTCAATGGATCGACGGTCACTCGTCGTCGACACGCCGCTGTATCGCTGCTCGACCTTCGGTGCCCTTGCCCTTGGCGTTGCCATGACGATGGTCGGTCTCGCCGAGCGGGCGATCGAGGAACTCACACTTCTCGCCGACAAGATCCCGCAGGGATCGAGCAAAGGCCTTGCTCACCGCGCTCCTGTGCAGGCCGATCTCGCCCGTTCTGTCGCGGCGGTTCGTGGCGCCCGTGCCTATGTCGCCGATGAAGTCGGTCGCTCGTGGGATGAAGCCGCTTCCAGCGGCCGAGTCACCAATGAACGCAAGGTTGCCCTTCGGCTGGCAGCAAACGCGGCAGCCGATGCCGCACTCGGCGCAGTCGATCGGTGCTACACGTCCGCCGGGGGAGAAGCGGTCTACCGCCGATCGCCGCTACAGCGAGTGTTCCGGGACATTCATGTTGCGTCGCAACACGCAATGGTCGCCGCGAGGGTGTTCGAGCCGCTCGGCCGATTCGAGTTCGGCCTCGAGACCGATACCGGCGGGCTCTAGTCTCCGAGCATCGCGCGCAGCGCATCCCGATCGATCTTGCGATTGGCGTTACGGGGTAGGGTGTCGAGACGAATCCACTGCTCGGGCACCTTGAAGCCGCTGAGTGTCGAGCGAAGCGCGGCGCCAAGGGCCTCGACGTCGGCATCGCCGACCACTGCCGCCGCCACGATGTGTCCGAGACGTTCATCAGGGACGCCGAAGACCGCAACGTCTACAACGCCATCAAGGGCGAGGAGNGCCGCCTCGACTTCGGCNGGAGCAANGCTTGCACCACCCCGATTGATCATCTCGCTGATACGGCCGCTGACGAGGAGACGCTCGTCGAGTCCGAGNGCGCCANCATCNCCGGTGTGGAGTCGTCCGCCTNTCCAGAGTGCNTCAGTGGCCGCCGGATCGCCCCAGTAGCCNAGCGTTCCGTGCCAGCATCCGGCCCANGGACCCTCAGNGACGCTTGACAGGGTGATCTCGCCATCATCCTCGATACGGACATCGACCCCGGGAAGNGGGGTGGCCCCNCCNCTGCCTGCCCGCATCCGNGCGACGCCGGTGGGCGCCTCCGACAGGCCGTAGCTGGCCACCACGGGCACGCCGAGNNNGTCNTGNGCNGCNGCTGCTCGACNGGNGTCGTAGCCGGCACCGCCGACGATCAGGCGNTCAANGNCCTGGAGTTGCGCNGGGNTGACGCCCTGCGAGACGAGATCNTGCACCATCGTGGGCACGAGCAGTGCTCTCGTNACGGCGTACNGCTCGAGGTCCTCGGCGACCTCGGATGCGCTCGTTCGCTTCATCATCACGGCAACGCCCCCGCACGCAAGGGCAGTGAGGGGGCCGAGGAGCAGAATGTTGAGTGTCGAGAGCGGCAGGGGAGTGCCGATACGGGCGTCTGCGTCGAGGCCTTCGGTGGCGATGGCCGCAGCGGCGGGGTACAGCAGCTGCTGCTGTGTGTGGACGGCGCCTTTCGGGCGCCCAGTGGTACCCGAGGTGTACGCGATGGCGGCCGGATCGGTCGGCGCCGGCGGCTCCGGCAGGTCGACTGTGGGGTCATCGTGCGGGAGCGTCTCGAACACCGCATCGGGATGCGCATCGTCGAGCACCACGTCTCGCTCGGCCTTCGTCGCCCTCCTGCTGAGGCCGATCCACACCGCCCTGACGCGGACAGTAGCGAGAAGGGAGATCAGGCTGCCGACGTCGTTCCCGAGTGCCCAGGCCAGCCGATTTCCGGCACCGTATTCCGCTGCCGCGAGAACACGCGCGACGCGTTCGACATCGGCGCGTAGCTCGCGCGTGGTCCAAGCGCGATCCGTGTCGATGACCGCGATCGACGCATCGGCGCGTCGGCTCCAGATGTCCTCGAAGGTCGATGGTCCGACCGGGAACGGCACGGATCGCTCGAGGCGGCGCAGGCCGCTGGATCGGTTGATCTCGACGGCGTCGTCCACGCCGGTGAGTCTCGCAGGTGGTGACCGCGTCTGCCCACTACCCTCCCCACGATGAGCCTCGATCCCCACGACCTTGATCCGGCGACCTGGTTGATCGCTGCCGGTCGCCCCGAGGGGCCGGGCGATGCGCTGAACCACCCGATCATCACCACTTCGACGTTCGAACACGGGGGCGAACGGATCTACAGCCGTGGCGAAGCCACTGAGGCCTGGGAGGCGTTGGAGCTCGTCGTCGGTGGACTTGAGCGGGCGCACGGCGTCGCGTACGCATCGGGCATGGCGGCCGTGTCGGCGGTCTTCGATCAGCTGAGCGTCGGGGCCACGGTGGTCATTCCCGACGGCTGCTACCACGGTGTGAGCCAGGTCGCGGCGACGGGCGAGAAGCTCGGCCGCTGGACCGTTTCTTCGCTGCCCATGGACGACACAGCCCGATGGGTGGAAGCCCGAGCCACGGCCGATCTCGTGTGGGCGGAAAGTCCCACGAATCCCATGCTGATCGTGGGTGATCTCGAGGCGATCGGTGGGGCGACTCACCCGCAGCATGCAAGGTTTGTCGTCGACAACACGTTCGCAACCGCTCTCCGGCAGCAACCACTGGACCTCGGTGCGGACGCTGTGATGCAATCGAGCACGAAGTTCATCGGTGGCCACAGCGACCTTCTTGGCGGAATCGTCACGACCCGAGACGGGGCCTACGCCGACACTCTTCGTGCCGCCCGAACGCTCGCCGGTTCGGTGCCGGGCACCCTCGAGACGTTCCTCGCACTGCGAGGGGTCCGAACCCTCGCCATGCGGCTTACGACCGCTGAGGCGAGCGCTTCCACGATCGCCGCGCGCCTCACCGAGCATGCAGCGATCGACGTCGTTCGGTATCCGGGCTTTGGCGCGATGGTCAGCTTCGAAGTCGCCGACGCGGCGACGGCAGATCGCGTTTGTCAGTCGCTTCGGGTGATCCGTCATGCAACCAGCCTCGGTGGCGTCGAGTCGCTGATTGAACGCCGAAGCCGGTACTCGGACACGGTACCGCCGGGCCTCGTCCGCCTCAGTGTCGGCTGTGAGGACACCGAGGATCTCTGGGCGGACCTCAGTCGGGTACTCGATCAGTAACCGAGCGTCGTGGCGGCGACAACGGCGCCGAGTTCTCGACAGTCGTCAAGACGCTCCTCAACCGAGCCGATCACCGATACCGGCTCCGCCACGGCGCACCAGGCGAGGCCGGTCACGATCTTCCGGATGCCGAGCAACGCTCCATCGGTATCCGATTCGCCGTGGACGAGCACCCCGTACGGTTGACCCCGCGTCACGTTGAGCGCGTCGTTGTAGGTCGTGTCGAAAGCGTGCTTGAGCGCGCCACTCATGTAGCCGAGGTTTGCGGGTGTTGCGAGCAGGTAGCCCGCAGCGCCCAAAACGTCTGCTGAGGTCACCTCCAGTGCGGACACGACCACCACCCGGAGGCGCTCGAGCCCATCAGAGCGTGCTCCGTCCAGCGCCGCGTCGACCATCGCGGGGACCGCGGTGCCAGGGGAGTGGTGCACGACCAGAAGGGTCGCCGCCTCGAAGCCGGCCGCCGCGGCCGTCATGTCACTCGAACGGGAGGTTGAACAGCTTGATGGCGTTGCCGCGGGCGATCTTGTGCACGACCTCGGGGTCGAGGTGGCCGAACAGTTCGTGAGCGACGTCTTTGGAGCGGGGGAAGGTGCCGTCGCTGTGGGGGTAGTCGGTCTCGAAAAGCACATTGTCGACACCGACCTCGTCGAGCAGCTTCATGCCTGCCGTGTCCTTGAAGAAGCAGCTGTAGATCTGGCGGTGGTAGTAGTACGACGGCGGCTCGGGCAGACGCTCTTCGCCCTGCGCCCACATGTGCGTGTTGTAGTTGTCGTCGGCGCGTTCGAGGTAGTAGGGGATCCAGCCGATCTGGCTCTCCGCGTACATCAGCTTCAGGTTCGGGTATCGGACGAGCACCCCCGAGAAGAGGAAGTCGATCATCGAGGCGGCGGAGTTCGCCGAGATCATGGCGGCGGTGACGATCGTCGGGCAGTCGTCGGCCGGCCGAACGGTGCGCGTGCCCGAGCCGATGTGCATCGTGATGACGGTGCCGGTCTCCTCACAGGCCTGGAAGAACGGATCCCAGTGCCCTGAATGGATGGACGGCAGCCCGAGCCACGCCGGCAGCTCCGACCAGGCAACCGCATTCACGCCACGAGCGGCATTGCGTCGGATCTCCGCCGCTGCGAGTTCGGCATCCCAGAGCGGCACGAGGCAAAGCGGGATCAGGCGGCCGCCGGAATCGCCGCACCATTCCTCGACCATCCAGTCGTTGTAGGCCTCCACACAGAGCTTCGAGAGTTCCTTGTCCTTGCGCTCGGCGAACAACTGGCCACAGAAGCGCGGGTAATTCGGGAAGCAGATGGACGCTTCAACATGGTTGTCGTCCATGTCCTCGAGCCGCGCTTTGGGCTCGTAGCAGCCGGGTCGGATGTCGTCGTAGGTGACACCTTGCATCGTGACGGTCTTCGGGTCACGGCCAGCGCAGGCGATCATTTCCTTGATCTGGTAGCGATGATCTTCGTAGTGCCACCAGGCCGCCATCTTGTCGCCGTCGCCCGGCGTCTCGACCCAAGACCCGTCGACCAGCGTCATCTCACCCTGAGGGGCAATCACGATGCGCGGCCCTGCGGCCTTGTACTTCTCCGGTAGACGGTCCTGCCAGACGTGTGGAGGTTCGACGACATGGTCGTCGACGCTGATGATCTTTGGGAAGTCCTCGAGCGGCACCGGCATGTCGTCACCATACCTGACACACCGTCAGGTCCCGGAATCCGCAGCCTCCCATCCTGCGGGAATGTCCGCACGAGTATCGACACCTCAGGCGTTCATCGGTACCTTTCGCGCCATGAGCGAAACGCCCGAGGCCTACGACGCCATCATCATCGGAGCCGGCGTGATCGGCGCCGCCATCGCCCACGAGCTCGCTGGCCGCGGCTGGTCGACACTCACCGTCGACAAGGCGGCGTCTGCCGGCGCTGGTTCGACCATCAACTCGTGCGCGATTGTGCGCTTCAGCTACTCGAGCGTGGAGGGGACCAACCTCGCGTGGGAGGGCATGCACTACTGGAAGGATTGGCCGGCGTACATCGGCACCGACGACGAGCTCGGGCTGATCGACTACCACATGACCGGCCAACTCGTCTTCCAACCTCCCGGTGAGGGCACCCACGCCGCTCGTGTCAAGGCTCTCTGGGACGAGATGGACATGCCGCACGAGACGTGGGATGCCGCCACGATCAAGGAACGGCTCCCGTACCTCGACCCGGGTCTGTTCGGTCCCCCGACACGTCCCGACGATGATGCCTTCTGGAAAAACGCGCAGGGGGCGATCGAGCGCGGCTATTTCGCCCCAGACGCCGGGTACGTGAGCGATCCTCAGCTCTCCTGCCACAACCTTCAACGCGGAGCCGAAGCGAACGGTGCCGAGTTCTGGTTCGGCGCCCAGGTCGTCTCTGTCGATCGCGCTGATGGTCGGGTCGCCGGGGTCACGCTCGCCGACGGCCGGTCCCCACGAGCCAAGGTCGTCATCAACGTTGCTGGCCCCCACAGCTACATCATCAACGAGATGGCCGGGGTCTACGAGTCGATGAACATCAAGACCAGGGCGCTGCGTCACGAGGTCCACCACGCGCCGGCGCCTCAGGGCGTCGACTTCGAAGCCGACGGGGTTACTGCCGCCGACGACGATCTCGGCATCTATTTCCGACCCGAGGTCGGCAACCACATCCTCATCGGCTCAGGCGATCCGGTGTGCGACGAGCGCGAGTACGTCGATCCCGACGATTACGACCAGACCATCAACGCCGAGCAGTGGGAGGTGCAGATGTTGCGGGCCAACCGTCGTCTGCCGGCCCTCGGGATGCCCCACGAAAAGAAGGGCATCGTCGACCTGTACGACGTGAGCGACGACTGGATCCCGATCTACGACCGAACTGATCTCGATGGCTTCTATGTTGCGATCGGTACCAGCGGCAACCAGTACAAGAACGCTGGTTCGGCTGCGCAGATGATGGGTGACCTCATCGAAGCGGTTGAGGCCGGACACGACCACGACAGCGATCCTCTCGTTGTGAAGGGCCGGTATTCAGGCGTGGAGCTCGACATCGGCTTCTTCAGCCGCAACCGCGAGATCAACCCGAACTCGTCGATGTCGGTGCATGGCTAGCCAGGCTGCCCATGGGTGAGCGGGCCGTCGGCCTGATTCTGGCTGCGCTCGACGTCGACATCGACAACGGGGCGGCCTGGAACCGATGGTACGACCTGGAGCATCTCGCACCGAACCTGGCGCTTCCGGATGTCGTCACGGGTCACCGGTATGTGGCACCGCCCGACCTCCACNACTGCCGGATCGCTNCCGACGATGACACGGTCTGGGGTCAGGGGCGGAGCGTCTACCTCACGTGGTACGCGANNTCGATCGATCCCGCTACGGCGATTGCGGCGATGAGTTCGCGTCGCGACCAGCTTGANNNGGCCGGNCGCATGGACGGCGCGGGTGCACGAGNNGTCCGGAGCGGTGACGCCCTGACACTGCTGTCGACCGCCTCGGCCCCCAACCTGCGCCTCGACGANCACGACCTCGTCCATGTCGGCCACGTCGGTCTCCGACTCGTGATCGACCGTGAGAAAAGGGTCGCTTCGCTCGGCCCGAGTGTCGCTGCGTCCTTGCGATTCGGCTCGGCCTTGGCGCCCGGTCGCTTCGCTGAGCTTCAGTTGCTCACGGATGACCCTCGCTCGGTGCTCGGTCAGCTTCGCTCGGGAGAAGGACGGCGGTCGGTTGAGGTCGATGCTGCGTTCGATCGCATCGAGCCGCTCCGGTACCCCTTCCTCGCCGCGATCGAAGGCAGCAGCCTTCCTCGGCGGGTCGGCGAGGACTGAGCTTCTCGCAAGCGCGTGCCGGTCAACGCAGGAGGAGCGGCACGCCTGTCGCGACCAGTCCGCAGGCGACGAGAACGAGCACCGTCCGCGGCTGAAGGTGCCCGGCGCGGCTGGCGCCGAAGGTCCCGCCGATCGCTGCACCGACGGCGAGTACGGCAGCGTGCGACCACCGCACGTTTCCGACGATGGCATGACCAGTGGATGACGCCAACGAACTGAGCATGGCGGTGGCTGCTGTGGTCGCGGCAGCTCGGTGGGGGTCTAGCCGACGAAGACGCGCAAGGAAGGGAAGGGTGATGAGCCCGCCTCCGACGGCGAACGTCCCGGCGACGAAACCGACCAGGACGCCGCCCGCTGGCAAGGCACGCAGCGAGCGCACATCAGGTTCGCCATGCTCTTCGAACGTCGTCGGCATCGCCACCACGAAAACAGCGAGCGTCAAGAGCAACAGGCCGAGGAGGTCCGCGAAGACGGCACTGTCGATGCGGTCCGCGACGATAGCTGCGAAGAAGAGCGCCGAGGGGATTGCGCCTGCCGCGAACCAGGATGCTCCCCGCCGGTCGACCAGGCCCTTCTGGTCATAGGTCCGGGCTCCGGCGATGCCGATGGCGGCCAGTGCGACCGCACCGGTACCGACTGCCTCGACCCCCTCGAGGTCGAACAGCAGGACGAGCCCCGGGATCAGGACGAAGCCGCCGCCAGCACCGATCACCGAGCCGTAGATGCCGACAACGCACGCAAAGACGAGCAGGGCAGCGATGGTCAGCGGATCCACGGGCCGGAGTCTGGCACGTGTGTTCGGGCCGGACGCGGTGCACGCTCGCTCGAAGGGGTCATACTGGCCGTCATGAGCGCAGAGTCTCCCGGTGACGTCCGCCCCGCCGTGTCCCAGCTGCCCGCCTATCGACCTGGGAAGGGAGCGGCACAAGCTGAGGCCGAGCACGGCATTATCGACGCAATCAAGTTGGCGTCGAACGAGAACCCCTATGCGCCAATCCCGCCGGTCGTCGACGCGATTACCGCAGCGGCGGTGGGGGTGAACCGTTACAGCGACCACCGTGCTGGCGAGCTGCGTTCGGCAATCGCGGAGTGGCACGGTGTTGGCGATGATCATGTCACCGTGGGGTGCGGCTCGGTCGGCCTCATCCAACAGCTCTTCTTGACGTACGTCGATCCGGGGGACGAAGTCGTCACGCCGTGGCGTTCGTTCGAGGTGTACCCGATCGACACGATGCTGATGGGTGCCCAACTCGTTCCGGTGCCGCTTGCCGACGGCGCGTTCGATCTCGATGCCGTGGCGGACGCCGTCACGGAGCGCACGAAACTCGTACTGATCGCGACCCCGAACAATCCGACCGGGCCCGCGGTTAGCACCGCCGCTCTTCGAGCGACGCTCGAGCAGATCCCTCGCCGGGTGATCGTCCTCGTCGACGAGGCTTATCGAGAGTTCGTCGACCCGTCCTTCGGTGACCCGGTCCACGACCTCCTTCCCGACTTTCCGAATGTTGTCGTGAGCCGGTCGATGTCCAAGGCCTACGGCCTCGCCGGACTCCGTGTCGGCTATCTCGTCGCCGACCCAGCCGTTGTCACTGAGGTCGACAAGACGTTGCTGCCATTCGCCGTCAACCTCGTGGCGCAGGCAGGCGCACTTGCGGCCGTCCGGCATCGAGCGGAGTACCAGCCCAAGATCGATGTGATCATCAGTGAGCGCGAGCGAGTCGTATCGGAACTCGAGGCGGCCGGCTGGCAGCTCTTTCCGACGCAGGCAAACTTCGTGTACTTGGAACTCGGCGACCGGACCGACGGAATATATGTGGAACTTGAGCGTCGGGGCGTGGTTACCCGCCCGTTCGCCGGTGAAGGCATCCGGGTCACCATCGGGACACCGGCCGAAAACGATCGCTTCCTTGCTGCGCTGGCGGACGTCATCAGCTAGTCGCTGCGGCCGGTCTCGAAGCCGGAGAGCACGGCGGCCACGTTCCGGCCGAGTTCCTCGGTGGCATAACCGCCCTCCATCACCAGCACCGTCGGTAATTCGATCGCCGCGAGACGCTGACCAAGCCGAATGAAGTCTGGCTGCTGCAGGCGAAAGTGGGAAATCGGATCGTCGGCAAAGGTGTCGAGTCCGAGCGAAACGACGAGCGCCGTGGGGGAGGAGGTGCTCAGCCAGTCGATCGCCCCGTCGAGCGTGCCGAACCATGTCTCGGCGTCCGTTCCCCGAGGAAGTGGGAGGTTGCGATTGTGTCCGTCGCCCAGACCGGCGCCTTCCTCGTCTGCGTGGCCCAAGAAGTAGGGGAAATCCTCCAACGGATCGCCGTGGATGCTGCAGACCCGCACGTCGTCGCGCTCATAGAAGATGTCCTGCGTTCCGTTTCCATGGTGGTAGTCGACGTCGAGCAGCGCGACGTTGCCATGTCCGCCGGAACGGAGCCGCTGTGCCGCGATGGCGGCGTTGTTGAGATAGCAGTAGCCCCCGAATTGGTCCTTCATGGCATGGTGGCCCGGCGGCCGACAGCGAGCGAACACCACCGGCGCACCGGCGAGGGCCCGCTGGGCCGCTGTGTCGGCGATCGCAGCGCTGTCGCGCGCAGCCTCCCAGGTGCCGTCGCTGATCGAACAATCTGCGGCAAACGAGTAGTAGCCGAGTTGGGCTTCGAGGGTGGCGGGGCGCACGTCGCGGAACCGACGCGCGGGCCAACCGAACGCCATCGCCCCCGCTGCCGTATGGCCCTCGGCCTGCCAGCGAGGCCAAGCCTCGGCGAGGAAGCGGACGTAGTCGGCGTCGTGGATCTCATTGACGAGCTCCGCATCGAAGGCGTCGGGGCCGATCGTCTCATGCGTCCCGTCCTCGTCAAGCGCCCGGTCAACGTGCTCCGCCCGATCCTGGCTTTCCCACGAGGGCACGATCGTTGCGCCATCAAGCTCAAGGCCGCAGTGACGACGGTGGGTCTCGGAACGAACAACGATCATGACGGCATCCTCGCGAAGCACTCGACCCAGAGCCACCCGAGCACCGCGCGAAGGGCCTACCGTGCGGGCTATGACCCACGACCTCAAGTTCGGCTGGCTGTCGCCGGTGATCGGCAATGCCGGCAGCGACCACCAGGCGATCGTCTTGTACCAACAGGAGCACATTCTCCCGACCGCCCTCCCGTTCTTCGACAGCCTCTGGGTCGCTGACCACTTCTACGGCTTCGACGCTCGCACCGACCCCTTCCTGGAAGCCTGGACCACCCTCACCTGGTTGGGCGCTAAGTTCCCCAATGTCACCCTGTGTCACCACGTCCTCGGCCACGGGTACCGCCCACCTGCCCTCACGGCGAAGATGGCGGCGACCCTGCAGACGTTGACCGGCGGTCGCTTCGTGCTCGGTATCGGAGCCGGGTGGCGCGTCGACGAGTACGCGGCCTACGGCTACGACTTCCCGAAGCCATCAGTGCGTTTCGCTCAGCTTGAAGAACTCATCCAGATCTGTCGTGTGATGTGGACCGAAGATCATCCGAGTTTCGAGGGTGTGCACTACTCGATCACCGACGCCAGCGCCCCGCCACTGCCAGAACCCGAACCACGGATCTGTATCGGCGCATTCGGCCCCAAGGTCGGCCTGCCGCTCGTCGGACGTCAGGCCGATCAGTGGAACTGCTTCTTCCTTGGTGATGACGACTGGCGTATGCGGCTCGGCATCGTCCGCGAGTCTGCGGAGAAGGCGGGCCGCGATCCTCTGTCGATCGAGGTTGGCACCACGATCGAGCGTCCACTGCCGACGACCGACGCCGAAAGCGAGGCGCTCCTCGAGCACCTCGCACATTTGCGTGAACTTGAGATCACCCACTTCACCATGGATTTCGGGCACCCGTTGACGCCCGAGCACGTGCTCCGGTTCGCCGAGCAGGTGATCGACGTCATGCGAGCGTCGTAGACCTCAGCCGTGGGGCAAGAGCACCGTGCGGGCCTCGGTTCCGGCCCGCATGGCGTCGAAGGCACCGATGAGGCCGTCGAGGCCCGCCGTGTTCGAGATCATCTCGTCGAGTTTGAGCTGACCGTTCATGTACAGATTGGTGAGCGTGCGGAAGTCCTTGCGTGGCTTGGCGCCTCCGGCACGGATCCCCATCAGGTTCTTGTTCTGATGCAGCGATTGGAAGTTGTAGGTGACGGTTGCGGTGAGGTCAGGGACGCCGACGGCGCAGACGTTTCCGCCGGCCCGAGTCATGTTGATCGCATCCGCAAGCAGTCCGGCGTGGCCGACCACCTCGAATGCGTGGTGGACCCCGCCGCCGCTTAGCTGCTTCACGGCGTTGACCATGTCCAGATCGTCTTCGGCCAGGATGAAATCAGTGGCGCCGAACTCGGTGGCGAGCTTCTCCTTTTCAGGAATGCGGTCGATGGCGATGATCTGACTTGCTCCGACCAGCTTCGCGGCCTGGATGACGTTGAGACCGACGCCCCCGGCGCCGATCACGACACAGGTATCGCCCAGCTGTACCTGGGCACGGTTGAAGACTGCGCCGGTGCCGGTCATCACGCCGCAGCCGATGAGGGCCGCACTGGTCAGCGGCATCTCCTTCGGGATGGGGATGCACTGGTTCTCGGCGACGATGGTTTCCTGCACGAACGCGCCGACGTTGGCGAAGTTGTAGAGCGCTTGGTCACCTTCGGCGTAGGGCTGCGAGAGGCCACCCATGCCGACGGCACAGTTGCCCGGGTCGCCGACCTCGCAGTCGGCGCAGTGGCCGCAGTTACCGAACGTCGAGAGGATGATATGGTCGCCAACCTCGCAGTAGGTGACGGCTGAGCCGACCTCAACCACCTTGCCCGCGGCCTCATGGCCGGGAATCAGGGGCGTCGGCATGTAGTACATGCCGTGGATACAGCTCATGTCGCTGCCGCAGACGCCGGCGGCATGGATCTCAACGCGAACCTGTCGTGGCGAAAGGTCGCCAACAAGCCGAATGTCATCCGACAGTCGCACGCTGTCTTCGGTCGTCCCTTCGCAGATGAGTCCCTGCACGCTGTCCCCCTATCGCTGCGTCGTCAGGCAGCTTGGCGTCTCGGCGCGTCGAACGCACATTGCAGATCAACAGCGTGCGAGCAACAATCTGGCCACATCAAAGAAGGAGAGCTCTCATGACCGACGTTCTTGATCCGTTCCGGCTCGATGGCAAGGTTGCCGTCCTCACCGGAGCTGGTAGCGGGATCGGTAAGGCCACGGCCGAATTGTTTGCGTCGGTGGGCGCTTCCTTGATTCTCGGTGACATTGATGAGGTGGCGGTGACTTCGACTGCCGACGCAATCACGGCCGCTGGCGGCGACGCCGTGGCCCTGCGTTGCGACATCACGCAAAAATCTGACAACGAGGCGCTCGTCGGCCGAGCCGTGGCTGATTATGGACGCCTCGACGTCATGGGCAACATTGCGGGGGTTCCCCACAATCAGATGCTCACCGACGTCACCGAGGAAGAACTTGACCGCATGCTCGCGATCAATCTCAAGGGGCCGTTCTTCGGAGTCCAGGCGGCGCTCGGACAGATGCTTACTCAGGAGGCTGGTGGCTCAATCATCAATGTCGCCTCATCGGGCATGGACTTTGCTGCGCCGACCCTGGCGGTCTACGCAATGACGAAGGCGGCGGTCGCCAGCCTCGGTCGCACCGCAGCGATCGAAGGCGCTCACAAGCGCGTTCGCGTCAACACCATTGCCCCGGGCGCAACCGTGACTGCGTTCACCGAAGTCTCGGTTACTGATGAAGATGGCAACATCAATTCGGAGGCCCTTGACGGCAAGATCAAGATGCTGACCGGCGCTTCACCGATGCAGATGATCGGTGAAGCCGAAGACCAGGCCAATCTGATCCTTTACCTCGCTTCCGACGCTTCCCGCTTTGCAACCGGTCAGATTTGGCGCTGTAACGGCGGGGCCCCGATGGTCTGGTAAGCCTGCGCGGTGGCGTTTACGAGGTAGGGCCTTCTAGCGACTGAGCGCTACGTTCTGCGCCCGTGGCCATCACCCTCGCATTGCTCACCGCTGCCCTTTTCGGGACGGGAGATTTCCTGGGTGGTTTGGCAGGCAAGCGGATGAGTGTCCTCCGTGTGCTCGCCATTTCCCACACGATCGGACTCCTGCTGATCACGGTCGGTGCCATCGTCATCGCAGACGACTTCCTCCTCGGCGATCTTGCCTGGGGTGCATTGGCGGGGATTGCCGGCTTCATCGGGCTTGCGCTGCTCTATCGGGGGCTCGCCCGCGGCCCGATGGGGGTTGTCGCACCCCTCACAGCGATCACATCAGCCGCCGTACCCGCCGGGTGGGGGCTGCTGGTCGCCGACGAGTCGCTCGCCGGCACCGCGTGGATTGGTGTCGTGGTGGCGTTGCTCGCCATCGGACTGGCGAGCGCCTCGCCGGTCGAGCAGTCGTCGGTCAGCCTCGCCGCCATCTTGGAGGCCTTGTTTGCCGGGGTCGGCTTCGGCCTGATGTTTGTGGGGCTGGATCAGACCGTCGAGGCCTCTGCGCCCTGGCCGATCGTGGGTGGTCGCCTGATGACCGTGAGTGCGATGGCGGTCGTCTTCTTCATCGTGAAGCGAGAGTCGCCGCTTCCGCCCGTTCGGTCCGATGTCCGACTGCCTGCCGTTGCCGGATTCGTGGACACCTTCTCGAACGCGCTGTTTCTCTACGCCACCCTCGAAGGGGATCTCGCGATCGTCGCCGTGCTCTCGTCGTTGTACCCGATCGCCACGGCGATACTCGCCCGAGTCGTGCTCGGCGAGCGACTCACCCGTCTCCAGCAGAGTGGGTTCGTCGCCGCGATGGTCGCTACGACGTTGATTGCCATCTGAGTGGCAGACTCAACGAGATGGATCCCGTTCTCGCGGCGCTTCGTGCGACCGACTATCCGTATGACATCGTCAACTGCGACCCGGACCTCGCCGATACATCAGCCTTCTGTGAGCATTACGGCTTCGCACTCGACGACAGTGCCAATGCGATCCTTGTCGCCGGAAAGTCCGAGGAGCGACCCGTGGTGTGTTGTGTCGTTCTGGCTTCGACTCGCTTGGACGTCAACGGTGTGGTTCGGAAGCGCCTCGGGAGCCGCAAGGCGTCCTTCGCCTCGCCGGAGGAGACGATGGAGCGGTCCGGCGGGATGATGATCGGCGGCGTCACGCCCTTTGGGTTGCCTGGCGATCTCCCGGTCTGGATCGACGCGCTGGTGATGGGGCGCACGCAGGTGATTGTCGGCGGGGGAAGTCGAGGCCGAAAGATTCTGTGCCCACCCCAGGCCATCGCTGCGCTACCGACGGCCTCGGTCGTGGAGTCGCTCGCCAAGGCCATCGACTAGCCAGCGCTCGTTCATCTCATCTGTCGGTGTGCTCTATGCCGGCCAGGGCGACACGTGCCTCGATCGTTCCTCGTTCGACGCCTGACCTCCACGCACTACGGTGCGGCCATGGCAATCCCGGTGCCCGCACTCGTGGTCGACGTCCACGCGCTGGATCACAACATTCGAGCCATCGGCGAGACGCTCCCGGGACCACGACTGCGGCCCCACGTCAAGGCCTTCAAGTCGACTGCGCTGGCACGGCGCCTGGCTGATGCCGGCCACCGGGCATTCACATGCGCAACGGTTCGCGAGGTCGAGGGAATGGCGGCTGCAGGCCTGGGCGACGATCTCCTGCTCGCAAACGAGGTACTCGATCGGACCCAACTTCAGCGCCTTGCGAACGTCGACGCACTCGTCACCATCGCCGTTGACTCCGACGAAGCGGTCGATCGCGCCGCCGCAGCGGGACTTAGCAACGTCCTGATCGACGTCAATGTCGGACTGCCACGCTGCGGAATCGCTCCCGGCGACGCAGGCCGACTTGCCGATCGGGCCCGAAGCGCCGGACTGGAGGTCCGTGGCGTCATGGGCTACGAGGGCCATCTGATGATGGTGGAGGAGCGCTCCAAACGCATCCACCTTGTCGAGAAGGCCATGACGTTGCTGCTCGATGCTGCGGCGCAGGTCGGCGGCGATATCATCTCGGCGGGGGGCACCGGTACCTACGACACCAACACGTGGGCCAGCGAAATCCAGGCCGGCACCTTTCTTCTTGGGGACTCGCAGTATCAGCGCCTCGATCTCCCGTTCCGTCAGGCGATCTTTCTCGAGTGTTCGATCCTGTCGAAGGGCGATGGATACGTCGTCGCGAATGCGGGACTCAAAGCGCTCGGGATGGACCACGGCGATCCGCTCTGGCCGGAGGGGCAGGTCCTGTTCTGCAGCGACGAACACATCACCCTCGTTCCCAGCCCCGAGCAGGCCACCGAACTCGATCAGCGAATCCGTCTTGTGCCCGCCCACCTCGACCCGACCGTGGCTCGGCATGAGACGATGTGGGTCGTCGACGGCACCGAGGTTGTCGACGAGTTCCCGGTCGACCTGAGGCACTGGTGATGGCACGGCGAGAAGTCACGAACTGGTCGCAGCTGCAGCGTTTCCAGCCGCGCGAGATCTTCGCGCCACGCAGCGAGGACGAACTTGCAGCGATCGTCGCACGAGCCGATGCCGAAGGGCGCCGCGTCAAGGTCATGGGGGCCGGACACTCGTTCACCGCCATCGCCGTCACGCCGGACTTTCACGTCACGATTCAGGCGCTCGATCAACTGCATCATGTCGACCCCTCGACCGGCCTC
>PABW01000066.1 GCA_002699625.1 Acidimicrobiaceae bacterium
GCTCGAAGGCGGGCCAGGCACTCGTCGCGACCGAGAAGGGTCATCGCCTGCCACAGCGGGATGCCTGCTCCCCCGCCGGTGAGCGCAACCCGTACGGGGGCCTGGGACATCACCCGGGCATCGAGCGCCTCGGTAAGCGCATCGCCAACCCCGAGAACGACCTGCTCGATANGNCCAGCGTCGGAGAAGTCGTCACCGTCGAGGGCGGCGATCACCTCGTCGAGCACNCGATCGGCNGCCCGGCCCTTCACCATGGCCTTGGACCACGACTTCTCGTCGAACTCGGNCGGGNGCACGAACAGCCAGGTCAACCAGCCGGCNGCCTCGTCGAGCTTNGAAATGCGCTGCTGGANCTCNGGNGCGAGGGCNTCGACCACCGCCGAGTCGTAGGCATCGGCCGGCCACGGCGCNTCGTCGCTGGTGAGCCAGGGTTCGNCGGCGGCCNTGAACTCGGCCGCGCTGAGGGCTTTGATGTACTCGGCGTTGATATGGCCNAGTTTCTGCACGTCGAACATGGCCGNCGCCTTGTTGACCGTCTCCAGCGAAAACAGCTCNACGATCTCNNCCATCGGACGAATCTCGACCTCGTCGGGCGGACCCCAGCCCAGCAGAGCGAGGGCATTCGCCATGGCATCGGGCAGNTACCCCTCGTCTCGGAANGCNGCCAACGCCACCGAATCNCGCCGCTTCGACAACTTCTTNCGCTGCTCGTTCACGAGCAACGGCAAGTGGGCNTACACCGGCTTCTCGCCNTANCCGAGCGCATCCCACAGCAACATGACCTTCGGCGCCGTGTTNAGNAGATCCTCGCCGCGGATGACATGGGTGATGCCCATGTCNTGGTCGTCGACNGCGTTGGCGATGAGGAAGACCGGGCTGCCGTCGCCACGACGNATCACGAAATCCTCGATNGTCTCNTGGGCGACCTCGACTCGACCNCGAACGATGTCGTCGATGACNGTGACNCCATCGTCGGGAGCCCGGAAGCGCACGACGACACCGGGCCCATCCTCGACNTCGCGATCNCGCGACCAGCCGTGATANCCGCCCTTGAGGCCCGCNTCNTCGTTCTTGGCCTCGATCTCTTCCTGCGANAGGTCGCAGNAATAGGCATGGCCNGTGTCGAGCAACTGCTGCACCGCCGCCATGTGCANCTCGAGGCGCTCGGACTGGAANTACGGGCCTTCATCCCAGTCGAGNCCNAGCCANGCNAGCGGCTCGGTGATNGCGTCGACGAACTCNTGGGTGGTCTTCTCGGCGTTGGTGTCCTCGACCCGCAANACGAANGTGCCGCCGGNGTTGCGGGCNTAGAGCCANTTGAAGAGNGCCGACCGGGCGCTGCCGACNTGCAGGAACCCGGTGGGGGCAGGNGCGAAACGAACGCGNGGGCTGGTCACNCGACCGAGNCTACCGGCGGAACGGTCGTCACTTTCCGNCGANGAGCAGGTGNNCGNCGGNCNGGGNTNTGGTCAGGACTCGCCGTCGACCAGCGCNGCCTTCCAGTCGGCCTGGATGGCGACACGAGCCGAAGCGATCGGTTGACGGAGCCATNCGCCGTCGACTCGNTCGGCGATCTCGCGGGCCGAGAAGTAGTGGATCGTCGTGTGATGAACCTCGGAGAACAGCGCTCTGCGCAGCTCGATCAGCGCAGCCGGCGCCTCACCGAGGAAGCCATAGGCGAGCAGGCCCAANTCGATGTCGTCGCGGACCGGGGCCCGACCGAACATCGACGCCCGGCGNAGACCAACGGCAACGGCACCATCNAGGGCGTCGGCAGCATGCTCGCCGGGCGCNAGGATGAGATCGCCNGCGAAGGCCTTGGCGAGNTTGATGGCGTATCCCTGATCGGGGCCCTGGTTGCCGAGTGCACCACCGGTCGGGTGNGGGGCGCCGATGGTNTCGCCCGGACGCTCGGCNCGCCANGAATCACCCCGGCGAGGCGGCGAGGCNTANTGCTTCGGGGCCGTGGGCGAGGTGGGGACACGAGANGGAGCTGCCATGTCNGGAATCGTAGCGAGATCGCCTGCGGCACCGAGACACGCGAGACTCCNAACATGCCCAGCCCTGCCCCACTCGCCGGTNTCGTCGTCCTCGACGACACCGATCTGCGTGGCGCGCTCTGCGCCCGNTTGCTCGCCGACCTCGGCGCCGACGTCCGACGGNTCCGCCATGCCGACGACGANGGCTCCCCTGCCGACCGCTTTCGCAANGCCCGNAAGCNGCCGGTCNCNGCAGACCAGTTCGANCTGACCGNCNTCGANATCTATNTCGAAAATCACGGTCCGGCNGCNGCGCTCGACCGCGACGCGATCNNCGACANGCANCCCGGNCTGATCCACGTGGCNCTCACCGACCTNGGNCTCACCGGNGAACGAGCCNATTGGCATCTCGAGCCCCTCCCCGCNCTCGCNGCGTCGGGNGGACTCCACGCAGCGGGTTTTCNTCATCTGCCNCCGACNAGNCTTCCNGGCTACCTNGCTCANGACTGTGCGTCGGTGCACGGNGCGCTNGGCGCNNCCGCCGCNATCCTNGAGCGNAGCCGNACNGGTCACGGGCAGCGCATCGANGTCAGCNCGCAAGAGGCNGCNCTNGGCGGCCTCGTGCCNTGGACCGTGATCGTCCCGGATTATCTCGACGTCAATCCGTTCCTTCCCGTCGAGGGCACCCGCTCGGCNGACGGGCTCTACTACGTGCTGCCATGCGCNGACGGCTANGTCCGNGTCGTNCTCACNTCCGGACGNGACTGGGACCTCTTCATCGAACTNCTCGGCGCGCCCGACGAGCTCGAGGGNCCCGANTGGAAGGATCTCGCCCACCGCGGNATGAACACCCCGATGATCCGCNAGGTCGCCGCACGNNAGCTCGCCGANCGCACCCGCGCCGNTCTGTANGCCGCNGCNGAACCNCTGGGNATGCCGCTCGGGATGGTGCAGACCCCCCTNGANTACGTGGCNCACCCNCAGACGGTNGCCCGTGCTCCATTCGTCGACGGCATCGCNTCGTCGGTCTGGAACTTCTCGGCCACNCCGTCNCCTCGCCTCNACGCGTCGGGCGNTCANCACCGCCGGTCGTTCCCCNCCCCCAGCGGTGCTGCGGCGNCGCTCCCGCTCGCCGGGATACGGGTCGTCGAGTTCGGTGTCGCCGCCGTTGTCCCGGAGTGCGTCTGGATGCTGAGCGAACTCGGCGCCGAGGTGATCAAGATCGAGTCCACCGGAAAGATGGACAACCTCCGCTTCACCGGCCTGGGCAACCCGAACAAGGGGTTCGCCTTCAACACCGAGGCGCGGGGGCGGGCCGGCGTCACGCTCGACCTCACGCTCGACGAGGGACGCCGTCTCGCCCGAGAGCTGTGCCTCGCCGCCGACGTCGTCGCCGAGAACAATCGCGGCGGGATGATGGCCAAGCTCGGCCTCGATCACGACCATCTCCGCACGGAGAAGCCCGAGCTGATCTACGCCGCGTCTCAGGGCTACGGGCGCGGCGGTCCGATGGGCGACAAGAAGGCCTACGGACCACTCAACGCCGCTTTTGCCGGCATCCACCTGCTGTGGAGCCACCCCGATGGGCCGTACCCGTCCGGCACGGCCATGAACCATCCCGATCACATCGCCGGCAAGATGCTCGCCACCGCCGTGCTCGCCGCCCTCGACCATCGAGAACGAACTGGCGAGGGCCAGTTTGTCGAACTGTCCCAGGCGGAAGCGGCCGTCTATCTCCTGGGTGAGCAGTACCTCGCCGCGATCGAGTCAGGTATCGATCCGGTCAATCTCGGGAATCGACAGCCGAGCCAAGCGCCCCATGGTGTGTACCCAGCCGATGGTGACGACGCATGGATTGCGATCGCCATCCCTGACGACGACGCGTGGCGGCGACTCGAGGCCGCCTGTGGTTGGGAGACCGTCCCGAAACTGGCCACTACCGAGGCACGCCTGGCGAGAGTCGATGAGATCGACGAACGCCTCGCCGCTTGGACCTGCGATCGCGACAAGAACGCCGCCGCCGCCGGCCTCCAACAGGCCGGCGTCTCGGCAATGCCGGTTATGGGGCCACTCGATCACCTCGCCGACCCGCATCTCCTGGGCCGAGCCGCATTCGACGAGGTCGAGCATCCCGTCGGCGGCACCGAGCATCACATCGCCAACCCGACCCGCTTTTCGCGCACACCGACCTGCACTGCAGGGCCGGCTCCCTGTCTGGGTGCCGACACCCGACGGATCCTCAACGAGTGGCTCGGACTCGACGATGCCGAACTGGACCGTCTCGCCGAGACCGGTGCCCTCACTTAGGACCCGTCGGCTAGTCCGCGGCGTGAAGCAGGCCGTAGACCAGCGAATCGACGAGGGCCTGCCATGAGGCCTCGATGATGTTCTCGCTCACCCCGATCGTGGTCCACTCACGAGCGCCGTCGGTCGAGTCGAGCAACACACGGGTGATCGCGCCGGTGCCCTTGCCCGTGTCGAGAACACGAACCTTGAAGTCGGTGAGGCTGATGCGGTCGAGCGCCGGGTGGATGTCGCCGAGGGCGTTGCGCAGGGCAGCGTCGAGCGCGTTGACCGGACCATTGCCTTCACCCACCGCAAGGTGACGGGTGTCGTCAACCCAGACCTTCACGGTGGCTGAGGTCTCGACATCGACCGCGACGTCATTCCAGAGGCGGGCGTTGGTGCCGGACCGGTGATCGGTATCGACCGAGAACGACTCGAGTCGGAAGAACGGCTGCTCCCAGCCGGCAGCGCCACGCATGAGCAGCTCGAGCGACGCATCAGCCGCCTCGAAGTGGTAGCCCTCGTGCTCGAGCTTTTTGAGCGTGTCAATGACATCGCCGACCGTCTTGCCGTCGAGCTCGATGCCGAGCGCCTCGGCCTTCATCTCGAGCGTCGAACGGCCAGCCATCTCCGACACGAGCACACGGGTGCCGTTGCCGACCGCCTCCGGATCAACGTGCTCGTAGGCGTCGCTCGCCCGGCTCAGCGCCGAGGTGTGCAGACCTGCCTTGTGCGCAAAGGCCGTCGAGCCCACGTACGGCTGCTGCGGGTCGACCGAGAAGTTCACGAGCTCGGCTACATGGTGGGCAACCGAGGTGAGGTGGGCAAGACGCCCCTCCGGCAGACATTGGATGCCCATCTTGAGTTCGAGGTTGGCCATGATCGGCACGAGGTCGCAGTTACCGACCCGCTCGCCATAGCCGTTGATCGTGCCCTGTACCTGGGTGGCACCCGCGCGCACGGCGGCAAGGGCGTTGGCGACGCCACAGCCGGTGTCGTTGTGGAGATGGATGCCGACCTGGCAGTCGACATGATCGACGACCGCACCGACCGCGGCTTCGACATCAGGGGGAAGGGACCCGCCGTTGGTGTCGCACAGCACCACGGCCTCGGCACCGGCCATCGCCGCCGCTTCGACAACGCGAAGGCTGAACTCGGGGTTGCGTTTGAAACCGTCGAAGAAGTGTTCGGCATCGAAGAACACCCGCTTGCCCTGGGCGACCAGGTACTCGACCGAATCGGCCACCATCGCCACACCCTCGTCGAGGGTGGTCTTCAGCGCCTCGGTGACGTGGTAGTCCCAGCACTTCCCGACGATGCAGACGACCTCGGTGCCGGCGGCGACAAGATTCGTGAGGGTCTGATCACTGTCGACTTTGCCTTTCGCCCGCCGAGTGGAACCGAACGCGACAAAGGTTGACGTCGACAGGTCGAGTTCGGTCTTGGCCCGCTCGAAGAACTCGTCGTCCTTCGGGTTGGCGCCCGGCCAACCACCTTCGATGAACGCCACACCAAGGCGGTCGAGCTGCTCGGCGATGCGCAGCTTGTCGTCGACCGTCAGCGAAATGCCCTCCAGCTGACTTCCGTCGCGGAGGGTCGTGTCGTAGATGTCGACCTGGNTGGGCCAGGACGGATCGTGGACAGCGCTGCGGTCGATGAGGGTCATGACGCCANTTCGTTCCAGGCCCGATACGTCTCGTTCCTGCCCCGCACGAGATCGGCATAGGCNTCGGCCAGCACCTTGGTGGCGGGNCCAGGGCACGGCACCGGNCGATCGTCGACGGAGTTGACGGCAGAGACCTCNGCGGCGGTGCCGACGACAAAGATTTCATCGGCGGTGTAGAGATCGCTGCGGGCCAGGTCGCCNACCNGGATGTCGATGCCGTGATCGGCGGCGAGGGTCATCACNGTGTGNTGGGTGATGCCGGGGAGNGCNCCCGACGAGGTGGGCGGGGTGAGGATGACATCACCCTTGGCCACGAAGATGTTTTCNCCCGAGCATTCCGACACNAGACCGGCNCCGTTGAGCATGATCGCCTCGTCGTAGCCCGCATTGAGNGCTTCCATCTTGGCGAGGGTGCTGTTGGCGTAGTTGCCGGTGGTCTTTGCGGCCGGCGGCATGATGTTGTGGTCGTGGCGGGTCCACGAGCTGATCTTCATGCGCACGCCCTTGGTGACGGCGTCGTCGCCCAGGTAGGCACCCCACGGCCACGCNGCGATGGCGATNTCGGTCGTGCAGGCGCCGGTNGCGAGTCCCATCTCGCCATAGCCGTAGTAGGCGATCGGNCGGAGGTAGCAGGCGTCGAGTCCGGAGTCGGCNACGACGTCCTTGCAGGCNTGCACAATGGTCGGCACGTCGTACGGCATCGGCATGCCGAGGATCTTCGCCGAGTTGTANAGGCGCTCNATGTGCTCGGTCAGCCGGAAGATGGCNGGACCCTGCTCGGTNTCNTAGGCACGGATNCCTTCGAAGACGCCNGTGCCGTAATGGAGCGTGTGGGTGAGGACATGGATCTTGGCGTCCTCCCACGGCACCATCTCGCCGTTCATCCAGATGTGGGGCGTCGGGGTGATGGGCATGTCGTTACCTTCGATGCATTCGCTGAACGCNAAGNAGCGCTCGGTGGTTGATGGTGGGTTTCAGAGGNGAGCGACGANCGCGTCGCCGATCTCGCTGGTGGTTCCGGTCAGGGTTTCGGGCTCGGTGCAGGCCGCACGGATGCGGTCGGCCGCCTCGGACTCGCCGAGGTGGTCCAACATCATCGCACCACTCAGGATGGCGGCGATGGGGTTTGCCTTGCCGGTGCCGACGATGTCGGGCGCCGAGCCGTGGACCGGCTCGAACATCGACATGCCGTTCGGNTTCAGGTTGGCGGTGGGAGCCAGGCCGATACCGCCCGACACCGCACCACCGAGGTCGGTGAGGATGTCGCCGAANAGGTTGTCGGTGACGATCACGTCNTACCGCTGNGGGTCCTGNACGAAGTAGATGCAGGCGGCGTCGACATGGTTGTACGCCGTCTCGACCTCGGGATACTCGGCGGCNACCTCGTTGAAGGTGCGNTCCCANAGATCACCCGAGAAGGTGAGGACGTTGGTCTTGTGCACGAGCGTGACGTGCTTGCTGCGCTTCATCGCGAGGTCGAAGGCGTAGCGGACGCAGCGTTCGACACCCATGCGGGTGTTGACCGAACCCTGGGTGGCGATCTCGTGCGGGGTGTTGGCCCGCAGCAGCCCGCCCTCTCCGGCGTAGGTGCCTTCGGTGTTCTCCCGGATGACNACGAAGTCGTGGCTGACCCCGCCGTCGTCGGTNCGCGCCCCGAGGAACGGCCGGTAGTTGATGTACAGGTCGAGTTCGAACCGCATCTTGAGCANCAGGCCTCGCTCGATGAGGCCGGGCGGCACGTCGGGGGTGCCGACCGCGCCGGCGTAGAGNGCATCGATCCCGCGCCACTCGTCGATGATCNCCTGNGGCAGGACGGTGCCGTCCTTGAGGTACCGCTCGCCGCCAAGGTCGTAGTCGATGCGCTCNTACTCGATGCCGAGGGCGTCGATGACCTTGAGGCCTTCGGCCACGACCTCGGGNCCGATGCCGTCGCCACCCATGATGCCGATGCGGTGCGTCACGTTGGAACCTTCCTGGAACAAGAAAAACCGCCCACCGAAGTGGACGGCTGGTGGCGCACGCCGAAANCCCGACGTGCGCTACGAAATGCTGATGATGATCGAGGTGGTCATCACGGCCNACAGCCTACCGGGCGCCCTTCTTCGACTCAATCGGTCGTCGACGTAACTCATGGGCTGTACGGCTGAGCGAACCNACCAGACCGCTAGCCTCGTCCGCATGGCAGACGCACAGCAGCTCTCCCAAGCCGCCTTCGACCGGCTCAAGGCCGAGTACGACGACCTCACCACGCGCGGGCGCATCGACATCGCCCGCAAGATCGAGGCCGCNCGTGAGCTCGGNGATCTCTCCGAGAACGGCGACTACCACGCCGCCAAGGAGGAGCAGGGCAAGATGGAAGGCCGCATCATGCACCTCGGGCGCATGATCGAAAATGCCGTGATTGTCGAGGCCGAGGTCGGCGGCGATTCCNTCATGGCGGGGGCCATCGTCACGATCGTCTTTGACGGTGACGACGAAGACGACGCTGAGCGCTACCTCGTNGGTTCGATCGAGGANCAGGCTGNCGACGTCACCGTCGTGTCGCCCGGCTCACCGATGGGNGCCGCNTTGCTCGGTGCCGCCGTCGGCGACGAGGTCGAGTACGANGCACCGACCGGTGCCGTCTTGAAGGTCAAGGTCCTNGCGATCGCGTAGANCNCCGTNNTGAANCCTTCCAGCGCGACGACGGCGCTGCGCTTCCACGACGTGAGAGCGACNCNGGTCGCGAANTCCAAGCCCGCTACGGTCCTCGCCATGCGCCTGCGCNTGACCCTNGTNCTTGCCGCTCTTCTCGTGTCCTCGTGTTCCGACGACGACTCGCTCGACGCGTTTGTCGAGGTCGAGCCNGAGATCGTCATCGAGACCGAAGNACTCGACGTCGANATNGATGCGCTCGAGGAAGCTGCCNCCGACACCGAAGCNGTGGTNGACGAACCGGCGCCGATCGAGATCCCCGACGACGCCCTCGACCTCAGCGGCATGGACCAGGTNGCGCTCGACATCCAGGACAACGCGTTCACCCAGCGGGTCGTGGTCGTNAGTGCNGGAACCGAGATCACCTGGACCAACCAGGGACGTAACGAGCACAACGTCNGGCCCGCCGTCGANGGGGCGTTCGAACCGATCTCGACGCTCGATCTCGCCGAAAAGGGAGACAGCGCCTCNCTCGTNTTCGAGACCCCCGGCGACTTCCCGTACTTCTGCAGCCTCCACGGCACGGCGACCAACGGCCAGACAGGCCGCGTGATTGTCGTTCCCTGAGTCGCTCGGGTTTCTGGCGTCCCGNCCATCGGGACTAGGGTTCNGAGCGTCGCTTTTCTGAGGGGGAACCATGCGTCGCCTGTTNATTCTGCTGTCCGTCTTCGCGNTCNTCGCGTCCGCCTGTGGAGGAGGNAGCGACAGCACCGACACCGCNGCGGACACGACAAGCGAGTCCGATTCGGCCGCCGAGCCCGANGAGGAGACGGCCGANCCNGANCCCGCACCNGANGANGACGCCGAGGNCGAACCTGAGCCAGAGCCCGAGGAGCCCGCCGACGACAACCCGCTCGACGCGCTCCGGGTGCCGCAGGATTTCGCCACCATTCAGGAAGCCGTCGATGCCGCCGAACCGGGAGACCTCGTGCTGATCGACGAAGGCGTCTACAACGAGTCGGTCGTCGTCGAGACCGACAACATCGTCATTCGTGGTGTCGACCGCCAGACCGTCGTGCTCGATGGCGAGCACTCCGAGGAGATGGCGAACGGCATCATCGTGTTCTCCAACGGCGTCGCTGTCGAGAACCTCACCGTAAAAAACTACTTCTCGAACGGCGTGTTCTTCACCGGCGACTACGACTCGGACTTCATCCTCCGGGGCTACCGGGTGAGCTATGTCAACGCTCTCAACAACCGGGTCTACGGCATCTACGCCTTCAATGCCGAGTACGGCCTGTTCGACAACACCTACGCCGCCGGACACACCGACTCGGGCTACTACATCGGCCAGTGCCAGCCGTGCAACGCCATGTTGTCGAACAACCTTTCGGAATACAACACGCTCGCCTACTCGGGCACGAACGCCGGCGGCGACCTCTTCATCGTGAACAACGAGTTCCGAATGAACCGCATCGGCGTCACCCCCAACACGCTCAACTCCGAAGAACTCGCCCCGCAGCGCGGCGCGACCTTCGCCGGCAACTGGATCCACAGCAACGGCAACCCCGACACCCCCAAGGGCGGCGATATCTGGGAGCTCGCCTATGGCGTGGGCATGGTGCTGCCAGGGGCCAACAACAACCTCGTCAGCCGAAACCTGATTGAGAACAACCGCAACGGCGGCGTGGCGATCTCGTACATGCCCGACGGCGCCACGCTCTGGCCGGCAGAGAACAACACGATCACCGACAACGTGCTCCGTGGCAACGGCATCGACGCCGTCATGGTCGACCAGGGCGGCCAGGCGGGCCTCGGCAATTGCTTCAGCGGCAACACCTTCGAGACCTCCCGCCCGGCCGACATCGAAACGGTCCTGCCGTGCGACGGACCCGAAGGCGATCTCAGCGACATGATCGGCATCGACTTCTTCGCCCCGCCGGGCGCAGACCAAAACGTGCCGTACGCCGATGTCGCTTCGCCGGGCGCTGCCGATCAGCCGTCCATGCCCGATGCGTTGACCACTCCGGCGTCGCCTGCCGACGTCCTGCCCGAGTTCGACGGTTTCGATCTGGATGCGATCGCCGTCCCGAGCGGTACCTGAACAACCAACTCGTCGAATCGGCGTCCTGCTCGGCGCCCTCGCCGTCCTCGTGGCGGCGTGTGGCGGCAGCACCGACGCCGATTCCGACGCGCTCGTCGTTCCGACGACTGCGCCGGACTGGTTGATCGAGCGAGCCGGCGACGCAACGACGACCTTCGAGGTGAGCGAGCGCTCCTATAACCTCTCGGCCCGCAACGTCGGTCTTCCCGCACGGATTCGATTTGCGGATGGCGACGAAGTCTTCGAAGCCTTCTTCGACACTGAGATGGGCCTCGGCCCCGACTTCAACGCCAACAGTTGCACGTCGTGCCACGTCAACAATGGCCGTCAACAGTTCCCGGTTGAGACCGGCGCGGTAGGCATCGGTCCGGTCGTCCACGTGTCCACTCCGGGGGCCGCGGTCGACGAGGCACCGTTCGATCTACCCGGCTTCGGCACCCGCCTGCAGACTGCCACCGTCGACGGCAGCCAACCCGAAGCCCGGGTCGAGGCGGCGTGGGAGACGATCGAGGGCATCTACCCCGACGGCACGTCCTACGAGCTTCGTCGCCCCGTCGTCTCGGCCGTCGGTCTCGCCGGTGACCTTCCTGTCGATGCACAACTGTCGCTTCGCATCCCGCCGCAGGTGGCGGGTCCGGGCCTGCTCGAGTACGTACCGGCGGAGGACATCGTGGCTGCAGCCGATCCCGATGATGCCGACGGCGACGGCATCTCCGGCACGGTCAACTATGTCGGCGACGGTCGCATCGGCCGCCACGGCTGGAAGGCCGACACGCCCGATCTCGTCCACCAGTCGGCGAGCGCCCTCGCCGAGGACATCGGTGTCGGCACCTCGCTCATCCCGGTCAACGGCGCGGTCGAGTTGTCCGACGAGGAGCTCGCCGATCTCGCGTTTTACGTCGAGGCCCTTGCGATTCCCGCCGGACGGGACGTCGACAATCCCGACGTCATCCGTGGCGCCAACCTCTTCACCGCAATCGGCTGCGCCGACTGCCACACACCGACACAACGAACCGGCACGACCCAGTACGCCGAACTCGACAACCTGTTGCTCATCCCCTTCACCGACCTGCTGCTCCACGACATGGGACCAGGTCTCGACGACGGCCGGAACGTCTACGGCGCGTCGGGCAGCGAATGGCGAACGGCACCGCTGTGGGGCA
>PABW01000115.1 GCA_002699625.1 Acidimicrobiaceae bacterium
CGGGCCCGATGATCTCGAGATAGGCGCCGTTGCCGATCGCAAGCAGTGCGTTCGCCGTGCCCAGCCCATCGTGGCTGCCGCCGGGGGTGGGGGTGACCCCCCATTCATCGCGAATCCGGGCGACCGTACCGGCCAGGTCCGGGGCGGCATAGACGAGGTGATCGAGTTTCGCCTCAAGGGCGGTGGCTCGATGCACGGCACCTCGCTTGGATCGTGCGTCGATGTCGACCGCCACGATGCCGGCAGCTTCGTGGATCGCTTCGCCTCGGTCGATGCTCAACGTCTGGCCATTGGCGGTGACGAACCCACCTCGTGTCGCACCGATCCGTCGGGCGATGCGGTCGGGAAAGCCAGGTGCGAGTGTCGCGCCGAGGGCGTTGAGGTCGACGTCGTTCGGGCCGAGGCCGGGCTCGACATCAGCCCGGTGGGCGAGTTGCCTCGCCCGGTCACGCACGGTGCGCAACGCCCGCCCGTCGGCGGCCTCGTGGTGGGCGTCTGGATCGATCACGAGGCGCACTCGTTCGGCGAGTTCGACGGGGAGATCGGCGGAACGGCCTCGCAGCACATCGCGTTCGTCCAGGACAGCGGCGATCACGCACGCAAGCCAGGGGTGGCGGGCGTCGACGATCATCCGGGCGAGACGAGGGTGCACCGGCAGCTTCGCCATACGACGGCCGAGATCGGTAGCAGCACCGGTGTCGTCGAGCGCACCGAGGGTCGTCAGGAGTTCGACCGCCTTCGCCCAGCGTGCGGTGTCGGGCGGGGTGAGGAAGGGCAGGGATGTCGGATCGATGATTGCTCGGCGAGCGAGGTCGAGGGCGACCGGCGCCATGTCGTCCACGGTGATGGCGGGTGGGGCGTGGGGTGGTCGGGCCGCGTGCTCGGCCTTCGACCAGAGTCGGATCGCAACGCCGGGTCCCAGACGACCGGCGCGCCCGGCCCGCTGGTCAGCTGACGCCCGACTGCAGTTGATCGTATGCAGGCCACTCATCCCGGTTCGGGGGTCGAGTCGAGCCGTGCGTTCGAGCCCGCTATCGACGACGGCGGTAATGCCGTCGACCGTGAGGGAGGTTTCGGCAATGTTCGTCGCTAGAACGACTCGGCGCTCGGCCCGGGCCACGAGGGCGGCGTCCTGCTCAACCGACGGCAGGCTGCCGTGAAGGGGGAGCACGGCCGGTCCGTCGGGGCCGAGGGCGACGGTCAGTTCCCGTTCGACCGCGCGGATCTCACCGACCCCCGGCAGGAAGACGAGTACGTCACCAGGTCCTCGAAGCGCCTCGCGAACCGCTCGCACCACAGCCGGTGCAAGGGGCTCTCTGCGCTTCTTGGGCCGCCAGACGAGCTCGATCGGATAGGTGCGGCCGGCGCTCGACACGACGGGCGCATCGTCGAGATGTGCGGTGATGGCGTCGGCATCGATGGTTGCGGACATCAGGAGGAGGCGGGCATCGTGTTCGCCCCTTTGCGCGCCGGCGAGCATCAGCGCGAGGCCGACATCCCCCGGCACCGAACGTTCGTGGAACTCGTCGAAGATCACGAGTCCGACGTCGGTGAGGGCGGGATCGTCGACCAAGCGAGCGGTCAAGACGCCCTCGGTGACGACCACCAGACGGGTTGCCGGACCGACCGCCCGGTCGTCACGCGTGATCCACCCCACGGTTTCGCCTGCGTCTTCGCCGAGGAGTCGGGCCAACCGGCGAGCCGCCGCTCGGGCTGCCATCCGGCGAGGCTCGAGCAGCACGATCGTGCGGCCGTCGAGCCACGGCTCATCGAGCAGGCGAAGCGGCAGGATCGTCGTCTTGCCCGCACCCGGCTCGGCGGTCACGACACATCGCCCTCGCTCGGCGAGCGCAGCGCGCACGTCGTCGACACAGTCCTCGATCGGCAGATCGGTGAGCGGAACCCGTTCGGTCATCCTGTGCATCTTGCCGCGTGTCGATGTGGGAGAGTCAGGTCCGTGAAGGTTCACCTCGTCGACGGCACCTATGAGCTGTTCCGCTTCCACTACGCGAAATCGAACCGCGATCCCCGGCACGGAGCCCAGCGAGGGGTGCTCAACACCGTGCTTGATCTGGTTAGCGATGGCGCCACGCATATCGGGATCGCGACCGACCATGTCATCGAGTCATGGCGAAACGATCTCTACGACGGATACAAGGACGGCGCCGGGATCGACCCCGACCTCTTCGCCCAGTTCCCCGAGGTCGAAGAACTGCTCACGCTCGCCGGATTCGAGGTCTGGCCCCAGATCGAACACGAAGCCGACGACGCAATGGCTGCAGCGGCGGCGCAGGCCGCAGCGGATGAGCGAGTCGAGCAGGTCGTGATCTGCACTCCCGACAAGGATCTCGCCCAGTGCGTTACCGCCGACGGACGGGTCATTCAGTTCGATCGCCGGCGAGAGATCGTCTACGACCGCGACGGCGTGATCGCGAAGTTCGGTGTGCCGCCGGAGTCGATCCCCGACTATCTCGGGGTGGTCGGTGACACCGCCGACGGATTCCCCGGCCTGCCCGGGTGGGGTGCGAAGTCAGCGGCTGCGATCCTCACCCGCTATGGCCATATCGACCACGTACCGCACGACGTGGCTGAGTGGGATGTCAATGTGCGTGGTGCGGCAAAGCTCGCTCAGACGCTCCACGAACAACTCGACGATGCGCTCCTCTTTCGGCGGATCGCGACCGTTGATCTCGACGCGCCGGTGAGCAGCGTCGATGCGATGGCGTGGCGCGGCCCGCAGCCCGGCTTCGATGAGCGCTGCGAAGCACTCGGTGCCGACCGTCACCGGGCTCGGGCCTACAAGCTCTGGGAGAACCATGGATAAGAACGCTGCTCTTGCGATCGCTGCCGAGGCGGGCGACGACATCGCCAGCCGACTCGAGTTCCTGTACGAACTCGACCAACTCAAGACGGTGCTGCGGCAGAGCATGCTCGCCGACGGCTCGCGCCAGGAGAACTCCGCCGAGCACTCGTGGCACCTCGCAATGACGGCGATGACCCTCGCCCCGCTCGCCGATGAGCCCATCGATGTCGAGCGGGCGATCAAGATCCTGCTGGTTCACGACATTGTCGAGATCGACGCCGGCGACGTCTTCATCTACGACGATGCCCAACGGGCGGCCGCCGAGGCGGTCGAACAAGAGGCTGCCGATCGGATTTTCGGTCTGCTTCCCGCCGAACAGGGCGCGGAGTTCCGGGCACTCTGGGACGAATACGAGGACCGATCGACCCCCGAAGGCCGGTTCGCCTATGCGTGTGATCGACTCCAACCGCTGTTGCTCAACGTCGCGATCGGCGGCGGGAGTTGGCGCCACCACGGCGTGACCGCCGACCGGGTCAAGGCGATCAACGGCGCGATCGACGATGGACTCTCACGAGTCTGGGCGGTCGCGGAGCGCTGCATCGATCAAGCCGTGGTCGACGGCCAGTTGCGACCGCCACCGGCGGCCTGACCTAGCGGGTCAGCACCACGACACCGTCGGGGTCGGCGTAGACGGTGTCGCCCGGTGTGATCGTCGCGCCACCAAAGGTGACGACGACATCTCGACGTCCCTCGCCGAGCTTCTCGGTCTTCCGGGGTACCGTGCCGAGCGCGAACACGGCGATGGCGGTGTCGCGCAGTTCGACCGTGTCGCGCACGGCTCCGTAAACGATGATCGCAGCCCATCCGTTGGCGGCTGCTTCGGCAGCGACGTTGCCGCCGACCATGGAGCGCCGCATCGATCCACCGCCGTCGACGACGAGCACTCGGCCCTCTCCGGGTTCGGCCACCGCCTCTTTGACCTTCGAGTTGTCCTCGTGCGCTTTGACAGTCGACGCCGGTCCCGCCGCGTGAGGCACCCCGCCGAGCGACACGAAGCGTTCGGTCACGATCTGGGCGTCGTCGTGGTCGTCACAGACGTCGGAAGTCGGTCGGAAGGCGGTCGATTCGGCCATGGCGAGATCCTGCCAGAGCGGCGCAGACGTCGCACGAGCCGACATCGGCAGGGGAAGGTGCGTGTCGCTGCGCCCGGAGTTCAGGTGCCGCTGCGGCGTTGGGGCAGGGGAGCGTGCCAGCCGTACCGGAGGGCGAGCAGGCGGAGCGCGATGACGCTGATGGCTCCGCCCGCCTCGGTGACCGGACCTTCGAGGTCGAACTCCCACGCCAGCCCGACGATGAGTGATCCGAGCAGTGCGGGAATGACGTACAGGCGTGAGCCGGCGCGGAACACTTGGGGGACCTCGTCCGCCAGCACGTCGCGGAGGAGACCACCGCCGATCGCCGAGACGGTACCGACGACCATTCCGCCGACGATCCCGATACCCGCCTCGGCCGCTTTTGTCGCCCCGACGATCGCGAACAAGCCGAGTCCCACGGCGTCGAGCCGGACAACGAGTCGTTCGAGCGCCGCATCGGGTCGAGGTACGAGCAATGCGGCGATCGCTGCACCTCCGGCGATGGCGAGCAACCAGCCTTCCCGCACGGCAACCGGTGGAAGTTCGGCCACGAGAACGTCGCGCACGACTCCGCCCGCCAGTCCGGTGACGAGCCCGAGGGTGACGACGCCGACGAGATCGAGATCTCGCCGGATGGCAAGCCAGGCGCCGGACAGCGCGAAGACAAAGACGCCGAGGTAGTCGAGGACCGACACGAAGGTGCTGTCGAGCGTCATGGTGGTGCGGAGCCTACGCCTGCTGAGATTGCGGTGAGGCCACCTCGCCGCGAGCATGGCCCGATGAGCAACGCCATCCGCCCCTTCACCATCAGTGTCTCCGACGGCGAGATCGCCGATCTTCGCGATCGTCTCGCCCGCACCCGCTGGGCTGATCCGGAACCGGTCGACGATTGGAGCCAGGGCATACCGCTCGCGTACACCCAGGAACTCTGTGCTTACTGGGCCGAGAGCTACGACTGGCGACGCTTCGAAGCTGAGCTCAACGCCTACGACCATCTCCTCACCGAGATCGACGGCGTCGACATTCACGCCATGCACATCCGCTCGCCGCACGAAGACGCAACGCCGATGGTGTTGACGCACGGCTGGCCGGGTTCCGTCGCCGAGTTCATGGGGGTGATCGACCCGCTCACCAACCCGACCGCACATGGCGGCTCAGCCGACGACGCATTCCATCTCGTGATTCCGTCCTTGCCCGGCTACGGCTGGAGCGGGAAGCCGGCCGAGGCCGGGAAGGGCGTGGGCTGGATCGCGGAGGCCTGGAACACGCTCATGGTCCGCCTCGGGTACGACTCCTACGTCGCCCAGGGTGGCGACTGGGGTGGCGCCGTGACGACCTATATCGGCATGCAGAACCTGGGGAACGCTCGAGCAATCCACACCAACATGCCGGTCGCCGGCCCGACCCCTGAATCGCTCGAGAATCCGACCGAGCAGGAGGTAGGAGCGCTCGAGGCGCTCGGCCACTACGACAAGTGGGACTCGGGCTACTCGAAACAACAGTCGACTCGACCCCAGACCCTCGGCTACGGCCTGGTCGACTCGGCGGCCGGTCAGGCTGCGTGGATCGCTGAGAAGATGTGGGCGTGGACCGACAATGACGGCCACCCCGAGGATGCGCTCACCAAAGACCAGATGCTCGACAACATCTCGATCTATTGGTTCACCGGTTCGGGAGCATCGTCGGCTCGCCTCTACTGGGAGAGCTTCGCCGACTTCGGCGGCGGAACGGTCGAAGTGCCAACCGGGTGCTCGATCTTCCCGAAGGAGATCATTCGGTGCTCACGCCGCTGGGCCGANAAGCGCTACACGAANATCGGGTACTGGAACGAGCTTGACGCAGGCGGCCACTTCGCTGCGTGGGAACAACCCGAGGTCTTCGTGAACGAGGTCCGAGCCGCCTTCCGAATCCTCTAGGACGAGGCGCTCAGCGCCAGCGGTTTGCCGGTCATCACAGCATGGCCGGAGGTGGCAGCACGCCGGAAGGTCGCCCCAGCAGCAACCTTCCGACGTGATGCCGTTTTCCAGAGGAAACTGGAAACTTGGCCGCCGTGCTCAGTATGTGGACGCAGGAGCGGCAACACGTTCAGGAACGCTCGTGTCTGGTGGTTCCTGATTGGCGCAGGGAGCCATGATCTAAGACTAGAAACGGCGCGCGAACGGCCGGTCTTCGCTGTGTGAACCCTGTGTTTCGTAGATGTCAGCCCTCGGCGAGCCGGTGCGGCGATTACTCCCCGGTGGGCACCCAGTTGCCATGGAAACCGAACGGCACCCGCTGGGGGAGGTGGACGGTGGCGACCGGCTCGCCGCTGAAGTCCCGGGCGTCGAGGATCACGACGTTCGCCGTGTCGGTCGTCGCGTCGTGCACATAGCTCATGATCCAGCCGTCGTCCTCGTTGGATGGGTCGTCGATCGAGGCGTCGGGGTCGCGGGGGACGAACACCATCTCCTGGGTCGCGCAGCCTGGACCGAAGTCGTGCACTTCGATCGTGCCGTCGACCAGGTCGTGCTTATAGCCCGGGCCCTCATCACCGACGAAGCCGACGGTGTAGCCGTAGCGCGCTGCTCGGCCGAGCCGTCGCTCGTCATGCCGAGGGAACTCGTGGCTGCGGTCGTCGAGACGCTCTTCGATGGTGCGGCCGGTGGCGGGATCAAGCGTCCAACGGTCGAGTGTCGGCTCGCCCTCGGCCGGCCCGTTGGTGACCTTGCGGAACATCGCCGGATGGCGAGCGACCTCCATTTGGATCCGGCCGTCGGGAAGGTCGAAGGCGTTGAGCGGATGGAAGACGTAGCAGGGGTCGACCTCGCACCACCGCACGTCGTCGGCGGTGCCGTCGAGAGGAAGAACGCCGACGCGTCCGGGCTCGTCGTCGACCCACACGTAGGGCAGTTGGTGGCCCTCCATCGCCCGCTCGAGGTTGAATCGGCACGGGAAGTCGAGCAGCAGCACCGACGATTCGGTGATGTGGATGTCGTGCACCATCGGGCTGTAGCCGACTGGGACGTCGACCTTCCTGGTGACCGCAGTGCCCTCGGCGTTGACGACGAGGTAGCGGATGAAATCCCACGTCCAGTGGTAGGCGGCGACGTGGAGTTCGCCGGTGACGGGATCAACCTTGGGATGAGCGGAGAACGATCCGTCGAGCGTGCCGTTGAAGTCGATGCTCTCGACCGTGTCCAGATCATCGGTGAGCGACATCACCGGTCCGCCGGCTTCCACGACGGCAAGGGTCATACCGGCGTGGCCGATCACGTTGGTGTTGGCGGTGCCCTCGGAGTCGTGGAAACGCGGGCCTGGCGTGATTGGCCTGCCGGTCGCTTCGGCGACTCGGTCCGAGACGACGTAGCGGTTGCGATACCAGTCGGCCCTCCCGTCGCGCAGCCGCACGCCGTGCACCATGCCGGTGCCCGTGAACCAGTGAGCATCGGGGTGACCNCCGTCGATCGGGTTGGGGCCGTTGCGGATCAGGCGCCCGTCGAGCTCGGCGGGGATCGTGCCGGTNACGGNGAGNTCGGTCGCCGTGANCTCNTCGGAGANNGGGGCGTAGTTGCCGGCGAGATANGTGTCGGTNGTGGCCATGGCGGCGATCGTGNCACGGNCGCCNGGCCGCTGNCACTCTTCGCNANGNCGNNCNGNCNGTCAGCGGCGGATCGGCTGCAGNTTCCGGTAGGTCGCCACCCGCCANAGCCACTCGAANGGNCCNAAGCGGAAGCGTTNGAGCCACGGNTCGGACCANGCGAGCTGNACGNCCCACACGATAAGGATGAAGACGANGATCTCGGCTCGGCCGAGCTCACCGACGCCNATCANNGCGCCNAGGATCGTCAGACCCATGATCGTCTGGGTGAGGTAGTTGGTGAGTGCCATGCGTCCGACGGCTCGCACTCGTTCGTGAAGCCGGGTGTCGTCTCGCTGGTTCCAGAGGGTGATCAGCGCGATGTAGCCGATCGCCATNGGCACGGTGGCGAGGATGTTCGGTACGGCGCCGANNAGGGCGACATCNGGATTCCAGTCGTTGGCGAGGTGNATCGCGACNCCCAGGATCGAGAGCGGCACGCCGATCCCGAGCGACCATGCGGCGAGNCGCCGATAGAACTCGGCNGGTCGTCGACCCTGGATGATGTCGGCNCGGAAGAGGCCGACNCCGATCAACATCGCGCCGAGGGCCCGCATNCCGAAGTCGNCGATGANGGCGAACNNGACGTCCTCGCTCTGNNCGACGTTTTCGTCGGTCCAGTAGTCGCCGAGGTCACCTGCCTCGATCTCGNCTTGGATNGCAGCCATCGTCAANGCNGANAGNGCNAGACAGANNCCGCCGNNGATGAAGAGGGTCCGGGCCGAACGAGTACGNAGNAGCAANANCACCGGCGAGCAGANNGCGTAGAGCATGAGCACGTCGCCGAACCAGAAGNCNGCATGCACGAGACCGATCCCGAGCAGGAGGGTGTTGCGCCACAGGCTGAGCCAGTTCGCCCGGCGNCCTTTGGCCGCAGCCCGGTCGGCGAAGACGACGATGCCGGCGCCGAACAGCATCGAGAACATCGCCATCGTCTTCTGATCGACGAATACCTCGCCGAGGACCCCCACAATCCAGTCGAGGGCGGTGTCGGAGCCGGCGTAGTCGAGGTTGAAGTACGCCGGTTGTGGCAAACCGAACGACACGGCGTTCATCACGAGGATGCCGAGCGTGGCGATGCCACGAACGGTGTCGAGATTGGTGATCCGTTCGGATNGGGTGATCGGCGNNGCGGTATCGGTCATGTNNGCNCCTCGCNGATCCATTTGGGTTCGTGCANGANNGTCGTCGNTTCCAGNCGGTCGAGCAGCGATCCCGGGTCGGNNTCGTCGAGGAGNAGNCCNCGNTTCTGCGCCTTCAGGATCGTCTTGTCGACCATGNTGTCGAGGAGGTGAAGGAGCGGCTGCCAGAAGCCGCCGACGTCGAGNACNCCGACCGGCTTCGCAAGGAGNCCNATCTGGTTCCAGGTCAGGACCTCGGCNAGCTCCTCGAGCGTGCCGAACCCACCCGGNAANGCAATGAAGGCATCGGCGTGGTCGTACATCCGNGACTTCCGCTCGTGCATCGTGNCGACNTCCTCCAGCGTGGTGAGCCCCTGATGGCCGACCTCCTCGGAGAAGAGTCCNNTCGGGATCACGCCCGTGACGGTNCCCCCCGCCTCGAGGACGGTGTCGGCGACGAGTCCCATCAAGCCGACGGCNCCACCGCCGTAGACGAGCTCNATCTCNCGCTCGGCAAGCANTCGGCCGAGGNCGACCGTGGCCTCGGTGATGGCAGGGTCGGTGCCGGGGGANGAGGCGCANAAGACGCACACGCNGCGGAGTTCGGAGGTCATNCNCCGACCCTAGTTACTNTGCGGCATNCGCCANGCCGTGTTCCTCGCNCCGGTCGGNCGGTTCGCCGACCCNGAGCGACTTCTCGACGTCGCCCGGGCTGCCGAGGCGCACGGATGGGACGGACTCTTCCTGTGGGATCACACCCTGCGCCGAGAGACAGCGGAGGTTCTCGACCCGTGGGTGATGCTTGGCGCGCTCGCGGCTGCGACCGAGTGGCTGCGGCTCGGCCCGATCGAGCGGCGTCGGCTGATCAAACTCGCTCGCGAGATCGTGGCCGTCGACGTCATGTCGAAGGGCCGTCTCACCCTGGGGTACGCGGCCCGCGGTGACGCGCGCAAGCCGCTCCGAAGGGCGAGTCGTTACGAGGGGGTTTTCCCGCTCGAGATGGACGCCGATCACTGCGGCCGGCTCATCGAGACTGTCGTCGCGGAGCGCGGCGGCCTCGATGGCTTCGATATCGCACTGTCCACCACCCCGGGCGAACCGGTCGCCGACTACGCCCGTGAGACTGCGACCTGGGCGATCCACGCGTGGCCCGCATTGCCCGACACCGATGCCGTCTTCGAGATCGTCACTACCAGGCCTCCGGACTAGGGTCGCCCTGTGGTTGATTCCTCCATGCAAGCCAAGGTTGACGATCTGCGAGCCCGCAAGGAGTCGGCGCTCCATGCCGGCTCCGAGCGCTCCGTCCAACGCCAGCACGACAAGGGCAAGATGCTCGCCCGTGAGCGGATCGAGTATCTGCTCGACCCGGGTTCGTTCCACGAACTCGACATGCTCGCCCGTCACCGAGCCCACGAGGCCGGTCTCGACGAGCGGCCCTACACCGACGGCGTGATCACCGGTTGGGGCACGGTCGACGGCCGCAAGGTTTTCGTCTTCTCCCAGGATTTCACCGTCATGGGCGGTGCCCTCGGCGAGGTGTTCGCCGAGAAGCTCCACAAAGTGATGGATCTCGCGCTCGCAACCGGCGCGCCCATGATCGGGCTCAACGACGGCGCAGGTGCTCGCATCCAGGAAGGCGTGGTCAGCCTCGACGGCTATGGCGGCATCTTCTATCGCAATGTGCAGGCGTCGGGAGTCATTCCGCAGATCTCGGTGATCCTCGGCCCGTGCGCCGGCGGCGCCGTGTACAGCCCGGCGATGACCGACTTCATCTTCATGGTGCGAGAGAAGTCGCACATGTTCATCACCGGGCCCGACGTCGTGAAGACGGTGACGGGCGAGGAGGTCACCCTCGAGGAACTCGGTGGTGCCGGTTCGCATAGCTCGAAGTCGGGCGTGGCCACCTATGTCGCCAACAGCGAGGAAGAAGTCCTCGATCAGGTCAAGGACCTGTTGTCCTTCCTGCCGTCCAACAACCTCGAAGTCGCGCCGCAGCTCGAATCGGGCGACGACCCCGATCGCCTGTGTCCCGAACTCGACACGATCCTGCCTGACAGTCCCAACGTCCCCTACGACATGAAGGCCGTGATCGGCCACGTCGTCGACGACGGCGACTTCATGGAGTACCACGCCTCGTGGGGCAAGAGCATCGTGTGTGGTTTTGCTCGCCTCGAAGGCCGTGCCGTCGGTGTGGTGGGTAATCAGCCGATGATGCTGGCCGGTGTGCTCGACATCGAGTCGTCGGAAAAGGCCGCCCGCTTCGTTCGGACCTGTGATGCGTTCAACATCCCGCTGGTCACCTTTGTCGACGTGCCTGGCTTCCTGCCCGGTGTCGACCAGGAGTACGGCGGCATCATTCGCCACGGCGCGAAACTCCTCTACGCCTACTGCGAGGCCACCGTGCCGCGCATGCAGGTCATCACCCGCAAGGCCTACGGCGGCGCCTACGTCGTCATGGATTCCAAAGGGGTCGGCTGCGATATCTCGCTGGCGTGGCCATCGGCGGAGATCGCAGTGATGGGACCACAGGGCGCGGTCGAGATCGTCTACCGGCGCGAACTCGCCGACGCCGCCGATCCCGAGGCCCGTCGAGCCGAGCTCGTCGAGGACTACACCCAGCGTCTCGCCAACCCCTACCTCGCAGCTGAGCGGGGGTATGTCGACGACGTCATCGAGCCCTCACAGACCCGACGCAAGTTGATCGCTGGCATGCAACTCCTCGAGTCGAAGCGCGAAGAGATCCCGGAGCGCAAGCACGGGAACGTCCCGCTGTAGCCATGACGCTCGACATCGACCCGCAGCCGACCGACGAGGAGATGGCCGCCATCTTGGTGGCCTACGAGGCCCTGTGGCCTCGCCCGTCAGCAGCCACCGAGCCCGAGTCGCCGTCTCGCTGGCGTTTCGCCGGCCGCCCCTGGACGAGCCGCGCCGGATACGGCGGCTGGCGCTGAGCCTGGCACGCCCGACTCGTCAACCCATAAGGCCCGATGCTCGGGTCAGCGAATCCGGCTGCGGGTATCGGCCAACCAGGTATCGGCCGACGACACGCCGTCCCGGTTGGCCTCCTGGATCTCGGCGGAGCCGAAGGCCGACGGGTAGGAGCCAAGGAACTTCACGTTGCCCTGCTTCATGTGGATGTTGCGCAGAGCATCGCCGACGACCTCGTCGCTGATGTGGCCCTCGCAATCGATCAAGAAGCAGTAGTCGCCCAACCCCTTTCGGGTCGGACGCGACTCCAGACGGGTGAGGTTGATCGATCGCGCCGCGAACTCCTGCAGGATCCCGACCAATGAACCCGGGGCGTCCTCCC
>PABW01000111.1 GCA_002699625.1 Acidimicrobiaceae bacterium
TATTATAGCGAAACCATAGTGGCCTCTTTCGATTTGATTCACGGCGCAAATCAATATTAGCCTGTGCGGCACTCATCGTCAGTACTCTGGTTTCTAGGCTCTGAACTATGATTCATCAGATAGTAGATCTGGCACTGCCTACACTGGAAGTCGTCATCCATTATTCGGGCCTCGAGTGCGTCATCTGTCTCGAAGTCGTCGGAGTCGATTAGCCGGCAAAGACACATTAGCATCATTAAATTCTCTGCGATTTCATACCCGAATTGTGACACACTCCGGTGGACTAAACAGAGATCAGCTTTATGACGACCCCCACATTTACAAAGCTATGGCCGACCCAGTTTATGGAGATCATTTTACCCGGTCACGATCAGGCTAATTCAATTTTAGCGGACCATATTGAGAAGCTCGATATCCAGAGAGCCCAAATGACGACGGATTATCTCGGTGACAATCTGTTTGATGATCAACACCCAGTGGTCCGGTGGTTAAGCCAATCTGTGCAGCGCGCGGTTCTTGATTATTCCCAGAATTTAGGCATCGATTACAGTCTCGATTTCGCAGTTCAGGCGTGGGCCAATGTGAATCGGATGGGTGATTATCATAACCTCCACAATCATCCACATGCGTGGCTTAGCGGAACCTACTACGTGCTGATTCCAGAACATGACACGCTCCCGTCGGGTCGTGATGACCGAACACCAAACTGCATCAGCTTCTTTGACCCTAGGCCTCAGGCAAATATGACGGCGATCCGAGGGGACGGAGAGGTAGATCCGGAGCACCGGATCAAGCCAATCGCCGGCCAACTCCTTTTGTGGCCAGCATTTCTGCACCATCTGGTGCATCCGAACCTATCTCACGAGACACGCATCTCTGTGAGCTTCAATGTCGTACTTCGCTGGAGCGATGAATACTTGCCCGACTGAGGCCTAGGAGATTGCCTCTGCGACCGCGTATCCTACTTCCCTAGTGTTGGCGGTACCCTTCATATCGGGGGTCCGGGGGCCTGTCTTGAGGACCTCTTCAATTGCAGTCATTATATCGGCTGCGGCAGAAGCCTCCCCTAAATGGTCCAGCATCATGGCGCCACTCCAAATCATCCCAATCGGGTTAGCAATATTCTTGCCGAAAATATCTGGGGCGGATCCATGAACCGGCTCGAACAACGATGGGAAGTTTCGCTCAGGATTTATGTTTGCGGACGGAGCGATACCGATCGTCCCCGTGCACGCCGGGCCCAGGTCTGACAAGATGTCACCGAACAGGTTCGACGCGACAACCACATCAAACCGGTCAGGGTTCATCACAAAGTGCGCAGTCAGGATATCGATGTGATATTTGTCGGTCGTGCACTCCGGGTAGGCCCTTGAGATTTCCTCAAAACGGCGGTCCCAGTAGGGCATCGAGATCGAAATCCCGTTGGATTTTGTGGCAGACGTCACGTGCCGCTTGGCGCGTGTTTTCGCGAGCTCAAATGCATACCTCATGATCCGATCAACGCCCCGACGAGTAAACACCGATTCCTGTAACACAAGCTCTCGCTCAGTGCCCTCGTTCATGATCCCGCCGACGCTCGAGTACTCGCCCTCACTGTTCTCACGGACAACATAAAAGTCGATATCTCCGACCTCTCGATTCGCCAGAGGTGACGGAACACCGGGCATTAACTTGACTGGGCGCAGACACACGTACTGCTCGAATTGCCGACGAAACTGGATCAGCGAGCCCCAGAGTGAGACGTGATCAGGCACGGATTCTGGCCAACCGACGGCACCATAGTAGATCGCGTCGTAATCCATCATGGTCTCTTTCCAGTTATCAGGCATCATTTGGCCGTGCTCGAGATAGTAATCGCACGACGCAAAATCGAAGTGATCAAAGGTTACATTCAGTCGGCGTTTCCGTGCGACGGCATCCAACACACGAATCCCCTCTGGCATAACTTCCTTACCAATACCATCGCCAGCCAAGACAGCCACTCTATACGAACCCATGGAGCACCTCACCAATAACGGAGCCGTTATGATAAAACAGGCGAGCCAGTGACAGGGATCTTATTTTCTGATGATCTTAGGGATCATAATTACCGAAAAACCTAGGGGTAAGAGGCTGGATCTACTTTTCCGTAAACGCGGAGGTTAATGTTTTGGTGATGGGTGACGAGAGGTAGGCCAATACCGACCGTTTACCCGCGATAATATCAATCTGAGCCGTCATGCCGGACCTCATCTCCAGAACCTTACCTGTCGACGTGATCTGCCCGGTAGGGACCAGCTTCACGAGATAATGGGTCTCCCCATTTTGCTCCTCGACCGAGTCTGAGCCGACGACATCCACGTACCCTTCTAAAACTCCATAGACCGAGTAGTCATAGGTGCTGAGTTTAAGTAACGCCTTCTGCCCAGGTCTCACGTAACCAATATCCGCGGGGTTAATCTTCGCCTCGAACAAGAGCTCTGAGTCCTTGGGCACGATCTCAACGATCGGGTCACTCGGCCGGATAACACCGCCAACCGTGGTCGTATGCACTCTGTTTACGGTACCCGCGACTGGGCTCCGAATCACGCTACGGTCTGACTTGTCGGCCGCGACATTCACTGCCTGTTCGAGCTTCGAGAGCTCTAGGGAGGCCTGCGCCAACTCATCGAGGATCTCCGCGCTGTACTCCTGTATCGTAACCGAGCGACGATCATTGACCTCATCTATCGCGGCCCGTATTTCGTTCACCCTAGCCACTGTCTCGGCGTAGGTCTTCTCCGCTCGGACCGCCTCCAGTCCTGGCTCGAGGCCTTTCTTCACAAGAGTGAGGATAACCTTCCTCTCTTCCTTAACCAGGGCCAGTGTCTTCGCGGCCCCCTCGAGTTCGCTCTGCTTTTGCCGGGTCTGCGAATCGAACGACGCAAGTGACGCGCCGAGCCTGGCCTTACGGGCCTTGGCCAGGAGTAGCTCGTTATCAATCTGGCTGGACGCGACGCCCTTTAACTCATCATCAAAAACCGGCTCTACTCCCCGGTGCTCGGCGGATAGTCTCCTTACTCTGATCAGGGCCTGTATAAACTCGGATCGCTTTGCCTGATACTCGGCGCCAGACTCTAGGGGGTCCAGCGAAATCAGGGCCTGTCCGAGGATGACGTCCATCCCCGATCGGACGTGTATCTCTTTCACGATCCCGCCCTCGAAATGCTGAATCGTCTGCAACTGCTGCGACGGGACAACCTTCGCCTCGCCACTGATCACCTGGTCGAACTCAGACAATCCGGCCCAGGTCGAGAAGCCGAGTAGCGCAAAGAAAACAACACCAAGGAAACGTCGCTTGGTCGAAGCCCCCCGCCGGCCTGTCGATGCAAAAAGCGCTCGCACAAAGGAGAAAAAAACAAGCGCCTTCGTCAGAATCATGGACCTCATGCGTTACCCTCAGGCGCAGCCATATTTGCGTCAGATTTTGAAGCAGAGGAAGCAGGGGACTTGCCGGCCTGAGCAGATACCGCATTCTTTACAATCTCCGCGGCGGCCTTACGATCAGTCTGGGCCCGCTGAAACTGCTCTGTGGTTCCCATGCCCGCGATCTTTCCGTATTCCATGATCACCACCCGGTCCACGAAGCTGAGCAGGGACGTCCGGTGAGTTATGAGAATCAGTGTAGACTCGAACTTCGCCTTCTGGAACCTCGCGACGAAGGTTTGTTCGGAGCGCGCGTCCATGGAGCTGGTAGGCTCATCCAAGATCAATACTGGGGGCTTCCTGACCAGCGCCCTTGCCAAAGATATCGCCTGCCTCTGTCCCCCAGAGAGTGACTCACCCCGCTCTCGGAGCTTCAGTTTATAGCCGTCGGGGTGTCTGTTCGCAAACTCACTGACACCCGCTAAATCGCCCGCCCAGAGCACTTGCTCTGCCGTGGAATCGACCGCCCCTAACGAGATATTTTCCTCGATACTGGTAGACATGAGCCACACATCTTGCGTCGAAATACCGAGGTTTTCACGTAAGTCAGAAGGAGCAATCTGGCGGATGTCCACACCATCAACGAGAACCATACCGGAGTCGGCCTCGTAGAGCCCGGCGATCAGCCGGCCGATGGTCGTCTTTCCCGACCCGACGTGTCCAAGGATTGCGACCCGCTCTCCCGGCTCGACCCTGAAAGAGACATTCTGCAGGACCGGTTCCTGTTGACCCGGATAGGTAAAAGTAACGTCCTTAAACTCGACCGAGCCCTTGAACTGGTTCCGGGGCAGGAACGATCGCTGTTGTGGGTGCTCTATGGGTTGCGACATGAGCTCCTTGAGGGCCTCGTAGCTCACGCCTATCTGATTCAGCCGGACCAGTAACTGTGACATTTGCGCGAACGGTGCGATGGCCTTACCTGAGAGAATAGTCGCCGCGATAATTGCCCCAAATCCGAACTCACCGCCCGCCACAAGTATCGCACCGGTTGCGACGACCGACATCTGGACCATCTGCTGCATGGTCTGGGCCACATTAGTAGAGAGGTGGGTACCGTCCTTGGTCTGCTCCGAGATATCTGCCTGGCGCTCGAGGACCTCACGTAGTCTGCGCCGCATGAAGCCACCCGCTCCGAGGAGCTTCAACGTCTCGAGCCCCGTCAGGGACTCGACCATGACCGAGTGCTTCGTCTGTCCGTCCTCAAACGAGTGCTTCGCGAGGGCCTTCATACGCGGCTGAATGTACATGGTCACCGTCAGCATGACTAGGATACCGACCACCACCGGTATCACCATATAGCCACCCACGAGGTATATCGCAGTTAGGAAAATGAATGCGAACGGCACATCAATCAGCGAAACCAGTGTCGCGGACGCGAAAAACTCCCTGATATGCTCGAACTCCTTCAGGGTGTTCGCCAACGCCCCGACCGTCCCGTTCCTAGACTTATACTGCAGGTCGAGTACCTGGGCGAAGAGCTTGTCCGCGAGCGACAAGTCTGAGTCGACGCCGGCCACACTCAGGAAACTATTACGGACAGTCCTCACGACGTAGTCGACGATCATCAACAAGAGCATCCCGGATACCAAAACGAGTAGCGAATCCATAGCGTTTGATGGGATAACACGGTTGTAGACAATCATCGAGAACATAGATACGCCAAGCGCAAAAATATTTGTTAAAAGCGCGGCCAGGCCCGACTGGAGATAGAGATCTCGATTAGTCCAAATCGTCGACCAGAACCAGTGAGCCTCGATCCCAGGTACGACCGCGAGATGCTCGGCCGTGCGTCGGCTGTACTTGAAGATTGTCCACCGTTCTGACTCAGCAAACTCAGCGTTGAGGTCGGACGGGAACTTACCAGCATCACCTGTACCGACCCCTTTCCACGCACCCGCGGATTCGTCAAAAGACATGACCCAGGCTTTTTCTTTGGAGAGCGCTACTAGGACAACCTCCCTCAGGGACTTGATTTGGCCCGGATGCAATACCTCAAATACCTGCCCCTCCTGAACCACGAAGCCGTGGTCCGACATCACTGCCCCGAACTCCTCGGGCGTCCAGTAGACCTGGTCAATAGGCTCCAGGGCGCGGAATTCGGCCGGTGTGATTGACTGCCCAAGTGCTCCCGACACCAGAGCGCCCAGCTCCGCCATCGGGTAATCAAACATCGCAATCTTCGGGGGCTCTTCTGGCGCCTCTGGCGGTCCGGGCTGGAGCCCCTCTATCGTCATCTCGGGTTCAACCTTCAAAGATTACCTCCGGAAGCTGCTGAGCCGCGTGGAGCAGTCGGTATTTGGATAGCGCTCGGTCGACAATGCTATCGATCAAGCGCTGTCCGGCGCTAAACAGCTCTTCCTGGGTCTTCAGCAACTCAAACAGGCTGATCCTGCTAAACGCATACATTTCTTTGGATATCTCGTAGGAGTTTTCGGCACCCTCTGTAACTAGGATACGTGCCGATACCCCGGCAAGTTTTCCCTCGTACTCAGCGAACGCGTCGCGCAGGTTACGTTGAATATCAAGATAGACTCGGTCACGTTCAAACTTGGCTTGGGCCAGTTGCGCTTCAGACTGCCGGAGCAGTGCGGCCTTTGAGCCACCCGCATAAAGCTTACTCTCAAAATTAAGCGTCAGGGTTCGGTCATCGAGGAAGTTACTGGAGCCGGGGTTCTTCGTCTGTGACATCGATGCCTGGAAGTTCAGTGCGCCCCGTTGTTGCCCGACTACCGCCTCGTAATCGTTCTGGGCCGCGTCGACAAGTAACCGTGTCCTGACTGCGTCCGGGTGAGACTCGAGGTAGGACTCCAGGTCGAGGAAATCGAGCTCCTCGACAGATATCTCCCTCGGAAGGGCATACGGTTGTGCTTCTTTACCATAGTACTGCCGGTACACGGCCTGCGAGCGTGCCAGCGACTGCGCCGCCGATGACATCAAATCCATTGCCTCCGCGACCCGCGACTCGGCGCGGACCACGTCGGCCGCGCTACTGGCGCCGAGGTCAGCCCGGTCTCGGACGAACTCAACGAATGCCCGTCGTGAGTTGACGTTCTCGCGCGCGAGGCGGAGTTGGAGCAAGGATCTCTGTACCTCGTAGAACGCACTGATCGCGTCAAGAAATATCTGCCCTTTGATGGCACGGAGCTCAGCGTCTGCAGCCTTACCGCGGAAATCAGTTGCGTCGATCCGGTTGTCTACCGATCCGAAGTCAAAAAGCAGTTGACTGGCGGACACAGAACGAGACTGATACGCGCCCGAGTTTGACACCACACTGCCGGAGGATTCTGTCTCAAACTTGCGATTACCTCCCCCCACCGAGGCGCTCACCTGTGGACGCTTACCGGCGGTTATCTCGTCTTTTTGGGCGCTGTACAAATCCAATGACGAGCCTATCTGCAACACCGAGGGTGAATTCTGAACCGCCTCTTTCGCTGCAGTTATAACGGGCTCTATTGGGAGCCGCTTCGTGGGATCCTTCTCACCGTCGCTGAGTTCCTGCATGATCCGAGACATCTCTCGGCCGATCAGATCGATCTCATTCGAGACCGCTGGGTTCATGGTGTCGGCAGCAGGGTCGTTACCATCGGCTACCTGCATCTCGGCGGACTCGATCGCCTCGTCATCTCGTCCGAGGCCTATAATTCTCATGATCGATGTCTCGGGTAACTCAGAACTGTCATCATTGGTGAGTGGGACGTCCGTGGGCTCTATTATTTGCCTCTTCTCCTGCTCCAGCTCTTGCAGGAGCCCTGACTCCAAGTCCTCTCTAACCGACCCTTTGGGCTCAGGAACTACCTCCGGCTCAGGAACCACCTCCGGCTCAGGTACCACCTCTGGCTCAGGAACTATCTCGGGCTGCGACTCGAGTACTGGGATTTTTACCGAGAATGACTGATTCTGCTCCGGCTGCTTCGCGACTGGCGGACGAATAACCGGTTGCTGGTTGATCGGGGGACTACTGGTAGGCGGAGCGGGGGGGGCCACAGATTCAGAGCTATCATCATCATAACCAACGCGAGTCTCCGACAAGACCCTCGCCTCGTTATGGTCAGGTAAGAGCAAGAGGCCGGTCAGGGCCACTAGCAATCGTTTACGGCTGGTAAGCGCCAAGGTTAGCCCTCAAACTTATCGAAGTCCGCCAATCTTAACGCAAAATTAGTATCAAACTCACGGGCGAACGATAAATCAAACATTACCGTCAGTCCATCCTCAAGAGAAACTCGCTGGGTGTTGGTGCCAGCGTCGACGTCATGTATCACAACATCATTCGGGTCATCGTATCCAACGAGCAACATACGATCGCCCTCGTCACGATTAAAATCATTAACCAGAACATCGTGGACATTCTGCAGACCGGCCTCTACCGTATCTGCCTTCACAAATGCAAATACATCAGCCCCAGCGCCACCAGTCAGATCGTCAGACTCACCATCAACCCCCGAGCGGTCCATCGTTGCGACCAAGATATCGTCACCAAGTCCTCCAATGATCCGATCAGAACCGCCGTCGCCACCGTAAAGCACAGAGTCCTGATCCAGGCCGATCAGTACATCGTCCCCGACCGAGCCCGACAGGCCAGCGTATGCGGAGAGGTCCATCGATTGCTCGATGCCGGAGGATTCACCCGCGAACCTCGCAATCAATGCGCTCTCATACTTCGCGTCTGCGATTACTCCCAAGGCGTCGGAAATAGAGTCGTGAGTATCGCCGTAGTCCAGTGCCCCGAAGAAACTGTCCGCGTATCCGGTGGTGTCACCGACGATCGCGCCGAGATCCACACCGTAGTCTGGGTCCGAGGCCTCCGGGTCAGAACCAGTGAGATCGAGGGTCTCCGAGAAGGTGACCCAAGCGTGGGCATCCGGGCTGGTCAGTTGTCCCAGCAGGTCGGTCTCCGCCATAGTGGCCGTGCCGGCCAGCGTCACCGATGCGGTTAGTATCTGTCCCGTACCTGAGTCTGTCTTGGTCACCCGGAGCATCCAGTCTGTCCCGTCACCAGCGGACCGCTCCAGCGCTACCTCGGGAGGCAACGCGCCACTGTCGAGCGACGACAGACCGAAGCCGCTGATCACAATGGAGTCGGCAGCAAAATCAAAATCGGTGAGCGTATCGGAACCCGTCCCGGGGCCCACGACGAACCGGTCAGAGCCCGCGCCGCCCACCAGCTGGTCATCGCCAGCGCCACCGTCGATTAAGTCGTCTCCAGCGCCGCCATAGATACGGTCGGAGCCATCGCCACCCCGTAATGTGAGAGGTTCATCGTCGACGCCAGAGCCAACTATTACGTCGTCGCCCTCGGTACCGATCACTGTCTCAAAACCATCAATATCTCTGTGGACCTGGGACTGATCAGCGTAGCCAGACGCGATCACTGTCATCGCGCCGAGGTTCAGGTCCACCACCGCCGCATCGGCCACCGAGAGCTGTCCCAGGTTCAGGGCATCACGCCCGTTACCGCCCTCGAGCGCTCCAGATCCAAGGCTTGTCACTGTGACGGTATCGTCTCCGTCTCCGGAGTTCAGGGCCGAGCCGTTGGCATTAATGAGAAAATCAGCGTCCAGCGTACCTGTGCCGCCAAGATTAATCTGTGTTTCGACTAGTCGGGAGTATACAAAACGGGTCTCACCATCGGCCACACCGTTAATAGTGCCATCGGAGGTCCCGACCCGGGCACTCAAGCTCAGTAGCTCACCGCCTGCGGTTACAGCCTCTGGCAGCACAATCGTGGTGGCGTTCCAGTCACTGTAACTGACACGGTAGCCCATCTCTGCCTGCGTCTCGTAGCTCGACCGGAACGGTACCTCTGTCTGGAGTTGGCCACCAATACGAACCTCCACCCCAGCGGGTAGTCCAAAAATTTCGAGTACGTGGCTGTCATTACCCTGCGCGACTCGCACCAGATCATCCAGCCCAATCACGCCGGAACTCAAATCAGTCAGGTCCACGTCTTCGCTGAGCTGCACGAACGGGGCCGGTGGTATCGTGCTAAATATAGAGAACGCCTCGGTCTCGGTTATCGCCTCGTTTGTGGTGAAGCCGTCGTTGACCCGTGTCGTGACAGTGAGAGCCTTGCTCCCGTAACCCGAGTTCTGTTTCGGGATCAGGATCTCAGCGTCGAACGCACTGACCGCTCCCCCGACACCCGAAATCACGAACTCGTATGTCCCGGTCGCGATCTCGGTAGGGGAATACGTGCCGGCGTGATCGCCATCCGCAATAACGAGTCTCGAGCCAGCCACGACACCCTGCCCCCCGATCGCGAGGGACGCTGTCTCCGAGGGGTCTGAGGTACTGAAACCACCCACGGAAACGTAAAGGGTGAGGTCCGCGCCCAAGTCAACACGACCATCGTTAACGACCGCCTCAGATATCAGCGCGGTCCGGTCGATGTCGGCGTAGATCGCGAGAAGTCCAGCAGACAAATCTGGATCCTCGGGATCAGGTATCTCTGCCAGCGTCAGAGTATCGAATACAGGATTGACAGCGACATCGAAGCTCGAGCTGACCAGCGTGCTCCCATCAGTAACGNTAAAGGTTAACGTCTCTGACCCATCAAAATCTCGTGCNGGTTGGTAGCTTATCTGATTGCCAACGACCGACACGGTTCCTTGNCCGTCGGTCGACACTGATACCAGTGACACCGGGTCGCCATCGGGCTCGGTCACGTTATCGCTCAGTACATCAATAGTATGTGGTCCGGTGTCCTCGTCGAACGAGTCACCGGTCCTTGTCGTAATCTTCGGGGGCTCATCCACGGACAGTACCGTGACCGTCAAAGTTCCCGTATCTGTCTCAACGCCGTCGGACACGGTGTAGGTGATGGTCTCGGTGCCAAAGAAATCTGTCGCCGGTTTGTAGGCAATCCGGCCTGTCTCTGAATCTATCTCCACCGTGCCGGTGCCTGTCGGTGAGCCATCACCGGGGACCGTCTCTGTGATACGAACCGACCCTTCCTGTACTGCCAGGATGTCGCCATCGACGTCTGTATCGTTCGCGAGAACATCGAACAGTGTCTGGGCCGCATCCTCATTAAGGGTAAGCGAATCGTCGACCGCGACTGGGTCGTCGTTGAGGCTTGCGATATCGACCGTGATCTCAGTCGTCTGAGAGCTCACCGATGAGCCCTCCGCACCATTCTCACCGGTGTCCCTGACGTTAGCTGTGAGCTGCACGCGGCTTGCGCCGTTCGCGTTCGCTACCGGTACGAGGGAAACGTTCTGTAAATCCGTAATCTCAAACGGTCCGTCCGCGAGAGGGACCAGGCTCCCGTCGGCGAGTCTGATGTTCAGTGACGCAGACTGGCCTACGACCAATGAGTCGATCACTTCGCTGGTGTCGGGGAAGCTGAACAACGAGTCGAGTGAGGCACCGTTGCCATCTTCAGTCATGGCGAGTGGTGAGGCATTGCTGTAACTAAAGGCAAGACCGTCTACTATCGGGATCACATTAACACCGGCCGCAAAGGCGTCGCTAGTCTTCGTGCCCGCGTCACCGTAGTCAGTCGTCGCCTGCAACGTGATCGCCTGACCGAACGAGCCGGTCAAGTCCTCGCTATTGATATCATCAGCATCGACACTAAACTCAACGCCTCTGGCGATCTCTGCCGCGGTCAGGGTAAACACGGCGATACCGGCACTGGTGGTCGGGACAAGATTTGTCCCAGAGCCGAGTACGGACGCGGTCAGTGTTACCGGGACCTGATTGGTGTCCAGCGACAGCCTGACCTCGGTCCCGGTGGGATTCAGTTGGTTACCGACCAGCACGTTGACACCGGACAAGATACCGGAACCATCCTCGTTAACGTTAAGGGTCGCAGCGCCGAGCGTCTCGCCAGTTGTATCAACAAACTCGGGCGAGAATAATGGACGGGCATCGATATATACTATACCCGATGCGGGAGTAGACGAATCGGCAGAACCGTCGGCTGTGGTTACGTCTACATTCAGGGCAAAGTCGGTTTGCAGGTCCGCAATCTGGAGGGAGTAGTCGTCGAGTCCCTGGACGGTGGTAACATCGTCGGTGGTCGTGGTGGTCAGGCCCGAGAGGGTCCACACCCCGGTGCTGGAATCGTAGGATTCGTCAGCTATCGCGCTACCCAGGTACTTCGGTACCGCGTCGTTAGGTACACCAGAGATCTGAATACTCACAGTCTCGTCAGGGTCCAGGGTCTGGACCTCAATAAGCTGGTCAAGCGTGACCGACTGACTGCCCAAGAGCGTGGTACCGGACAGCGTCAAACCATCAACCGCAAGTCCGTCAGACACGGGGGCAACCACAGCCACATCGGTCACCGTTTCGCTGGTCGCTGTCTCTGTGAGGAGGCTACTCTCGACCGTTACCGCGGACGCACTGACCGAGACCGATCCATCGAAATAGCTCGGTAAGGACAGTTGGCCAGACAGCGTACCGGAGCCCGCGAGATCTCCGGGCACGGTCACCGAGTAGGTACCGGCCGAGACACTCGTGACCGCGTAGCTCTCGCCACCGATCACAAGAGCGACGTCGTTCTCGGTGCCCGTATGGATCGTTCCGGTAAGAGCGAACGATAGTGAAATCTGTGAAACAAACTCAGAACCGTCGGTGTCAACCGAGGCCACATCGACCGAGAACGCGAGACTGCCATCTGCCTCCGATGAGGAGGTTGCAGACACCGAGATGTCGGCCTGCTGCGCGACTGGGGCGACCTTGAACTGGAACGGGAGACCGCTAAGCGTCGAGGTATCCTCTCCGTCAGTGGTCGTCACATCCATCGTGAATGAGAACGTACCCGCCGCGTACTGGTCGACCTTCGCGATCAGGTCCCCGTCAGCGACCGGTCCAGCGAGTGTGTAGAGGTAGTCACGCGTGTCTGCCGCGCCGTCCACAGGGACCTCAGCGTTGGGGTCAGCGATCGCTTGGACCGTGGTCCCTTTGAGTTCGAAGTCAACCAGCTCAGCGATCGCCTTGGTAGTTCTGATGACCACCTCGACTGCCTCGCCAGGGTCAGGCGACGAGGCCACTATCCCGGTCAGGTTCACACTGAGCGATCCGGCGTCAGATTCTGAGCCGCCGTCGATAATATTCTCTGGGACCGCCACGCTCGGAAGCTCAGCACGGGCAGCGATATCCAAGGTCACGTCGCGGACCACAGTATCCTGCTGGACAACGCCACCCGAGGTGAACACCTTTGTGGCACGGAACTCTAGCGGGATATCACCGGACAGGTCGTCCTGGACGAACATCTTGAGGGAGAAACCGGTCTCCGAGGGCAGGCCACCATCCCAAGACGCGACCAGCCAGGTATCTGTCGGCTCGCCCTCGAGGCGGGCACCGTCAGACAGGTTGAAAGTTGTCCCCGAAGTCTTGGCCCGGACCGTCAGCAGGAAGGTCGTGCCGTCGGGGTAGTTCTCGTCGGCCCCAAGCCCAAACAGTTCCTTCCATGATTGTCCAGCCTCTGGGTTCTCGAGGCTCGCCGCCAGCTCAAAGCCGTCCGGGTTGTCCTCATAGTAAGCCGCACCAGACAGGACTGATCCCTGCCCCATATTGGAGACACTGGCCCCGACTGACGGTGCGTCAACCGGCAGGAACACGTCACGGACCACCGCGTCCGCCAGAGATAAATTATTGGTACCGTAGGTCGCCTCGATCACCCCAGACACTGAGCTCGCGGCGATGATCGACCCGGTCGCTGCGTCAGTCACGATCACGTCGTCGAACTGGGAGACATCAATCCCCTGGCCGGTGAAGTTCAGGGCCTGCATCTCACCCGCGTCAGCCTCACCGTCGGTATCCTGATCGAACCAAAGATAAAGCGGGTTACTGAAGTCTGAGTTATTGACATACCCGTCGGTCCCGGCCATCGCCACCAAGTCCTCGACCGCATTGGTCGTCGGGTTACGGTCCGCGTCGAGGTACTCAGTCAACAGAACCGGATCCCCGGCACCGTCCCACGTAACAAGGAACGCATCGTCCGTATCCGGCGCGAGCCAGGCCCGGAGACGCTCGTCGGTACCGTCGCCGGTCAGGTCAAAGAACTGATCCGCCCGCTCGCCGTCGGCCACTAAAGAAGAGAACTGGAGCCCGTCACCAGACACGTCGACCATGACCGGGTCGGTCACCGTGGCGTTGGTATCTAGGGTGATGCTGAGCCGCGAAGCGGCGGCCGTGTCGGGATCCACCGACTGGGCCGAGGTCAGGCCCAGCTCGTCCACCGCGTAGGCGGTGAATTTGACCGAAGTATCGGTCGTATACGCCCCCGGGAGCTGCAGGTACACGGTCTGGGCGGCCCCAGAATCCATAAAGACATTGGAGGGCAGTACCCAGACCCCCGGCACCTCGGCCTTCGCACCGACCGGGGTATACGCCGACGTACCTGAGTCGTAGGACAAGAAATATGCGCCCTCAGGGACATCTGTCGCGAGGATGGTTATCACGTCGGTGGTTCCGGACGGACCTATGTCCATCGTGAAGTCCAGCTTGCCGGTAGCCGCGTCACCTGACCCGGCAGTCACGTCAAGCGTTGGGATCGTCGCTGGCTGCAGGAACTGGACCTTCAGGTCCGCCGACTGGACCGCGTAGTCGGTCCCATTAACGCCACTCGACCGGGCAGCGATAGCGTCGGCCGCCGTCGCCGGGGCCCCCTCTAGCGAAACCGCCTCGAGCCGGAACACCCCGTCGAAGCCATTAATTTGTAAGTAGCTTGCGTCACGGGACACTGAGACCTCGTCCAGGTCCGATCCCTTAACGACGAATGCGTCACCGTCGGAACTGTACCGGGTACCAGCCAAGGAGCCGGTACCGAAAGAAAACTCGCTCGCCGACGTGGGCGTCGAGGATATGGTTGTCCCATCAGCCTCGTAAGCGTGCGGAGTGACCCACACCCAGAGCGACTCGGAGCCGTCGAGATCCTCGAGCGACACGGTCGCAGGGATCGACACCTGGGCCTTATCTGATAGCCCCAGATCTGACAGGTAGGACCCGCCCCCACTGTTCTGAGCGTTGACCAGCCCACGTGTCTGTAAATCAGCATCATAAGAAAGAAAGGGTGCGTCCGCGACCGCGGTGATCTCGACACCCACGGAGTCGCTGACCTTAGCCGACTCGTCGCCGGTACTAGGCTCGCGTGTGAACGCCGCCAGGCTGATCGTTGACGGGTCGAGGTGTGCATCGGCCGACACCACAAGATGCGCGTTCTGTGCCTGCGTAACTGTCAACTGGATCGTGTCACCGACCACACGGCCGATCAGCGGCGCGTCGGCGATCGCTAACTGGAGTGCGTCTCCGTTCAGTCCCGTCAGACCCGAGCCATCTACTAGGCGAGCCGTGGACGGTATGCTCGAGACCTCGTAGTAGAGGGTCTCGCCAACATCTGGATAGCTCGCGATGGGGGTATTAGAATTCAAGAACAGTGACGCGAGCGAGATGCTGTGGTCCTCGGCCGCAGTCAGACCAGCATCAGGTGCATCGTAAGCAATGACGCCGTCGGGTACTGGATCAAAGCGAACCGTCAGTGGCCCCTTCTCTGCGGACGCGAGCGGGATCACCGAGGTGATGCCGTCGCTGGTGATCTCGCGGGTCGCGTCGAATACCACATTGGCAGTCACGGTCCCCTTGAAGTGTTCCGTTGTCGGTAACACTGCGATCCCCTCGAGGTAGGCCGCGGCGATCTCTTCGCTGTCAGCCTTAAGGGTAAAGGTCAGGGTGCCATCGTCGTTCGAGACACGGGTCACTGCGACCGTGTGTTCAACACCGTCGACGGTAACCACATAACCCGCTACCGGATCAATGGCCGCAAAGGTCGACGGGTCGTCGATCGTGGTCATACGTCCCAGGGTCACGTCCTGACTGTCCAGGGTGATCGTGGTCAGCAGCTTCGCACCGTCCCCTACCGAGGCATCGAGGCTACCCAACAGCGCCGCCACGTCCTCATCAGAGACAGTAAGCGCCCGGGCGGACACGTTGAGGCCAAACGAGGCCCCGATATCAAACTGAAACTCGACCTCTGTGCCCTGACCGCTGGCGATTAAAGTCTCACCATCCGGACTCCGCTCCTCACCGGTCACGACCGCACGGATCTGATCAGTGGGGTCGGTGAGACCAAACTGTGAACCGAGGAGCTCCTCGCCGGCGGTAAACTGGATAGGTACCTCGGTCCCGATCGGTACATCCTCGATGGTCAGGGTACCGAACGAAACTGTGGCTATGTTTCCGCCGACCGTGACCGTCATCCCGTCCGGGATGTTCGAGAAGGTGACGCTGTGTGTCTCGTTGGGGTCGCCCCCTGTCAGCAGGATCCGGGTGGTCTGGTTGGCATTCGGTTCGCCGGAGACGACCGGGATAATCGCGCCACTGAGGTCCGCCGAGATTTCTGTATCATCGCCGACAAAGATACCAAGCGTGGCCTGATCTGCGGGCGCCTCAGCCGCCGCGGTCACTGACGTGGTGATTGAATCGGTGGCAGACTTCGCAGTGAAGACCTTGCCGTCAGCGGTGTCGGCCCTCGATCCGAGCCCAAAGCTGTAGCTGATGTCCCCGTGGTAGTTCTCGGGCATCGCCAGGCTGGGCGGATCGTCGGCATCGATCTGTATCCTTGAATATGTTCCCGCAGCATTCTTTGTCAACGCCGTGTAGGTCTCGCCATCGTACAACCGGAACCCGTCTGGCATCGTGCTGTCGAGCTGGAACAGTAGCTTCTCCTGGACCCCAGCCGTGTAGTTACCGGTCAGCTCAAACTGTCCCGCGAGCGAGAGCAATCCGTCCTCGGTTACCGTCGCGGTGCGACCAACCGGCTCCGCTACCTCTCTGAACTCGGGCTCGATACTGAGCCTGACCATACCGTGACCGATCCCGTCGTCGTTCGCGACAACGTAGTTTAGCCGACCAGACTCAGCGGCGCTGGAGTCGATCTGCACGAACTGCTCGCCCGCGATGTCGACAATCCTAGCGGTAAAGTCGGCGCCGCTCTCGTCGACGCCCCGCATCAGCTTGACCTTGGTCAGCTCGGCCTGGCTGTCCTGCTGGACAACCAAACCCGCGGACCCATCTTCAGCCAACTCGATTGAGAAAGGCGGCTTCTGGTCGCCCGGGAACATGGTCCCAAACTTGTTGACCAGTCGAGTCGCGACCGACAGCTGAGTATCGTCCGCGGTGATCTGGGTCTGGACCTTAATCGGGCCAATATCTAATTTTATGTAGTCCCCTACCGAGAACCCGGAGGTATTAACCGCGACCTCATAACTGTGAGCGCTATCCCCCGACTCGAGCTCAGACATCCTCGCGGTCATGACGTTCTGGACCTCGGTAAAGGTCATCTTCGCGGGACCAATCGAGATCAGCCTGAGGTCACCCTCACCGGTGTTCCTATCGTTGCCGATGATATCCTCAACAGAGATCAACTTACCGGTGCCAGCCAGCACCGAAATATCATCGACCGAGGTGATGATCCCCCCGCCTGCCTCCGCCTGGGCCGCGATCTGCTCTTGGTAAACGTCCCGGAAATTAGCCTTAATGTCGGCCACGCTTGAGAAGCTGGCTGACAGCCTGTCCGCGATATCCGCGGCCGCTGTCGCGGGGTCCATCTGCCCCACGGCCTGAAACTCTGTGACTAGGTCGTTCTGGGTGATCAGCGCTGCCGCGCGGGCGCTCTCACCGAGTGCCTGTGTCGGATCAGCGAGCTCTTCACCGAGGACCTGGTTGGTCAGCACGATCGCGGACGAGAGGTCCGACGCGCTGTCGCTATAGTCCGGAGCGACCTCAGCAAGAATCGCCTGGATCGCGCTGTTCGCTGCGGCCTCGTCCTCTGTGGTACTCATCTCACCGACGAGGCTGTCGAGCTGGTCGGTGGTCAGGTTACCGAACGCCTCGAGTGTCGCACTGACCGCGGCGTCTTGGGTCATGCCAGACTCCTCGGCCAACGCCGCGACCGCATTGGTTACCGCAAATATTTGTTGGGCCTTGAGCAGAAGTGTTCCACCGGTCGAGGCGTCGTCGCCCCCGGCTTCGAGTAGCTCTACCGGGTCCAATGTGTGAATTGAAACGTCATCAGAGACGCCAAGCATGTCCAGAATCGCAGTATCGTCGATGCCCTGGGCCGCGAGCATTGTCAGGGGCGTGATCTGAGCCGCGCTGACGTCGGTTGCGTTTTCCACCGACATGGCCATCATCCCGACCGATCCACCGGTGGATATGTCCACACCGTCGTCCATGACCACGATCTGACCCGTGGCCGAGGTGATGTTTAGGCTGTAACTCCCGTCCGCGCCCGTGGTCGTGGAATAGGCCGCCTCGTTGGCGTCCATGACGAAGTTTGAGTTGATGTCCCAGAACACGGTCGCGCCCGAGACGTACCCATCGATCACACCACCACCGATACCGAAGCCACCACCGCCACCGCCGAAGCCACCGCCGCCGCCACCGCCGGCGCCGGCGAGACCTAAGAGGCCCATCCAAGGGGAACCAAGACCGTCGTCGTCAGCGACCTCCTGTTCCATGTCACCCTCGGCTTCTTCTTTAGTCTCGTCCTTGGCGACCTCCTTCTGGTCCTCCTCGGCAGGCTTCTGCTGCTGCCGCTCTGCGACCGAGTCAAGCTCCTCCGCAAAGAGCTGACGCATGATGTTCAGAAATTCTTGTGACGCGGACTCAAGGCTCTCCATCTCCGCGATGTAGGACTTGCCACTGACGTTAGCGCTTCCATCGATACCGAGCTCGGTCGCGCTGACCGGTTTCCCGGCGTCTGCGAGGTACTGCTCGAGGTCATCGGCGAGCTGTGTCTTGGAAGAGTAGGCGTCGCTGACCGCCTGCGCGGTCTTCGATACCGACAGCTCCTCGGACACGTCCTTGCGGACGCTCGATACTAACGAAGATAGCAGCGAGACCTCTGCGTTCGCGTTCCGGAGCGAGCTGAGGGACAGTTCGAAATTCTGGTCTGCTGAGACCGACTTGAGGCCCGCGGGCAGGGCCCGGAGGGACCCATCGCCGGAGGCTGAGCTGACCCGTTCGCCGAGGATAACAAGCGCCGCACCCAGCAGGGCCGCGTCGACCTTCGACAGCCCGTGGGCCGTGGAGCGGACACGGTCACCACCGCGGGGCCCTAGCCGCCGCGCGGGTGTCATGCTGGTCGCTAGATCACGAGCCATGTCTGTCTCCCGTGCCCAGTTCGATCTGTCTGGGCCTGTTTTGCGTGTAACTTATCGTCACAATAGTACGTAGTTTCCGCAATTTCAATCTTTTTATCCAACTCCGGTGTCCCCGAGACTACTCAACCGATGCCCCGGTGGGCCTAGGCCCACCGGGTCCCTCATCACGACTCGAACTTGATCCGGTCGATGAGGTCAGTCGAGTTGACGTTGCCACCGTCTGCGAAGAACAGGTCGAGGATGGCGTCGTTACCGCCCTGATCAAACGTGATGCTGACCTTCTGTACGGCGTCGCCACCGGCCAGAGTCACCTGACTCACGTCAGACATCGAGCTGACCGTTGACCCATTCAGGCCGATGATCACGTCCTCGCTCGCGTCAAGGCTGGTACCGTCGCCCATGCCGTAGATCCAGGCCTCGGCGCCGTCTGTCGGTGCCTCGATACGGTACTCGTCGGTCTTGCCGTCGGTACCGATCAGGATGCTGTCCTGGTCCGCCGACGCGGAGAGGATATCCCCCGTCTCAGCGCTCTCGGTCACCTCACCGAACACGTAGCTCTGGACCGCTGCCTCGAGCGGGTTATCGGTCTCGGCCGCTATCTGGAGGCCCTCGATCGCGTAAAGGTCAGACTGTGACAGGCTGAACTGGTTGAACAGCTCGACGGTACCGGTCGCGTGCAGTGCACCGACCTCGTCCGCGACAGTATCCTCGTCATCGATACCACGGTACTGCTCATACCTGATCTCGAGTGACCGGTCATCTCCCTCGCGACGGAGCTCGACGCGGTCGAAGACCAGGTCGCCCAGGTCTCTGACGCCCTCGAAGAACACCGTGTCAACCTCGCCGACACCACCCAGATCGTTCAGGGTCTCTGTGCCGTTATCGATCACCGCTACACCGGTCTCGCCCAGGATCCGTGTCTCGTAGGTGTCCTCACCGAGGCCACCGATCACGATGTCGTCTCCCTGTGTGCTGACGAAGATGTCGTCGCTGGTACCCTCGCCGATCACGACCTGTGAACCGGCCGCGTCGTCCACCTGTGCCTCACGGACGAACTCAAGAGTCGCGAGGATACTGTAGTCGCCGCTACCGGTCGCCAGCGTGCCGCCCGCGGGCAGGAACGCGTTCAGGTCAAACGCCGCAGGGTCGAGGTCACCGAACAGTGCCTCCGCGGTGCCCCAGTTGAGGTCCACCGTACCCAGGGTAGCGGTCGTCGATCCGTTGTCTCCGGTGAGCACTAGCGTGTACTGGTAGTCGCTGACCGCGGTCAGGGACAATGACAGTCCCATTGAGCCGGGTACCGAGCCGAATAGGCTGGTCAGGTCAGCGTCACTGAAGCTGAACTCGACCTGGTCGTTGACCCCGCCACGTCCGGCCGCGCTCGACAGTATCGCCGACACCCCGAAGTCGCGGATCGTATCCACAGAACCGAGGTCGACCGCGTAGACGTCTCGCCCGGAGCCACCGAACAGGATGTCCGTGCCCGCGCCTCCGACGATGTAGTCGTCGCCGTCACCGCCGTAGATGTAGTCGTTGCCCTCGTCACCGAACAGCTCGTCCGAGCCGCCCTCACCGGCGACGATATCGTCACCCGCGCCGGCCGCGAGGTAGTTCTCTAGGTCGTCACCGCCGAGGATATCCTCGTACGCGGTACCCAGGACGCCCTCGATACCGAACACCTCGTCGGTGCCGCCATCGTTCCGGAGGACCTTACCCGTCTCCGCAACGTAGGCCGCGTAGACATTTTCTGAGGCACTGAGGCTCAGGTCGGCGTAGATGCCGCCGATGTCGACCGCAACAATCTCAGAGGCCTGGAGCGCTGCCACGACCGCGGCCTGATCGGTGCCCGCGTTCGCGGTGGCCGTGACCGTGTTTGTAATATCGTTCGTCACCATGGAGATCAGGTCTCCACCGGCCGCGGCCTCGACCTGTTGCTCGAGCGCGACCACCAGCGCCGCCAGTGTGGCGTACTGGGCGGTCGGAGCCGCGAAGCTCTGTCCGTTGAGGTTTAGGACCACCAGCTCGGACTGCTTCCAGTTCGCGCCCAGTGTGTACTCCTTGCCGTCGGTAACGTCCGCCGAGGCGACCGCCGCGAGGGAGCCCGAGGCCCCGCTCATCTGGCTGTAGTCGAGCTCGTCGAAGGTATCCGCAGTGTCGCCCGCGATGACTGTGTTGTTTCCTGTGCCCGGGTTGAACACCTCGGACACGCCTTCGAGGCCGATCAGGAGATCGTCACCGGCGCCTGTGAGGATGGTCTCGAAGTCACCATCGGGGTCCATGTACGCCGACCGCACCGTGGTGCCGTCGTCGACCGTAATCGTGCCGAATCCGGCCTGGAACTGGACATCGCTCGCGGAGTCTGACAGGTCGACCACGTCGTTGGCACCGGCCAGGGTGCCCGTAGCGCTTGTGATGACCGTGCCGCCCTCGACCGTGTCTGGGTGACCAAGGCCTTGGGTCAGCTGCGACTCGTCGAGCACACCGTCGGCGTCCATCCGGGTCGTGGTATACATCTCGAACCCTGCCGACGCGGTGGAGAACTCGTTCCCCGCGACATCGACCTGGGAAGCGACCACCGATCGTCCGGCGCCCTGGCCGATCACGATCATGTCGTCGTTGTTAAGCGTGTAGGACCACTGCCCGTCCTTCCCGACCATCGTCGTGACCAGGTGGCTCACACTCGGATCGTCGTCTGTCGGGAACGCAAGTTCCACTAGGCGTCCGGCCTCACCGGTGCCACTGATCACGTGGTCCGTCTCGTTCTCGCTGTCCTGGATCACGCCACCGGTACCGATCGAGTCGATCGTCACGACCGGGGCCACGGTGTCCACCGTGACGGTCAGGGTGCCGGCGTCGGAGGTATTCCCCGCGTCGTCACGGACCCTGGTGGTCAGCGTATGAGCGCCATCGGCGAGCTCGCCGGTGACGACCGTGTAGGTGCCGTCATCATTGTCCGTGACGCTCTGCGGAACCAGCTCGGTGCCGTTGTCCTCGAGGATCAGCAGCCCACCGGCCTCGCCCGTGACGGTCAGGGTGAGCACGTTGTCCTTGGTAATATCGTCTGTCGCAGTGTCGCCCTGATCGGCGTCACCGAGGGTGTCATTCACCAGATCAATCGACGGAGCGCCCGGGGCGACCGTGTCGACCGTGACGCTCAGCTGAGCGGCCGGTGAGATATTCCCCGCGGTGTCCATCACCGTGAAGCTGAGGTCGTGCTGGCCGTCGGCCAGTGCGACCGTGGTCACACTGTAGATACCGGCCGTATTCTCCTCGACCACCGCGTCAACCATCGCCGTGCCGCCATCGAAGACAGCGACCGTGCCGCCAGGCTCGCCGGTCAGCTCCAGCTGGAGCACCTCGAACTTGGTCAGGTTGTCGGACCCGGACGAGCCATCACCGGCCTGGTCGGCCTGGTTGTGGCTATCGTTCAGGAGCACCACCGTCGGTGTGCCCGGCGCGACCGTGTCGACCGTGACCACGTAATCGTCAGAGACCTCAGACACGTTGCCCGCGGTATCGGTCAGGGTGACAGAGAGGCTCGAGCCGGTGACGTCGGAGATCACGTCCGTGACCACAGTGTAGGTATCGTCGCCGTTGTCGGTGACAGAGGCCGGCACGATCTCGGTATCGTCCTGGAGCAGTGTCAGGACCGCCCCAGACTCGCCCGCAATGGTCAGTGTCAGGGTGTTGTCGAAGGTGACACCGTCGTCGGTGACGTTGGTATCGTCGACCACCGACTCGATCACCGGCCTCGCTGGCGCGACGGTATCAACCGCGACCGTGACCGCGTTGGATGGGGCCGACTCGTTGCCCGCAGTATCGGTAACAGTGACGGTCAGATCGCCCGCAAACTCATGATCGAGCTCATCGGTACTGACCGTGTAGACACCAGGAGCGTCCTCGGTCCAGCTGTAACCCGCCGAGCCATCAGACTCGATATGTGAACCACTGACGTAGAGCCTCGGTGTACCGCCCGGCTCCCCGGTGACACTCACTGTCAGGGTATTGTCGTATGTAACACCGTCATCTGTGATGTTGGTGTCGGTCGCCCAAGAGTCGATGCTCGGCGCGTCCGGAATGATCGTGTCGAGCGTGAAGCCCGTGCCGTCGCTGTCCGTATTTCCAGCAGGATCGGTCGCGACCGAGCTGACCACGACCGCGCCCTCACCCAGAGACTCAAGGTCAGCAGCGTTAAGCCCCACGACCTGCGCCGACCCGGTGCCGGTACCGGTCTTGGTTACAATTGAGGCGGCGACCTCTGCATCCGCGTCGTCAAGCTCGCCCTGTGCGACCTGGAGATCCGAGACCTCTGTCTGCAACGTACCTGACGCGCTATTTACGTCGGCCTGCTTGTCCTCGACCGCCTGCTCTGCATCCTCAACCACCCCGGCCTGCTCGTTGCGTGTGCCCGTCATCGACTCTACGTTTTCCTGGGCAGCCCCTAGTTGCTGCTCAGCAGTATCGAGAGCTGACGCCAGATCTGCGACCGTGTCTGTCTCACCCTCGAGACTATATTGGTCAATGAAACTGTCCCTGATAGAGGACAGTACAGAGATCGCCTCGGCGGTCCAGACCTCTCCGGCCTCGATAACCTGACCGGTCGGTCCCTCTAGGGTCTCCTCGACCACTGACTCGTCCGCGACCAACTGATCCGGATCCGGGGCGACGGTCAGGAATGCGACCTGTGCCTCAGCGTAGGCTGTCGTGTAGGCTGCGTCAGCGACATCAACCTCACCCTGCCTCTCGCTCTCGATACCCTCGAGGAATCCGAGATTGGTATTCAGCTCTTCGAGGCCCTGCTTCTCCAGACCGAGCTCGGTCTGCAGCGCGGATAGCTGCCCGCTAAGGGTCTCATAACTTGTCTGGGCGGTATCCTTGTCCGTCTGCGCGTCGTTACGAGCCCCAAGCTTCGTCTCCTGATCGATCAGGGCCTGGTCGTTCCGTGTACCGGTCAGGGTCACGGTCCAAGCGGACCCATCCTCGACCGTCACCGTCATGGCGTTCGCGGCCTCGGCCGCGGTCATGTCCGCGTGGGCGTCGCTGACCAGCAGCGTAACCGGCGGCTCAACGACCGTGTCGAGCTCGAGCGTGGTAGCCACGTCGGCACCGTTACCGGCCGCGTCTGTCACAGAAGCAGTCACGTCCAGGGTGCCGTCCGCAAGACTACTCAGATCTTGGTCAGCGACCACCCAGCCATTCTCGCCATAGCTCGCGTCAGCTGTGACTGTGTTCACTCCGTCGGTGATCGCAACCGAGACACTCGAGGCGTCCGCGTCGATGCCCGACAGCGACAGA
>PABW01000004.1 GCA_002699625.1 Acidimicrobiaceae bacterium
GTCACCGATCAGGTCAACGCCCTCACCAATGTGCTGGTCCGACTGGTCCGACGCATGGACGAACGCCTCGGCGCCGTCGAGGCTGCTGTCGGCACCGGTTCGCTCGACTCGCTGATCGACCCGGTTGCCGAAGCAGGCCCGACGGTGGCCGACGCCGTCGCTGAGGCCGTTCCGGCTGCCGGCACGGTGTTCGTCGGCGCGGCGCGATCCGGGGTGCTTGTGGCGCCGATCCATGCCCGAGGCCAGGCGGTACACGGTGTGGACCGCGACCCAGTGTCGATTCTCCCGGGCGTGCGGAACGGACTCGATCTTCGAAGCGGCGATCCGGCCGAGCAGCTCGCGTCGAGCGAGCCGGGCTCGCTGATCGGTGTCGTGCTCGCAGGGTTTGTCGAGGATCTCGGCCCCACGGCGGTGTCAAGTCTGCTCGGTGACGTCCGCCGCGCACTGGCCGACGGTGGCGTCGCCGTTGTCGTGACCGGCGACCCGGCCGACCGCAACGCCGTCGAACGCGACCTCCGGGCCGGGCGGGGCCTTGCGCCGGCCACCTGGGCCCACCTGCTCGAGCGAGCCGGCTTCGATGTCGAGATCACGCCCGTCGACAACGATCCTCGCATCGGCTCGATCGTGGTCGGTCGACTGGGCTGACCGGATGCGGGTCCATCACTTCACGGCGACCCTGAGTCCACGCGACGCCGTCGGCCACCACACGCTCGCGGTCGATGATCTGCTGCGGGAGATGGGCCACGACACGACGCTGTTCGCCCAGAGCATCCATCCCGATCTCGTCAGCCGGGCCCGCGACTTTCGCGACCGTCTCGCCGAGGAACCCGCCGATGCTGTGCTCTACCAGGCGAGCACCGGCTCGCCCGTCGCCGATCACCTCCTCGGGCGGCCCGAACCCCTGGTGCTCGACTACCACAACCTCACCCCGGCGGAAGCGTTCGATCCGTGGGAACCACACATCGGCGCCGAGCTCGATGCCGGCCGTCGTCAGCTGGCCCGCCTCGCCCGGCGAGCCGTTGCAGCGGTTGCCGACAGTCACTTCAACGCCGACGAACTCGTCGATTTCGGTCTCGACGACGTTCGCGTGGCGCCGGTCCTGTTCGAGCCGCCCCAGCCTCCTGATCGCAGCACGTCGCCCGGCGGTGCGCCGACCCTGCTGTTCGTCGGCCGTCTCGCGCCGAACAAGCGACAGCAGGACCTCATCGCCGCTGTGGCCGAACTGCGGCGCGCTCGCCCGGATGCTCGATTGCGTCTCGTCGGTGCTTCGTCATCGGCCCGTTACGAGGACGCACTGCGCGTCTTTGCCGACCGGATCGCCCCCGGTGCTGTCGAATTCGCCGGTTCGGTGCCGTACGAGGATCTTGTGGCGTCCTACGGTTCAGCTGACGTCTTCGTCTGTCTCAGCGAGCACGAGGGCTTTTGCGTGCCGGTGATCGAGGCGATGGGAGCGGGGCTTCCCGTCGTGGCCCGGGCCGCAGCGGTGCTGCCCGAAACGGTTGGAGATGCAGGCCTGCTGCTCACGGATCCCGGCCCGGCCGAGGTCGCCGCTGCGATCGACGCCGTGCTCGACGATCCCGAACTGCGAGCCTCGATGGCCGAGCGGGGCCGGATACGAGCGGCGCACTTTGCCCCTGATCGTGCGAAAGAGATCATGCGCCGAGAGCTCGGCTCGATTCTGGAGTCGCTGGCGTGACGTCGGTCGACCTTCTCGTTCCCGAGCTGCGCGAACACGACGCCACCGGCACCCACACTCTGCTGTTGCGAGACCTCCTGATCGCCCACGGCGCAGGGCCGGTTCGGATTGTGACCCAGGTGCCGACCACGACCGCCGAGAAGGTCACGCTCGTCGACGGCTGGACGGACCCCGCCGAGCTCGTCATCTTGCAACACGGCATCGGGTCGTTCGTCGCCGAGGCCGTCATCCACCAGCGGGTGCCGTGCGTCCTGAACTACCACAACATCACGCCGGCGGAGTTTCTCGAACCGTGGGACCCAGGGCTGCTTCCCGGCCTGCGCTGGGGTCGCAGCCAGCTCGACCAACTGGTGCCGCTCACGACCCGGGCGATCGCCGACTCGGGCTACAACGCACGTGAGCTGCGAGCGACCGGTTTCGATGACGTCCGGGTCTCGCCCGTGATGTGGCGGCTCGGGATCGACGTGGTCCCGGCGGGTGATCGCGAGCCGGTCGTGTTGTTCGTCGGGCGGGTCGTCTCGAACAAGCGCCATGAAGATCTCGTCGCTTCGATGGCCATGGTTCATGACACACACCCCGACGCCCGGTTGGTGCTCGTCGGGTCGCCGTCGATCGGCACCTACGGTCGCGCGCTCACCTCGCTGATTGAACGCCTCGGGCTCGCCGACGTCGTCGAGTTCACGGGCCCGGTCGACGATGCAGAGCTCGCCGCCTGGTACCGCCGAGCGAGCGTGTTTCTGTGTCTCTCCGAGCACGAGGGCTTCTGTGTGCCGGTCGTCGAGGCGATGGCCGCAGGCCTCCCCGTGATCGGCTTCCGAGCCGCGGCCGTACCCGAGACGATCGCAGGGGCTGGCATCGTGCTCGGCGATAAGCGTCCCGCCAGCGTCGCCGAGGCGGTCGGCCGACTCCTCGACGATCCCGGGCTGTGGTCGACGCTCGCCACAGCCGGCCGGCAGCGAGCCGGTGATTTTGCGCTCTCCCGAACCGAACCGTCGATGTGGTCGGCGCTCGAGGGGTTGATCTGATGACCCCCACGATCACGTTCGTTTCGCCCCGCTACGGCGCCGATGTCGTAGGCGGCGCCGAGCAGGGGGCCCGGTCCTACGCCACCCGTATGGCGGCCGAAGGGTGGAACATTCGGGTGCTGAGTTCGTGCGCGCGGTCGAGCGTCACGTGGGAGGACCATGATGCGCCCGGCACGACGATCGAGGAGGGAGTCGAGGTAACTCGTTTTCGGGTTCGGCGGCCCCGCGACCCCGGACTCGACGCCCGGAGCGCGCAACTCTTCGCCTCGCCGTCGGTCTCGCTCGACGATGCCTACGACTGGATCGACCGGCAGGGGCCCGACAGTCCCGATCTCCTCGAGGCGATTGCCGCCGTCGATGATGGTGTGCTTTCGCTGATCCCGTACCTCTACCAGCCGACGGTCCGCGGTCTGCACCTGGCCAAGGTGCCGGCCCTGCTCCAGGCGGCAACCCACCCGGAACCGCCACTTCGGCTCCCGGTCTTCGATGAGTTGTTCTCCGCCGCCGATGCGCTGCTCCACGGCAGCCGAGCCGAGCAACAACTCGTCCTCGAACGCTTTCCGTCGACCGCATCGACGCCGCAGACCGTCCTCGGGTACCCCGTCGAGATCGACGGCCCGGTCGACCCCGACGCTGCTCGGCGTGCGCTCGGCCTCGGGGACGAACCCTTCTGCGTGTACCTGGGCCGCGTCGATGCCGGAAAGGGCGTCCTCGATCTCGTGGAGCGTTTCCGGGCGTTCCGTCAGCGGCGCGGCGGCGGGCGCCTCGTCATCGCCGGTCCGGTGATCGACAAACCGCCCGTGGTCGACGGCGTCGATGTGCTCGGCCGCATCCCGACCGAGCACAAGTTCGGCCTGCTCGCTGCCGCCGATGTGTTGATCAATCCGTCCCCGCACGAAAGTTTCAGCTTCGTCGTGCCCGAGGCATTTCTCGTCGGCACCCCTGCGCTGGTCAACGGATGGTGTCTGCCGCTGCGCGAGCACTGTGAGAACAGCCATGGCGGGCTCTGGTACACCGGATCGGCCGACTTCGACGCCGCCCTCGGGCGACTGCTCGACGACGCACCGCTACGGGATCGCCTGGCGGCTGCCGGGCGGGCCTACGTCGAGTCGATGTTCTCCTGGGATGCCGTGCGCACCCGGTGGGAGAGCATCCTCGGTCGGGTCAGCTGAGTTCGCGAAGATCCGAGGGCGGCAACGACCGCATCGGCCGGTTGACCCGGACGATGAGGTCAGCAAGCAGACCGACGGCGAGAGTCTGGAGCACGGCGAAGCCGAGCAGCACAGTGTTGGCAGCCGGGCGGAAGTCCTTGTCGACAAGGTCGTAACCGAGCTTGCCGACAAAGATCAGTCCCAGCAGTGACGCGATCGGCAGCATCACCCGGAGCGGGTCATAGGACAGCATCATCCGGATGACCTGCAGCGCATAACGCCGGGTGTCCTTCCACCAGTGGAATTTCGATTCGCCTGCCCGCGTCTCGTAGTCGATCGGCACGAACTCAACCCGGTAACCGTTCATTAGGAACGCCATCGTGATGGTGGTGACGCAGCTGAAGCCAGGCGGCAGTTGATGGGTGTACTGGAGTGCCACGTCGCGCCGAAACGCCCGGAACCCGGAGTTGAGATCGGGGATCTTCGTCTGCGTGAGGTACTGGGCGAGCCGACGAATCAGCCATTTGGCGGGAACTCGGAAGAATTTGAAGGTGCCTTCCTCGGACGTGCGGGCACCCACAACCTGATCGGCGTCGCCGAGTGCATCGACCAACTGCGGGATCTGATGGTTGGGGTAGGACATGTCGGCGTCGGACCACACCACGACGTCACCCTTGGCTGCTTCGGTGCCGATCCGTCGAGCGGTTCCGGCGCCCCGGTTGCGTTCGGCTCGGATCACCCGGGTGCGCGGATCGGCGATGGCGATTTCCGTGGAGCCGTCGCTCGAACCATCGTCGACGATGATCAACTCCCACGAGTGGGCCGAGGCGTCCATCGCCTCGGCGATGCGGTCGATCTCGGCTTGGAGGTGCCCAGCCTCGTTGTGGACCGGCAACACGATCGAGACGTCGAGTTCGGCAGGTGATGCAGACACGGCGGAATCCTACGCCACGCCCTCAGCAGTGCGGCGGTACCACCGATAGGTCATCCGATGCGGCGAGTGAGCACCGTTCTTGCTGCGAGCGAAGGAGCGTCCTCGCCCGCCACATCCCGGTGACGCGCGCTCAGGCCTGTCATCACGCTGGGCGTTCCTGAGTTCGGTCGGCGAACCAGAGGACAGCGAGGACGATCAGCGCAGCTGCGGTCAACAGCGTCAGCATCCCTAGACGTTGCGGCCGATACGTCAACACGACGTCGTGGCGTCCGGGCTCGATCGCGACCCCGGTGACAAGACCGTCCACCTCGTCAATCGACGCCGAGTCACCGCCCACGGTGGCGGACCAGCCCGGGAAGGCGTACTGGGAAACGACGATCGTGCCGGGCTCATCGGTGTCGACCACGAGGTCGACGCGCCCGCCCGCAATGGTGCGAAGTTCGACCGACTGGCTGTCGGCAGCGCCAGGCCCATGCAGGTCGAGGTCGACTTCGTCGGGCAGCAGGCCGGGCACGAACCAGGCGGCAGCGGCATCGGGGCGCTCATAGAGGGTGACGGCACCGGTAGCGACGAGACGAAGCCCGTCGTCGACGACCGGAGCGATGCGCCAGAGGTCCGGCTCACCGTCCGTCGTTGCGATCACGAGGGGTTCGCTCGATGAGAGTTCGATTGTGCGTGGCCCCGGAGGAAGGTGCTCGCCGGCGAGTGGGATGCCGATGCGCTGACCGGTTGCGGCGTTTCGCACCGTGCGGGTGCCGATGACATCACCGACCACGACCCGCAGTTCGAAGATCGACGGGGGGTTGTCGAGATGGATCGACACCCCCCGCAGGCCGGCGACGGGTATCTCGATCTCGATCTCGGTGCGGCCCTCGAGCACCATCTGTCCGTGCGTGCCCCCGAACACGTCGGAACGGGGGGCCTCGAAGACCTCACCTCGAACCGGTGTCTCGGGTGAATCTGCCCACAGGCCGACGGCAAGTGCATCGAGCGCTGGATGCGATGCATCGGCATCTGGCCCGAACCAGGGGTTGGTGATCGTGCCCGGGCTTGCGAAGGCACCGGGTTGGACTTCCTCGAAGACCTGCCGCCAGCCGGTCGGGTAGAAGAGGTGCCCCCGCACATCGTCATGGCCCGTGATCTGGTTGGTGTTGGCCCAGAAGGTCCGCCCGTCACCGGCGAGGCGTTCGCCCGGTTCGAGCAGGTCGCGGACGAGTTCGTGTGATGCCGTCTCGTAGCGGCCCTCGTCGGCGTCGACGACCGTGATCACCGAGTAGCCAAATCCGAGGAGCTCAACGCTGACAATCAGCGACACGCTGCCGATGAGTGCCGGCCCGATCTGTTCGCGTCGGACCGCGACGGCAATCGTCACGATCATGGCGATACCGGCGAGCACGGGCAGCCAGGCCTGTTCGATCGTGGTCTGCAGCACGCCTCGGGCGCGGGCCTCGCGCCCCCAGTCAACGAGCCACGGCGAGAACGCGAGTCCGGCGACGGCGGCGACGATCGCTCCGTTGCGGATCGCCCGCCGGAGATCGACATGGTCGTCCGCCCGGTCGATGAGTGCCTGGGTCCCGAGGCCGGCGAGTGCAGCCACGGCGAGATGGGTCACGACGCGACTTCGTCCGATCGAGTTGCCGCCGAGCAGCGGCAGCGACTGGAGGGCCTCAGCCAGCGGGCCGCCCACATAGGAAATCCACATGCCGAAGATGGCGATTCCCCACAGGATGCGAACCGTTGCCGCAAGGTCTTGGCCGGGACCACGCCGGTACGCAAGAGCAAGGAGGGCCAGGAGCAGGACCGATGCGCCCACATAGCCCTGGGCTTCGATCCAGTTCGTACCGTCGGCCCAAAACGCCGGCATCTGGTGGGCTGAGCCGAATGCCCACGGGAGCACGAGGGTCAACAGAAAGCGGGTGCCGGTGCTGGAGTCGGCCGGTCTGGCGTCCCGGTAGCTCGTGTCGTTGACGTCGAGGTAGGTCGTGAACTCCGAGAGATAGATCGAGATCGCAGCCATGCCGAGCGCAACGCCGGCCACTCCCCAAATCGTCGGCCGCAGCGCCGACCGCGCGACGTGGTGGAGCGGGCGGGCGCCGTGCAACGCAATGAGTCGCGCGACGGCGTAGAGCGCAACGGCGATCACGACATAGGTCGCGGCGAGTGGAAAGTTCGAGAGGTAGAGCGCCGCAATCGCTCCGGCGACGGGCACGGCGCGACGCGGTCGTGGTTCCGACAGCAGCGACTCGACCGACCACAACAAGGCGGGTGCGAATGCGGCGACGTTCGATTGAGGCCAGGAGGCCCATCCGACGAGGTACCCGGTGAAGCCGTAGGCGACAGCCCCCACGAGTGCTGCGGAACGGTCGGTGCCGAGCCCCCGGCGGAGGTACCCGGCGAGGAACCCGCCGGCGACGAGAACCCGGAGGGCGGCGACGACACCAGGCGCATACGCCGCCGGCAGCAGGAGGTAGGGGAGGAGCAGCGGCGACAAACCGGCCTTCAGTGACGGTATCCCGCCGGTGAGGCTCCGGTCCCACCACGACAAATCACCCGATCGTGCATCCTCGCTGAGCGCGACGAAGTGGCTGTGGACATCGATCGTGTCGGAGAGCCACGGGTTCTCGGCCCGCCCTGGGGTGCGTTCGCTCGACCACGGGGCGGCGTTGTCGAGCAGATCGTTGGGCAGGAGTGACCACTGACCGCTGAGCGGACGCCAGAAGAACAGCAGGGTCAGCCCGACGAAGATCGCAACGACGGCTCGACGGGACCAGTCGGTCATGAGTTCGCAGCGAGCCGGTAGAGCTCGACCATGGCATCGGCATGGGCGGTCCAGGTGAGATCCTGCAGCCGCGTGGTCAACGCCATCGGCACCGTCGGATCCTCACACGCCGCAGCCAGCAATGGTCCAAGGTCGGTGTCGGCGGGGTCGGCGAGGTGGAGGAGGTCGCCGACGAGTTCCGGGAGCGCACCCACGGCGGTAGCGACGACGGCGGTGCCGACAGCTGCGGCCTCGAGCGGTGTGAACCCGAACCCCTCGTAGCCGGCGGCGAGAACCAGCACCGTGGCATCGCGGACCAGGGCGTCCCGGGCAGCGTCGTCGACGGCGATGAGGCGGTGAACCCTCCGGCCGAGTCCGGTGTCGGCGATCGCTCGGTCGATCGCTGCCTCGTCGTTGCCTGCGGGGCCGGCGATCACGAGTCCGATGTCATCGTCGACAGCAGCCATCGCCGAGATGATCACCGGTACCCGCTTGCGACGCTCGGTGGTGCCGAGCACCAGCACATACCGGTCGAAGCCGGCGACCTTGGCACCGGTTCCTGGTTCGGTCGGGGCAGGTGGGCGAAGGCCGTGGTGGATCACCCGGACTCGTTCGGTGCGTCCGAGGTCGGCCAGTTCGGCGGCGACGGCTTGCGAGGAGGTGTGAATCCACGCGTCGGAGTCGAGGATTCGTCGGATCGCGGGCGCCTTGGCCGCGACGGTGAGTTCGACGAGATCGGGACGGGTGAGCGGTGTGAGATCTTGGATGGTCACCACGCTGGTGCCGGCGGGTGGGGCGAGGAAGTTCACGCCGTGCACGACGTCGACCGCGCCAGCGATCGTTCGGCGCCCGGGCCAGCTGCCTCGAGCCCACAGTCGGGCTGCCGGCGACGCAGGGATCGGAGACCGCCGAATCGGGCCGGCGAAGCGTGGTTTGCGCCCTCGGGCCGACAGCAACCAACCGGACACCGTCACGTCGTCGCGGGACAGCAGGGCGTCGGTGAGATGGCGCGTGTGTTGGTGAATTCCCGTGGGTGGACCGACGAGCGGCGTGATGTCGATGCCGACGCGCAACACGATTCGACGGTAGACGCCTCAGCCTGCGCCGTACCGGATGGCGAACATGCCCTCGAAGAGTTCCTGCAGCCCGACGACGTTCTGAGGGTTGCGCCGCTCCCGCAGCGCAGCGTTGATCGTGCCGCAGGGGAAGTCGAAGCCGCGGTAACCGGGACTGCTCACGAACCAGACTGCGCCGGTACCCGCCGTCTCGTGGGCATCGACGGCGAAGGCGGTCGCATCGGTCGAGGCCACCCGGTCGAGGTAGTTCCGCCAGTCCACGGTGAAACCATCTCCGCTCGGGAACGCCCGTCGTTCGACCTCCGTGTCCAGGTAGTGCGTCGTCGCCGGTCCGAGTTGGTCGGGGCAGAAGATGATCACGTCTTCGGGGCCGACCAAGGCGTCGATGGCGCCGGCGACTTCCTCACCCTGTGATCGAGTTCGCCGAGCCTCGTCGATGCTGATCGCCGAACCCAGCAACACGAGAACCGTCAAAACGACGACCCGGGCGCGGGTGTCGAGCATGGCGACGCCTCGTCCGGCCAGCAGCAGGATGAACGGGATGGCGATTGCGGCGTACCGGGCTTCGAACGCACCGCCCGTGGCCACAGCGGCTGCGGCACCGAGCCCGAGGCCCAGACCGGCGGCCGCAGCGGGAACCTGCACTGACGGATGGATCGACGATCGGACCTGAAGGATCTTGTCCCGGGCCGGACCGATCGCCAGCAGGCCGAGGACCGCCACGAACCCCAGCAACACGCCGAGCGACTCTCCCTCGAAGCGGTTGTTGCCGCCGATGCCCTGCAGCGTCTCGATGAAGATCTCGGTGGGGCGGGCTCGTGTGGCCCAGGGCGTGCCGGTCTCGGCGAGTTGGTCGACGAAGACCTCAAGCCACGCGACGAAGGTCGCCACACCGGCGGCCATCGCGCCGAGCAGGCGAACCGCCTTGATGCGGCCGTGGGGCCGACGGCCTGCCACCACCACGATGAGACCGGCGGCCGCAATTGCGTAGAACGTCCAGTAATGAGTGTGCATCGCGGCAGCGGTGACGGCGGCGACGCCGAAGAGACGACGAGCGGTCGGCTGTTCCCATGCTGCCTCGAGCGTCCACCAACCGAGGGCGACCACCAGCACGACGAGTGCGTACATGCGGGTCTCGGTGGCGTAGCGGATCAGATACGGGGACGAGAGGGCGAGCAGCAGGGTGGCGATGGCGGTCTCAGGTCCGTGGCGCCGGGAGGCCATCCAGATCACCGGCACGGTGATGAGTGACAGCACGCCTGACAACGCCCGTACCGCCGTGTCACCGTCACCGAAGACGTCGATCCACCATCCGAGCAACAAGTAAAAGAGGGCAGGGTGGCCGTCCTGACGCAGAGCATCGGCGAGCGACATGTCGCCGGTCGCGATGTGGACGGACAACGCCTCATCGAGCCACAACGGCGACGCAGTGGCGAACCGGAGGACGATTCCGGTGATGATCACGAGAAGGACGGCGACCCGTCCGGTGGACCTGGGCATCGGGATGGGACCCTAATCCGTTCATCTGCGCTGCCCCTCGACCGTCATGAAGGACCTTTGCCGTGCGAGGAGGGGCGGTACGCTGGTTGTCAATGACGACACGCATGGTGATCATCGGAGGGGGACCGGCGGGCCACAGTTGCGCGAGCACTGCGGCGCGCCTGGGTGCGGACGTGGTCGTGATCGAGCGCGACACGATCGGCGGTGCTGCGCATCTGTGGGATTGCATTCCGTCGAAGGCGATGATCGCCACCGGTAATGCCCGCCAGTTCCTGCGTCGGTCGGCGCGGATGGGGCTCGCCGAGGTCGGGTCGGACGTCGATCTCGACCAACTGCGTGACCGTCTCAAGCACATCGAGTCTCGGCTTGAGACCACGGTTCGTGGTCTCCTCGACAGTCAGCGGGTGGAACTGGTCGATGGGTTTGGCCGGATGGTCGATGCGCACACGGTCGTTGCGACCTTGCCCGACGGTACCGAGCGAACCTTTCACGCCGACGTAGTGGTGCTCTCGACCGGCAGCCGTCCTCGGATTCCCGAGTGGGCGCCGGTCGATGGCGAACGCGTGCTCTCGACCCGAGATGCCTACCCGCCATCGGTCATGCCTGAGCACGTCATCGTGATCGGTTCGGGTGTGACGGGCGTGGAGTTCGTGCACATGTTNGAGTCGATGGGGGCGCAGGTGACNCTCGTCGTGAGTCGNCAGCAGGTGCTTCCCCAAAAGGACCCCGAGGTTGCTGCTGCGCTCGAGGAGGACTTTCTCCGNCGCGGTGTGAAGCTCTTCAAAGGTGCNCGAGCCGAGTCGATTGTNCGGGAAGGCAACGAGGTGATCGTCTCCTGCGACGATGGCCGNATCGCCCGNGGTTCNCACGCCCTGCTTGCCATNGGTTCTGTGCCGAACTCCGATGGTNTCTGTCTNGACGACGTGGGTGTNCAGACCGATCACGGGTACGTGCCGGTCAACAACCATATGCAGTCGAACATCCCGCACATCTACGCCGCCGGCGACCTCTCAGGNCGCCTTCCGCTTTCGTCGGTCGCCACAATGCAGGGACGCAAGATTGCCGAACACGCCATGGGCCTTACNGCCCGCGGCAATGNTCGCCAGATCGACTACGACAAGGCCGCTTCGGCGATCTTCACCGAGCCCGAGATCGCCGATGTCGGCTTGGCCGAGATCGATGCGTTCGCTGAGGGCCGCAAGGTCCGGGTGACCAAGGTGCCGTTTGCGACGCATGCGAANGCGCTGATCAACGATGATCCGCGCGGGTTTGTGAAGATCATCTCGGATCCGGCNACGGGCGTGATNCTCGGNGGGTCGATCGTTGGGCGCCATGCGGCCGAGCTGATCTCGGTGTTGGCGGTGGCCGTGACNAACGGTCTGACGGTGACCGACATCCACGAGTCGNTGCTGGTNCACCCGACCCTTGCNGAGGCGCTNACGGAAGCAGCGGAGTAGGCGCAGGCGCGCTGAGGCGCCGTCTACTCGATGACGGCGACGACGTCGCCGCCCCCGACAGAGTCNCCCTCGCTGACGCGGATCTCGGTGACCGTGCCNGCCTTCTCGGCGGTCACGTTGTTCTCCATCTTCATTGCCTCGAGGACGACGATCGCGTCGCCGGCTTCGACTTCATCACCGACGGCGACATTGATCTTCACGATGGTGCCCTGCATCGGCACGGTGACGTCGCCGCTGCCGGAGCCGCCTACGCTCGCCCCGCCGCCACTGCGTCGTCTCGCGGCACCGCCTCCGCCGGCTGCCGCAGGTGCCCCAGCGGATTCAGGGACCCACATGGCGACGCTGAAGCGCTTGCCGTTGACTTCGACATCGAGCTCACGCTTGATCTTGGGCTCGTCGTCGTCAGCTTGTTCGGCGCTGGTAGCGGACACGTCGGTGAGGTCGAGGACTTCTTCGACCCACTTCGTCGAGTGCTCGTTGTTGCGGAAGTCGTCATGCTCGAGGATGGCGATGTCGGCCGGGATGGTGGTGGCGACCCCCTCGACATGCAGCTCGCCGAGTGCTCGGAGGGCGCGGTTGATGGCGACCTCCCGCGAACGGCCCCAGACGATGAGCTTGCCGACGAGGTTGTCGTAGAACTGACTGATCTCGTCGCCGGCCTCATAGCCGGTGTCCCAGCGGGTGCCGAAACCGTCGGGTGGAGTGAGCGCCGTAATCGGGCCGGGGGACGGGAGGAACGCGCCACCGGCAGGGTCCTCTGCGTTGATGCGGATCTCGATGGCATGACCGCAGATCTCGATCTCGTCCTGGGTGAACGGCAGCGGCTCGCCAGCGGCGACGCAAAGTTGCTGTTCGACGAGGTCCACGCCGGTGATGAGCTCGGTGGCAGGATGCTCCACCTGAAGCCGGGTGTTCATCTCGAGGTAGTAGAAGCCGCCGTCTTCGTAGAGAAACTCGACGGTGCCGGCGTTGGTGTAGTCGCAGCCCTTGGCGACGGCCACGGCTGCCTGGCCCATCTGCTCGATGATGTCGTCGGGGATACCTGCGGCGGGCGCCTCTTCGATGAGCTTCTGGTGACGGCGCTGGGCCGAGCAATCGCGGGTACCGAGGTAGACGGCCTTGCCGTGGGTGTCGCAGAGCACCTGGACCTCGACGTGGCGCGGCTTGGTGAGGTAGCGCTCCATGTAGCACTCGTCGCGCCCGAAGTACGCGAGCGCTTCGCGCTGGGCGGATGCGAGTTGGTCGGCGGCCTCATCGGCGTTCTGGACGACCTTCATGCCGCGTCCGCCACCGCCGTAGGCAGCCTTGATGGCCACGGGCCATCCGTACTCGTCGCCGAAGGCGATGACCTCGGCCGGGTCGGTGAGGATGGCGGTGCTCCCGGGGACACCGTGAACGTCGACCTTCTCGGCGGCCTCGCGAGCGCTGATCTTGTCGCCCATCACGTCAATCGCCGCAGGTGGCGGGCCGACGAAGGTGACCCCGCGTTCGGTGATCGCCCGGGCGAAGTCGGCGTTCTCCGATAAGAAGCCGTAGCCGGGGTGTACGGCATCGGCACCGGACTTTTCGATCGCATCGAGAATGGCGTCCGTGTTGATGTAGGACTCTGCTGCGGTCTGGCCACCAAGCGCGTAGGCCTCGTCGGCGAGCCGGACGTGCATCGCGTCTCGGTCGAGCTCGCTGTACACGGCGACGGAGGTGATGCCGAGTTCGCGGCAGGCACGGATGACACGGACGGCGATTTCGCCTCGGTTGGCGATCAGGACTTTGGAGAACACGTGCTATTGACTAGCCCAATGACGCCCTCCGATGCGACACCACCCCCCGGAATCTTTGCGAGCAGTCGGGCCGCCGCGATGGCGAACGGCTGGGGCTTCACGCACGTGTCGTCGACGGGGTCGACCAACACCGAGCTCGCCAGGGCGGCTCGGGTGGGAGCGAACGGCACCGAGCTGTTGGTGACCGACCATCAGTCGGCGGGTCGCGGTCGACTTGATCGGCGCTGGGAGGACGATCGGTCGGGGCAGCTGATGTTCAGTTTCCGGACCCCGGTCAGTGATGACGTTCACGTCGTGCCAGGGGCGATTGCGGTCGCCGCCCACGAGGCGGTCATCGCCGCTGGTGTCGACGCAGGGATCAAGTGGCCCAACGATCTCGTCGTCGAGCACGGTGACGCCCCCGGCAAGCTTGCTGGGATGCTGAGTGAGTACGTCGACTCGTCACCGGCGTGCGTGGTGATTGGCCTTGGTCTCAACGTTGCGTCGGCACCGGTCGAGGGTGCAACCTCACTGGCTGCAAACGGCAGCAGCGCCGAACGAGACGATGTGCTGTCGACGCTGCTTGAGCGATTGCCTGCGCTGCTGAACGACCCGAATCTGGTCAGGGAGGAGTTGCGGCGCCGGTCGGCAACGCTCGGCCGGCGAGTGCGGGTGGAGCGCTCGGGCGGCGATCTGGTCGGCATCGCAACCGACCTCACCGCCGACGGCGGGCTGCTGCTTTCCCTTGACGGCTCGCAGGTCGAGGTCTCGGTGGGCGACGTGATCCATCTCCGGATTGAGGAGTGATCTCGGCGCGCCTTCGTCGGGCGCTACGATCCGGCGCCGTGGTGCACGACGAGACGGTGGTATTGCGGCGGAGTTGGCCGCAACGGTTGATGATCCTTTCGTGCGTTGGGGTGATCGGTGCATCGATCGTTGCGTCGTTCTTCGTTGTTGCGCTCTACGGCGGAGTTACGGACCTCGGTCGGATCCAGTTCTCCGGTGACCTGCTCGACACCGAGACCGACTCGTCTGAGCCGGTCAACTTCTTGATCATCGGCGTCGACTCGGCGAGCGGGCTTGATCCCGACGATCCGGCCGCGTTTGGTCGGGAGGTCGACGCGCGCGGGAACAGCCTGGCGGACACCATCGCCATGCTCCGGATCGACCCTGTCGGCGGGCAGGCATGGACGCTGACCCTTCCGAGGGACCTGCTGGTGGAGATCCCAAACGCCCAGATTCCGGTGCAGAAGATCAACGCCTCGTCGCTCATCGGCGGCGCACCGTTGCTGGTCGAGACGGTGTCGACGAACTTTGACGTCCGGATCAATCACTATGTCGAACTGGACTTCCTCGCGTTTCGCGATGTGGTCGACGAGTTGGGCGGCGTCCCGATGTGGTTCCCGGCGGCGTCAACGGACGCTCGAACCGGCTTCCTTGTCGGGGATCGCGGCTGTCATGTGCTCGACGGTGATCAGGCGCTGGGCTTCGTTCGGTCCCGGAACTACCAAGAGCTTCGCAACGGTGAGTTCGTCACGGTGGGCAACTCTGACTTCGGTCGGATCGAGCGGCAGCAAGCGTTCATCACGGCATCGATCGATCGTGCGATCGCCCGTGGCGCGAGGAACCCCACAACCTTGACCGGCTTGATCAGTTCGGCGGCCGAGAGCGTCGTCCTTGACCAGGGCCTCACCACAGCTGAGTTGGTGCAGTTGGCCGAGGCGTTCACCGATTTCGATAGCTCGACGTTGCAGAACTTCTCACCGCGCGTCGTCGACGTGGTCGATCCGGAGACGGGCCGGTGGAAGGGACTCGGCCTGGCCGAAGATCTTGACGCGGAAATGTTCCAGATCTTCCGGGGCGCCGCAGACGCGATCTCGCCTTCTGCGGTGCGTTTCTCCGTTGCCGGTGCTGACGCCGCCGCCCTTGTCAGCGACACCGAGTTGTTGCGATCGCTCGGCTTTTCGGTCGGCGGTGAACGCATCATTGACTCAACCGGCACCGACAACGTCATTGTCTACCCGGCGGGCGCACGGGCTGAGGCCGAACTCCTCGCCCGGTACATCGTCCCGGTACCGGCGCTGGTTGAGGACACGTCGGCGCCGGAGATGACACTGGTGCTTGGCACTGCGCATGACGGCATCGCCTTTTTCTTCCCCCAGGACGAAGCCGAGACGTTCGCGGCGATCGACGAACTCGGTGTGGTCGCCAGTCCATTGCGCGAAACCACGACGACATCGACGTCTGTCGGCGAGCCGACCGCCACGACCACGACCACGGTCGCGCCCACGACGACCACGGTCGCCCCGGTTGAGGGCATAGGACAGCCTCTTGAAGGGGAGAGCTGCGGGTAGGGGAGAGCTACGGGTAGGCCAGTGTCTCGTTGGCGAGGCTCTACACTTGGGTCACGAGAAGGCCTGCCGCCGCATCGTCGTGTTCAGCCCACGGTTGGTCGGCACCACCCCCCAGGAGTCTTTATGGCCAGCACTATCGCGGTGATCGGCACGGGCTATGTCGGTCTCACGACCGGCGCGTGCTTTGCCCATCTCGGCCACACCGTGACCTGTGCTGACATCGTCGAAGCGAAGGTGAGCTCCTTGCAGCGGGGCGAGATCCCGATCCATGAGGCGGGTCTCGAAGAGATCGTTCGGACGGGATTGGACAACGGCAAGCTGTCGTTCGTGCTCGGCTCTGAGCAGGCGGTCGGCGGTGCCGAGTTCGTCTACCTCTGCGTCCCGACGCCGCAGACGGCCGACGGCTCGGCCGACCTGCGCGCGCTGACCGCCGCCGTTGAGGAGATCAGCCCGCATCTTCAGCCCGGCACCGTCGTCGTCAACAAGTCGACCGTGCCGGTGATTGCGCTCGGCGCGCAGCTGACCCCGCGCGCCGAGGGGGCCGCCGAGGCGGCCGCCCTCG
>PABW01000067.1 GCA_002699625.1 Acidimicrobiaceae bacterium
CAACATGGGCTTGCAGGGAATGTTCGAGTCGAGCTGGCCGATCGTGGTCGACCAGCACGGCGAACAACTCGGCGCCGAGGTCATCGCCCGGCTCGAGTCCTACCTGCCGACGGTCAGCGACATGTTCGCCTCGTTCGGCGCATCGAGCCGGACCCTGACCCACAACGACTTCCGGCTCGACAACATGTTCTTCGACGACGACGACCTCGTCCTGATCGACTGGCAACTCCTCGGCCGGGGCGACGGCATGGGTGATGTCGTGCCGTTCTTGACGTGCAACCTCGACCCGGCGCTCCGGCGGGCGCACGAATCCGACCTCATCGACCTCTACCGAGACACCCTCGAGACGATGGACGCCGGCTATGTCCATCTCGACGACCTGATGAACGCCTACAAGCTGACGCTCAACTTCTGGCTGAGTGCGTGGCTCCACAACTCGGTGACGAAGGGGGAGACCACCCAGCGGGGCGAAGAACTCTTCGAGCGCATCATCACCCGCACCCTCGACGCCTACGTCGAACACGAGGCATGGGAGCTCATCGGCGCCCACGACCTCTCCCCGGAGATGCGCTGAGCTCGTGACCGAGGTGACGATCGAAGACCTCAAGCGCAGCGGTGCGTTTTCCGCCATCGCCGGGCTTCGACGGCCGAACCGAGGTGAGACGGTCGTCTTCGGTGTGGTTGCCGCCCTCTACCTCGTGCTCGTGCTCACCGGCGGGTTCGAGCCGACGGTCGCGGTCGTCGTCGCCGTGGTCGCGGTTCCGCTCTTCGTCGTACTCGATGCCCGCAATCTCGACCGAAAGCTCGCATCCGTGCCGGAGGCTGGATACCGCGTGGTCGTTCGCGTGCCGGACGCCGACGGGCGCGCAATGGTGATCGGTGCAGGTCTCACGAACGACCGCGTCGCACTCCACGACATCGAGGGCACGCAGGCGTCCTTTCCGCAGTCAGCGCCACCGACGGTGTGGGTCGGGCGACAGAGCCATCGGGTCCGACAGGTCGAGTTCGAGCCGCATGGATGCTGCCCGGCCTGGTCGGAACCGCTGTCGGGTCACCGGCCGCGCATCGAGCGGTAGCGCTGGATCAGCGCATTCGTCGACGCGTCGTGGCGGAGGTCGGGCGTGTCGGCGTTCGTCAGTTCGCCGACGATTGCCGAGGCGAGCACCTTGCCGAGTTCCACCCCCCACTGATCGAAGCTGTTGAGCCCCCACACGACGCCCTGGGTGAACACCTGATGTTCGTAGAGGGCCACGAGCTGTCCGAGCACCGACGGGGTGAGGGCGGGCGCCATGATCGTGGTCGAGGGCCGGTTGCCCGGGAAGGTCCGGTGCGAGACCAGCAGTGGGTCCGTCTCGGTCTCGGCGACCTCCTCGGCGGTCCTGCCGAACGCGAGGGCCTGACTCTGGGCGAAGCAATTGGCCACGAGGAGATCGTGATGGGTGTCGGCCCCTTCGAACTCGGGATGGTCGGGCGCACCGAACACGATGAAGTCGGCGGGGATCACGGTGCTGCCCTGGTGCAGGAGTTGGTGGAACGAGTGCTGCCCGTTGGTGCCGGGTTCACCCCAGATGACCGGTCCGGTCTCGTAGGTCACGGGCTCGCCGTCGGTGCGGACTCGCTTTCCGTTCGACTCCATGTCGAGCTGCTGGAGATAGGCGGGGAAGCGATGGAGTGCCCGTGAATAGGGGAGTACGGCTCGACTCGGCAGATCGCAGAACGTGCGATACCAGACCTCGATCAGGCCGAGCAGAGCCGGAACGTTCTCGGCGATCGGGGTCGCTGCCATGTGCTCGTCGACAGCCCGGAATCCGGCGAGCATCTCGCCGAACGCGTCGGGACCGATCGCGATCATGAGGGACAGCCCGATGGCGGAGTCCATCGAGTAGCGCCCGCCGACCCAATCCCAGAAACCGAACATGTTGTCGGTGTCGATCCCGAACGCTGCGACCTCGGCGGCGTTGGTCGACACGGCGACGAAGTGTGTCGCCACGGCGTCGGCGCCGAGCGAGGCGGTGAGCCATGCTCGCGCCGACCGGGCGTTGGTGAGCGTCTCCTGCGTGGTGAACGTCTTCGACGAGATCACGAACAGGGTTGTGGCCGGGTCAAGGTCGCCGACGGCAGCGATCAGATCGCTGCCGTCGACATTGCTGACGAAGCGGCAGCGAATCCGGTCGTGACGAAACGCAGCGAGCGCTTCGTACGCCATGACCGGACCGAGGTCGGAGCCACCGATCCCGATGTTGATGACGGTCTCGATCGGTTCCCCGGTGGCGCCGACCCAGTCGCCGGACCGGACTCGGTCCGCAAACGCGCCCATTCGGCCGAGTACCTCGTGAACGGCGGGCACGACATTCTCGCCGTCTTCCCGCACCTCGGACCCGACCGGAGCCCGCAGAGCGGTATGGAGCACGGCGCGATCCTCGGTCGAGTTGATCCGCTCGCCGGCGATCATCGCGGCGAAGCGGTCAGCGAGACCGACTTCGTTTGCGAGGGCGGTGAGGTCGTCGAGAACCGCAGCCGACACGCGGTGCTTGGACAGGTCGACCGTGAGGTCGGCGACCGTGAGCGTCATGCGATCGACTCGACCAGGGTCGTCGTCGAAGAGCCTGCGGAGGTCGAGATCGTCGAAGGAGGCGGCGTGGCCCTGGAGGGCGCGCCACGAATCGGTGAGCGAGGGATCCACGGTCCCATGTTCGCCGGTTCGGACGCGAAACAGCCGGACCCTGCGGACCCGGCTGTTTCGAGGTTCTGTTCGGGTGGGGGAGTGGGTTACTCCGAGGCGAGTTCGCCGTACTCCTCGTCGACCTTGACGCGGGCGGCGTCGACCCAGCCCTGGATCTCCGGCAGCGTGGCGCCTTCGAAGGTCATGACGCCCTCTTCCTCCATCAGGTGGTAGAGCTCGTCGAGCACGTGGAGCTCCCGCTCGTCGCCTTCCGGCGTGATCTGGTCGGCGCCGAACGCGTGGCGGACGTGGTAGACGACCGCAACCAACTGCTCGGGCGAGAGGTTGCCAAAGCCGGCCATCTGGCCGTACGAGCCGGGGGCGTGGGCGCCACCGGGGCGATCGGGGTCGCCGTAGACGAGGAGGCCCTCGGCCTGTGAACCGGCGGTGCCGTTGGCAACCCAGTGCAGGTGGCCGGCGAGGCCGTCGTAGGCGGCGCCGGAAGCGAGCGAGGGGAAGGTGAGCAGGACTTCGCCGCCGTTGAGCTGGCGTCCGGAGCCGCCACCACCACCGCCACCATGGCAGCCGGCGCACTGGCCGCTGTAGATCTCGGCCCCTTCGTAGGCGAGGCCTTCGGGAGCGGCAGGCGGGTTCTCGAGGGAACCCACATAGAAGATCGCCCAGAAGGGAAGGAAGATCAGGACCGGAATGACCCAGACCGGGACCTTCTTGCGGGTCTCGGCGGCCTCGACATAGGGGGCGACAGGCTCGGGAGCAGCAGGCTCCTCGGGAACGGCCGGGGCCGGAGCAGCTGTTGTGGCCGGAACCGCAGCGGCGTCGGCCGCCGGTTCGCTGCTCGACGCGGCGCTCTCGCCGGCGTCGGGTGGGGCCTGCCCACTGAGGCGGGCACGGGCCTCGGCGGCCTTCTTCAGGAGGTGCTCGGGTACTTCGGTCACCGTTGGTCTCCGGCGGATCGATCGGACAGCGGAATGGCGAGTGGTACGGCGGACGCAGGATTGCGACAACCACGCCCCGTGAGGATAGGGGCAGTGTCGCACGTCCGAACAAGCTGAAGCAGAATCCTTCCCCCGAATTTCTGACAATCGCGTGACACCTGATTTTCCCCAGCCCCGGATGGGGGGAATCGAAAGGCACCGTGATAAACCAGAGGACCAATCCGGGGGGCGCCGCTCTTCCGGTTTAGACTTGTGCATGGTTTCACGAAGTTCGTGGAACGCGTCCGTTCTCCAGGAGTCGCAGCGTGGTCGCTTTCGTGTCGTCGATCATCGTCACCGCCTTGATCGTTGGCGGAATCCTCGCCTACCAGAAGCGCCGTCCCGCCGANCAGGTCGTGACCTGGGGCGAGGCGATGCTCGGCTCGATGATCGTCTTCTTCTTGATGTTCTGGGTNTACGGCGTCGTGCCGCACCAGTTCCTGACCTGGGCCGACAANGAGCTCAACTGGCGNTCCGACAAGATCCTCTTCGGNCCGTTCGANCTGCTCAAGTCGCAGCAGGACGGTGGCTGGTCGCCGATTCGNNTCAACTANGTCGTCTTGCGCGACCTCATCGCCGTCGGCATCTACGTCGTTGCGCTCGCCGGCAANATCTGGATGTGGGCCGCNTGGCAAAAGCGCGGCGAGAAGCAGAACGCCGAGAAGACTCCCGAACGCTCGACCTTCGGCCGCCCACTCGTGAAGGAAGGTGCCTGACTTCATGGCGACCACCGACGCGAATCCGCCGCTTCCCGAGTTCCGCGACGACTACATCCTCCAGCAGGTCGACGCCGCCTGGCTCACCGCCCAGGTCAAGCCGAAGCAGTTCATCCACATCGACCAGTCCGAGTGCATCATGTGCGAAGGCTGCGTCGACATCTGCCCGTGGAAGTGCATCCACATGGTGCGTCCCGACGCGATCGACGAAGCGATCGGCACGGAACTCCCGGGCAGCGACCCCAACGACAATGTGATCTTCACCATCGACGACGACGTGTGCACCCGGTGCGCGCTCTGCGTCGACCGGTGCCCCACTGGTGTGATCATCCTCGGCAAGATCGGCGACCCGCCGGCCGACGGTGATGCCCACCAGCGAACGAATACCCACGGTTACGGATACGGCATGCGCCTCGGCTGACGCCGGAGCGCCCTGACACGAAACACAGATCTATGGCGAACACTGACGAAGACGCGAAGAAGCCCCTGCCGCAACGACTGCAGGACCAAGCAACCCAGCTCGTCGACGCGACCCAGTCCTCTCAGGCCTGGAACTCGGTCTTCCGACCTGGCTCAATCTTCCGGAAGGGCTACACCGACAGCCCTCGAAACCGGTCCTACGTGATCATGAACTCGGTGCTGTACCACCTGCACCCGGTGAAGGTGAAGCGTCACGCCGTCAAGGTCAGCTACACGCTGTGCCTCGGCGGTCTGTCCTTTTTCCTGTTCATCTTGCTGACGGTCACCGGCATCTTCTTGATGTTCTTCTACCGGCCGACCGCCGCAGCGGCCTGGGACGACATCTACACGCTGCAGAACAGCGTGACCTTCGGCCTGTTGGTCAGGAACATGCACCGATGGGCGGCCCACTTGATGGTGCTCTCGGTGTTCCTCCACATGGCGCGCGTCTTCTACCACGGTGCGTACAAGGCGCCCCGTGAGTTCAACTGGGTGATCGGCGTCAACCTCTTGCAGTTCACCCTGCTCCTCTCGTTCACCGGCTACCTCCTGCCCTGGGACCAGCTGGCCCTCTGGGCGGTGACGGTGGGTACCAACATGATGGGGTATACGCCGGTGTTCGGTGAACAAGTCCGCTTCGTGCTGCTCGGCGGTGTGGAGATCGGCACCGACACGCTGCTCCGATGGTACGTGTTGCACGTCTTGCTCCTGCCGTTCGTGCTCGTCATCTTCATGGCGATCCACTTCTGGCGAGTGCGCAAGGACGGCGGCATCTCGGGTCCGCTCTAAGGCAAGAAGGAGAAGAAGGACATGACCGAAGTCCCCGAACACCTCCGCAAGCGGGCCGAAGAGGCCCGGGCCAAGGCCGCTGCGGCCAAGGCTGCCGCCGACGCCCCGGCCGAGGCCCCCGCCGAGGAACTCAGCGCCGAACAGCAAGAGGCTGCGTCGAAGATCCCGGCGCACCTGCTCGAGCGCTCCAAGGCCGCCAAGGCCAAGGCCGCCGGCGGCGATGCCGGCGGTGCCGCCACCGGAACCGCTGTCGCCACAGCTCCCACTGCTGCTGCTCCTGCAGCTGCGTCGGGTGCTCCGGTGCCGACCGGGCCCGGCGGTCACACCCAGCGCCTGCTCACCGTCGTGAAGTCGGGCTCGATCCAAGACGTCAAGGCCGTCCCGCAGGACAAGGTCCACACTTGGCCTCACCTGCTCGTGGTTGAGTTCGGCGCTGCGCTCCTTGCGCTCGCGTTCACCNTGATCTTCTCGATCTTCGTGAANGCTCCGCTGCTGGAGCTCGCCAACTTCAACGAGACGCCNAACCCGTCGAAGGCCCCGTGGTACTTCCTNGGCCTGCAGGAACTNCTCACGGTGTTCCACCCGATGGTCGCCGGNGTGACCATCCCGGGTATCGGCCTGTTCTTCTTGATGTTCNTTCCCTACATCGANCGAAACCCGTCGGCGAAGCCCGAGGATCGCAAGTTCGCGGTNTCGTTGATGACCGTCCANCTCATGTTCTGGGCCGTGNTGACCATGATCGGCTCGTTCTTCCGNGGTCCCGGATTCAACTTCGTCTTCCCCTGGGAAGCCGGCTTGTTCTTCGAGCTGTAAGGCAAGGAGGAAACACCAATGCTCNTTGCAGCCATCGTCGTCATCGCCCTGNTGGCCGCCGTCGCCGTGTTCTCCGCGCTCAAGAGNCGCGATGCCGACGGCGCCGTCGGNATCCTCTCNCGNGAGACCAAGTCNCGCGACCGTGAATCGACCGTCCTNGGCGACGAGGATGCCCTCACGGGCAAGCAGGTCGAGCGGGCCCAGGTCCTCGAGCGCAAGGCCGCCAGCNAGGANCTCGTCCTCGCTGCCCGCCAGAGNGCGCCGCCNGCNCCCTATGTGCCGCCGGATCCCGAGGTCATNGGCGTCTCGCGNCGTCAGTTCTTCAACCGCACCATCATCCTCATGATGCAGATCGGTCTNGGCGGCTTCGGCCTNGCGTCNATCGCCTTCCTGTGGCCCCAGCTCGGNGGCGGCTTCGGCTCGGCCATCCGAGTCGGTCTCGTGAGCGACGTGCTCAGCGAGATCCGAGGCGCCAACGGCTTCCTGTACCGGGCGGAAGGCCGCATGTGGATCACCGAATACCCGAANGGTGCGGTCGAGAAGGCCCGTGCCGCCTACTCGGCGAACGAACTCACCGGTATGGAAGCCGGTCTCGCGCTNGGACTCGACGGTGGTGTGATCGCCNTNTACCAGAAGTGCCCGCACCTCGGNTGCCGNGTNCCCGANTGCGTCACNTCCCAGTGGTTCGAGTGCCCCTGCCACGGTTCCCAGTACAACCGTGTCGGTGAAAAGCGTGGTGGCCCGGCCCCACGNGGCATGGATCGTTTCGCCATGAGCGTCTCGGCCGACGGTGTTCTCACCGTCGACACCGGCACGATCATCCAGGGCCCGCCGATCGGCACGAACACCACCGGGCAGGAGGCNGAAGGCCCCAACTGCATCGGTCAGTCGTCGCACTAGGCCCGGTAGCCTCCGTCCGTTCCCATCTCAGAGAGTTCTCGACCACCCGACACTCGCATGTTGCTCGCCGCCTCCACACAACGAACCATCGGACTCGTCATCTTGGCGATCGTCTTCCTCGGTGGGATCGTCTACATCTACTTCAACATCCGCTCGGCTCGCGACGAAGTCGGCTCNGANATCGAGCTCGCCTCGAACCGCAAGCCGTACCTCTCCGACGAGGATCTCGAGGGCAAGAAGCTCGATCTTGCGCTCGGCTCNAGCCTNGTNCTGCTGACGATCGTGGCNATCACCTTGCCGCTCTACTGGCTCGGTGAGCCGGGGCGTCACGAAGGCCGNGATCTCGACACGTGGCGGATCGCCACCAACCGNGGCGAGGAGATCTATCTCGAGGGNGCCCAGTGNGTGAACTGTCACGGCCCNGAGGGTGCCGGTGGTGTCGTCAACACCGCNATCACCTCGTCGTCGGGCGANTTCGTGGCCCAGGTGAACTGGAAGGCTCCNGCNCTCAACACGCTGATGTCNCGCCACACCGAGGACGAGATNCTCCACGTGCTCAACTACGGCCGAAACGGTGTCATGCCGGCNTGGGGTNCNGGTGGCGGCGGTCCGCTCACCGATCAGCAGCTCGAAGAGATCATCTTCTANCTCCGNAGCGTGCAGATCTCCGAAGACGAGATNCGNTCGCAGGTCGACAGCGGTGTCGAGGCNGGTGCCAAGGCGCTGATCCTCGANACCAGCGATGAGGCGTGGNCAGTCGAGGTNCGGGCTGCGGAAGCCGCCCAGGCCGANGCCGCCATGGCCGTNCGNNTGCTCGGTCGNGCCGACTTCGACTTCGAGTGCTCCGACGACATCNGNGNGTGCCTCACCCTCGACGACGCCAANGCCCGCCTCACNGCNGCNAACGAGGCNGCNGTCGAGCCGCTCGATGCNGCNGTGGCNACCTGGTTCGATCAGGTCNCGGCGGCGAAGNCNNCGGCCGANGNCCTTGCGATCGAGGCNGACCCGTCGCTNGCCGNTGNGGGCAATGAGGACGANCTCCGTGCNGCNGCNCTCGAAATCCTCTCGACCCCCGNTNCGTTCGAGGGTCAGNAGGCGTACCTCCAGTGGGGCGAGATCCTCTTCAGCAACACGGCGGCCGCCGGCACNTACAGCTGCGCNCGCTGCCACACCTANGGCTGGAGCTTCGACGGNGCNTCCGACTATGTGCTNGAGGANAACGGCCGCGACGGTCCGATNCCCGAGCTCGCCGACGGGTACGTCACNGCCGGTGGCTTCTTCGGCCCCAACCTGACCGGTGGCTCGACNCTCTCGCAGTTNGAGACCGCNATCGGCCAGTCGGCCTTCATCACCCGTGGNCAGGCCATNGGTCAGACCTACGGCCGNGGNGGTTCGGGCGGCAACGGCCAGATGCCCGGCTTCGGCGCACTGACGGAAGCCAATCCGGTGGGNCCGGGTATGGGCCCCGGCTCCGGCATCGTCTTCGAGTANCCGGCCCTGCTCACCGACGAGCAGATCGATGCCATCGTGGCGTTTGAGAGGACTCTCTGATGGAAATGGTCGAACTGATCGGCGTCCTCGACTGGATCGACGGGCTCGAGTGGGATCCCCANGTNCGNGGCTTCCTTGCGGTCTTCGCNGGCTTCTGTGTCTGGATGGGCTCCATCTGGATCATNGTGTCCAGCAACANCGGCGTCCGCCTCGGCACCCTGCTGTCCCTGGCGGGCCTCTTCGCNTGGTTGACCATCATGGGTTCGATCTGGTGGCTNTACGGCATCGGTTGGGCCGGCGATNCGCCGATNTGGGAGGAAGTCGAGATCGTCGAGGGCACCGACGCGGAAGGNCACCTGACCTTCGCTGCGCTNGACGAGGCCAACCTGCTTCGCACCGANTCCCTNCCGTCNGCGCATGAGGCNGTCGNTGCGGCCGCCGAGGCGGCCGAGGNCGAGTTCGGCGCCGNCTGGCGGACCATGGGTNCGGCCGGTCTCAGCAATGATGCCGTCGAACGCCTCGTCGAGATCCAGATCGCCGACGCGGAATTCGGCGTCGTCGTCGCCGAGCGCCTCACGCCCGACCAGGTCGAGGGCCTGTCNCTCGCCGAGNTCGACGCACTCGTCGCCGCCGAGCAGAGCCGCAACGANGCGACNACNTGGTCCGAACTNGCNGCNGTCGNNCCNGGNCTGATCGATCAGGACAANGCNANCCTCGGAGGNTGGACACTCCTGTCCACCGCCGAAGCGGGTGAGGCACAGGCCTCGGCNATCGCCATGCTGCTCGAGTCCGACGACTTCTCCTTTGCNGACCAGAGCCAGTTCAAGCTNCTNGACGCCTACACCATCGGNGGCAAGGANGGTNTGCCCGANGACCCGAANGTCCTNGACCGGGTNTGGACCAGGATNCGCCAGACCGCNCAGATCACCCACCCNACCCGCTACGGCGTCATCCAGGTGCAACAGGTCNCGGAGGAGTCGTTGACCAACCTGCCGGGNACCGCTCCGCAGATNCCGGTGGTCGACGAGGACGAGCCGATCGTNTCGGTCGTGATGGTCCGCAACCTCGGCAACCTGCGTCAGGTGCCGGCGTTCTTCACCATCGGTTCGCTGCTNATCTTCTTGTCGCTGTGTTACATGCTCCACGAACGCGACAAGCTCGTCATGGCCCGNCGAGCNGAGTTCGAAAAGGCGGCGTAACGCGTGCTCGGCCAGTACCTGCCCCTGCTGATGCTGTTCGGGCTGGCGGTGCTCTTCGCNGCCGGCAGCTTCATCGCATCGGGCCTCCTGGCCCCGCGCAATCCGACNAACGCCAAGCGNGCTGCGTACGAGTGCGGCATNGTGCCGACCAAGGAGACACCGGAACGNTTNCCGGTGAAGTTCTTCCTGGTCGCCATGATCTTCATCGTCTTCGACATCGAGATCATCTTCTTCTANCCGTACGCCCTTGCGTACGGGAGCCTCGGCGTGTTCGGCCTGGNGATGATCATGGTNTTCACGTTCGCCGTCTTCGAGTCGTTCGTGTACCTGATCAGCAANGGCGCACTCGAATGGGGNCCGCTCAAGCAGGTGGCNCGCCCGTCCGGNNCNGTNTCGCCGGAACGAACCGCTGAATCCACCATCCGCCGNGTCGGTCTTGAGAACCGGCCGATCGCCGAGGAGACGGCAGCGTGAGGATTCCNGGACTCGGNGANACCCAGTCGATCGCCGACAANGGCCTGGAGGGGATGGATCACAACTTCCTCACCGGCAATGTCGAGAACCTGGTCAGCTGGGCNCGGTCCCGCAGCCTCTGGCCGGCCACGTTCGGTCTNGCGTGCTGCGCGATCGAGATGATGGCGTCGGGCACGGCCCACTACGACCTCGCCCGGTANGGCATGGANACCTTCCGGGCATCGCCTCGTCAGGCCGACCTCATGATCGTTGCNGGCCGGGTGAGTCAGAAGATGGCTCCGGTTCTCCGTCAGGTCTACGACCAGATGATGGAACCCAAATGGGTGATCTCCATGGGCGTGTGNGCCTCGAGCGGCGGCATGTTCAACAACTACGCGATCGTGCAGGGCGTCGATCAGATCGTGCCGGTCGATGTCTACGCNCCGGGCTGCCCGCCNGGNCCGGAAACCCTCCTGCATGCGATCTTCACCCTGCANACCAAGATCGAATCNGGCGAGCTTGTCCGACGCCGCGAGGCGAATGGCGGCGGCGCCGGTATCACCATCGAACAGCGCGACGGACAGACCGCNGGCCTGACGATCGGGGGCTGACATGAGTGACGAGACCGCAGCCGCCGAAGAGGCGGAGGCCGAGGCNGTCGCCGAGGAAGCCGCNGTCGANNTGCGCTACGGCGCNGCCGTGAGCGAGTCCCACGGCGATGTNGTGTTGCACGCCACGGTNGAGANCTACCTCGANGTCTGCAGNGAGGCTCACGCTGANGGNTTCGACCAACTGATCGACCTCACCGCCGTCGACTANCTCACCTACGCCGGNGAGCGCACGCTCCCGGGTGGNCTCACCCCCGAACGCTTCGAGGTCGTCACGTCGCTGATCANCCATGTNCGCCGCGAACGGATCCGTATCCGNACCCAGGTGAGCGCCGACGAGCCGACCATTCCGAGCCTCTTCGACCTGTGGCCCGGCAGCGAGTACCTCGAGCGTGAGGCGTTCGACATGTTNGGTATCACCTTCGCCGACCACCCCGACATGAGCCGGGTCCTCATGCCCGAGGACTGGGTCGGGCATCCTCTCCGCAAGGACTACGCCGTCGGCGCCATNCCCGTCCAGTTCAAGGCAGCGAGCAACGNACGATGACGATCACCGACGAAACTCCCGAGACGATCGACGGCGCNGCACGCGTCCGCCNGCGTGGCGATNATGCTGCGGTCCTGCGCCTCAGCGAAGCCGAGGCNGCNGNGATCGGCNCCGACGCCACCACCCCTGACGACGACGAGCGGGTTCTGCTCAACATGGGNCCGTCGCATCCGTCGACCCANGGCGTGCTGCGCCTCATGNTGGAGATGGAGGGCGAGACCGTCATNCGTTCCAAGCCGGTCGTGGGCTACCTGCACACCGGNATGGAGAAGCAGGCAGAGCAGCTGACCTTCCTGCAGGGGTGCACCAACGTCACCCGCATGGACTACGCCTCGCCGTTCTTCACCGAACTGGCGTTCAGCCTCGCCACCGAGAAGCTCCTCGACATCGAGGTCCCGGAGCGTGCGGTNTGGATCCGCATGCTGATGAGCGAGCTCAACCGCATCAGCTCNCACCTGTTGTTCATGGCCACCAACGGCATGGATCTCGGTGCCGTGTCGATGATGATCTACGGCTGGCGNGAGCGCGAAGAAGTCCTCCGCTTCTTCGAAAAGGTCACNGGNCTGCGGATGAACCACAACTACATCCGCCCNGGTGGTGTCGCCGCNGATCTTCCCGACGGNTGGAAGGGTGAGATCGAGGCGTTGCTCGAACTGCTGCCGCCTCGCCTCGAGGAGTACGACGTCCTCATGACCGGNCAGCCGATNTGGCGTGAACGCCTGCAGGGCGTCGGCACGCTGAACACCGATGAGGCNCTCGCCTTGTCGGCCACCGGTCCGATCCTTCGTTCNACCGGCTACGCCTGGGACCTTCGCCGCGATCAGCCCTACCTCGCNTACGACGAGGTCGATTTCGANGTCATCGTCGGCACNTACGGCGACTGCTACGACCGCTACGCGATCCGNCTCAACGAGATNCGCGAGTCGATGCGCATCGTCGAACAGATNCTCGACAAGATGCCGTCGGGCGATTACCGGGTGCAGGACAAGAAGGTCACCCCGCCGCCTCGCATNCGCATCGATCAATCGATGGAAGCGCTCATCCACCANTTCAAGATCTTCACCGAGGGCTTCAAGGTTCCCGAGGGGGAGGCCTATGCGTGTGTCGANTCACCCCGNGGCGANCTCGGCATCTACATGGTTTCCGACGGCAGCTCGACGCCNTACCGCATGCATGTGCGNGGNCCGTCGTTCATCAATGTCCAGACCATGCCGCACCTCATGCGCGACAGCCTCATCGCCGACGCCGTGGCGATCATCTCCAGCGTCGACCCGATCATGGGCGAGGTNGATCGATGAGCTACTTCACCGCTGACAACCTNGAGANGGCGCACGAGATCATCTCGCGCTATCCNCGCAAGAAGTCNGCGCTCATCCCGCTGCTNCATCTNGCNCAGGAGCAGGAGGGCTGGGTNACCGACGACGCCATGCGTCAGATCGCCGANCTCACNGACACCACGCCCGCCGAGGTGAAGGGCACCGGCTCGTTCTACGAGATGTTCAANTTCCACCCGGTGGGCACNTACATGATCAATGTGTGCACNAACCTCGCCTGCCAANTGCTCGGCGGTGAGGAACTCCTCGCCCATGCCGAGGAGGCGCTNGGGATCAAGGCNGGCGGCACCACNGCCGACGGCATGTTCACNATCGAAGACGTCGAGTGCATNGCNGCGTGCACCGAGGCCCCGTGCNTGCAGGTCAACTATCGCTACAAGCTNCGGCTCACNACCGACGATCTCGATCAGCTCATCGACGACATCCGCAACGGNCGGGCNACCGACATCCCCGAGCACGGCACGCTCGGCCTNGTCCGTCAGCACATNCCGGCCGGNGCCGGTGCNGGCATCGTGGCGCCGGAGCAGGCCACCGAACGNCCNGTCTGGCTCGCCCGNAANGACNCTGCCGNCGAAGGAGGAGAAGCCTGATGCCGACGCACGACTATGTCCCCCATGCCCCCGGCTATGTCGACAACGANGGNCCCAAGATCGTCACCAGCCGCTTCGTCCACGAGGACTCCCACACCCTNGAGCGCTACGAGGCCACCAANGGCTACGANGGNCTGCGCNGCGCCCTCGACCGCACGCCGGCCGATGTCCACGAAGAGGTCCGNGACGCNGTCGTGCTCGGCCGTGGTGGCGCCGGCTTCCCGGCGGGCGTCAAGTGGGGCTTCATGCCTCCCGGCAAGTTCCCGTACTACCTCGTNGTCAACGGCGACGAGTCCGAGCCCGGCACNTACAAGGATCGCCTCCTCATGGAGCGTGACCCGCACCAGTTGATCGAGGGCTGCCTCATCACCTGCTACGCGCTCGGNCTCAGCCAGTGCTTCCTGTANGTGCGAGGCGAGATGCCCGCCGCTCAGGANAATCTCGCCNAGGCNCTCAACGAGGCCTACGCCAAGGGCTATGTCGGCAAGAACATCATGGGGACGGAGTTCAGNGTNGANATCACGTTGACCTGGGGTGCCGGCGCCTACATCGTCGGTNAGGAGACGGCACTGATCGAGTCGCTCGAGGGCAACCGCGGGATGCCGCGCCTCAAGCCGCCGTTCTTCCCGGCTGCAATCGGCCTCTATGGCCAGCCCACGATCGTCAACAATGTCGAGACACTGAGCAACCTTCCCTGGCTGCTCGTCAACGGCTCCGAGCAGTACAAGGCGTTCGGCTCGGAGGCNTCGCCNGGTTCGCGCATGGTCGCCGTGTCNGGTCACGTGAACCGNCCCGGCGTGTACGAGATCGAACAGGGCGTCACGACCTTCCGNGANCTCTTCTACGGCGACAACTTCTGTCGNGGGATCCGCAACGACAACGAACTCAAGATGTTCGTGCCCGGCGGCGGTTCGGCCCCCTGGTTCTTCCCGGAGCAACTCGACCTCCCCCTCGAGGGGCGCACCGTCGGTGCNGAAGGTTCGATGCTCGGCTCGGGNGCCATCATGGTGATGGACGAGACCACCGATGCCGTNAAGGCGGCGCTGCGNCTCGTGCGGTTCTACGCCCGCGAGTCGTGCGGCAAGTGCACNCCGTGNCGGGAGGGCACCACCTGGGAGGAGCGCATCNTGCAGCGCATTCTCGACGGNGAAGGTCGTCCCAGCGACATCGACAAGCTGCTCGACATCGCCGACAACATCTCGCCCGGCCCNTACCCGGTCGCNGCNGACCCGTCCCAGGGCCTCGACGCCGTGCCGTTCCCGCCNAAGCAGACCACNATCTGCCCGTTGGGCCCGTCGTCGGTCGCGCCGATCACGTCGACGATTCGTCGCTTCCGTCACGAGTACGAGGCCAAGATCACCAAGCGGGATTCCATNCCGGTGATGGCCGCCCCGATGTCGTCTGATCCCGTCGAGGTTGGCTGATGACCGCCGTCGAGAACGAGAAGTCCACGGTCACCGTCACCCTNAACGGTGTCGAGATCGAGGCCAACCCGGGCGAACTGCTCATCGATGCCGCCGAGCGTCACGGCACCTACATCCCNCGGTTCTGCTACCACTCGCGCATGAAGCCGGTCGGCATGTGNCGGATGTGCCTGGTCGAGGTCGACTCGGGCCGTGGTCCGGCNCTGCAGCCGAGCTGCATGATCCCGGTNGGCGAGGGCATGACCGTCGACACCGAGTCCGAGGCCACCAAGAAGGCNCAGGATGGNGTNCTCGAGTTCCTGCTCATCAACCANCCGCTCGACTGCCCGGTNTGCGACAAGGGTGGCGAATGCCCGTTGCAGGATCAGACCGTGGCCTTCGGCCCTGGCGAGTCCCGCTTCGTCGAGGAGAAGCGGCACTACGAGAAGCCGATNCCGATCAGCGACACCGTCTACCTCGACCGNGAGCGCTGCATTCTCTGTGATCGCTGNACNCGCTTNGCCGACGATGTCGCCGGCGACACGCTGATCCACTTCATGGACCGGGGCAACAGCACCCAGGTCAACACGTTCCCNGATGAGCCGTTCGCCTCGTACTTCTCGGGNAANACGGTGCAGATCTGCCCGGTCGGTGCGCTCACCGCCAAGCCGTATCGATTCAAGGCCCGTCCGTGGGANCTCGAAGAGACGATCTCCACGGCGTGGATCGACTCGGTNGGTTCTCGTGTCACCGTCCAGTCGAGCCGCAACCAGGTCCTGCGCCTGCTCGGTGTCGACGCCGACAGCGTCAACTGGGGTTGGCTNTCCGACAAGGANCGCTTCGGCTTCGAGGCCCTCAANAGCGAGGACCGTCTCACNGCCCCGATGGTCCGTGTCGATGGTCGCCTTGAGGCCACCGGCTGGGCCCCCGCNCTCGCNGCGGCCACCGATGCCTTGCGTGATGCCGACCCGGCCCGCATCGGCGTGATNGGNGGCGCCCGNCTCACCAANGAGTCGCAGTACGCCTGGACCAAGCTCGCCAAGGGCGTGCTCGGCACCGACNATGTCGATGCGCAGCTCGGNGACGGCCTTCCGGNCGAGGCGGTNTTGGGTCTGCCTCGCGCCACGATCAACCAGGCCTGCACCCCGGGCGGCACCGTCATCCTCGTCGGTCCCGACCCCAAGGAAGACCTCGGNGCGCTGTTCCTTCGCCTGCGTCACGCCGTCGTCAACGACGGCACCACNCTGATNGAGTTGACCCCGACCCGCACCGGTCTNAGCACGATCGCNNCTCACTCGTTGCACCCGAAGCCGGGCGAGGTCGACCTCCTGGCCGCTGCGCTCGTCGACGCCGTATCGGGNGANGCCNGCGATGCTGCNGGTGTGCCGGCCGACGCCATCGCCGCTGCGGCTGCTGCGATCTCGGGTCCNGTCACGGTGGTCCTNGGCCGGGCCTCGGTNGCCGAGTCCGCNGCGNTCACCGTNGNTGCNGCCATCGCCCTCAACCGACTCGAAGGCGTCGGTTTCTTGTCGGCGCTGCGTCGCGGCAATGTGCACGGCGCCCTCGACATGGGNATGGCCCCGGGCCTGNTCCCCGGCCGAGTGCCGCTGAGCGCCGGTTGCGACGCCTTCGANCAGGTGCCCACCGAGGTGGGCATGGACACCATCGCCATGCTGGAGGCGGCNGCCTCNGGTGATCTCGACGTGCTCNTCCTGCTCGGNAGCGATCCGCTGAGCGANGTGCCCGATGCCGANCTGGCCGAGCGTGGCCTCNCCGGNGCCGGCACNGTNATCGCCGTCGAGATGTTGCCCAACGCCTCGACCCTTGCCCACGCCNACCTCGTCCTGCCNGCNGCGGCNCCGACCGANGTCGACGGCACCTTCACNAACCTCGAGGGNCGNGTGAGTGTCGCCGAGCAGAAGGTCACCCCTCCNGGCACCGCCCGNGCCGACTGGATGATCGCCGCCGAACTCGCCCTGCGCCTGGGNGCCGACCTCGNCGTCGAGTCNCCCGAATCGATCCGGGCCGAGATNGCCGCNGTGTCGCCGGTTCACGCTGANCTCACNGAGGCNGCGCTGGCCGATGGCCGTGTCGAGGGCGTCCTGATNAGNGGCTCGTCGATCGAAGCNCCCACCGTTTCGGCCTCNACCACCCCGGCCAACGACGCCTACTCCNTGCGCCTCGTCGCCGCTCGNCGCATGTACGACAACGGCACGATGCTGCAGGCCAGCGCCTCNAGCGCCGGCCTCGCCGCCTCGGTGANGGTCACGCTCAACCCNNCCGATTTCGANAANCTCGGCCTCGACGCCGGCACNGTNGTCAAGGTGATCTCGGGTCGAGGTGAGCTGATGGCGCCACTCGCCGCNGACTTNGGTGTCCCCGCTGGNTCGGCCATGATCCCGGCGAACGCGCCGGGGTCCAANGCCAACACCCTNATCGATGNGTCGGCGNCGGTCACNGACGTTCGGGTGGAACGCGCATGATGTTTGCTCAAGACCCGCTCTANGCCGGCGACTGGCTCGGTGATGCGCTGATCACCGGCCTCAAGGTGCTGGTCGCGTTTGCGTTNTTGCTCGTCGCAGTGATGCTCAACATCTGGTTCCTGCGCAAGGTCATCTCCGACTTCCAGAACCGCATCGGCCCGAACACGGCNGGNCGGTGGGGCATNCTCCAGAGCCTGGCCGACGGCATCAAGCTNTTCTTCAAGGAAGATCTGATCCCCGACAANTCGGATCGCTTCGCNTTCAAGCTGGCGCCGTANCTGTCGCTCGTCCCCGCCTTCCTCGTCTTCGCGATCNTCCCGATCGGNGGCGACTTCAACGGCGACGACGGNGACGGTGTCGTCAGCATCTTNGGTCACGACACACTCCTTCAGGTCGCCGACCCNCCNGTCGGTGTCCTGTGGTTCCTCGCCATGTCNTCGCTNGCGATCTATGGCGTNATGCTCGCCGGCTGGAGTTCGGGCTCGAAGTACCCGCTCATCGGCTCCGTGCGNGCGTCGGCCCAGATGGTGTCCTACGAAGCGGCCCTCGGCCTCGCCCTNGCNTCGGTGCTGCTCGTGTCGGGNACCTTGTCCACCCATGCCATGGTCATCGACCAGTCGGGTGAGGGCCCTGCGTTCNTCGGNATCGAGAACATCCTNCCGGCNTGGTACCTCCTGCCGGTCGGNATCGTGCCCTTCGTCGTCTTCNTCATCGCNGGCACGGCCGAACTNAACCATCCNCCGTTCGACCTCGTCGAAGCCGAACAGGAGATCGTCGGNGGCTTCCACACCGAGTACTCCTCGATCCGGTTCGCACTCTTCTTCCTCGCCGAGTTCATGAACCAGATCACGATGGGCGCCCTGCTCGTCACGCTCTTCCTCGGCGGCCCCAACGGCCCGGCGCTCTTCTTCCCTGAGGGCTGGTGGATCGGNGTCTTCTGGTTCTTCGTGAAGCTGATGGGCTTCTTGTTCCTGCTCGTCTGGGTGCGAGCCACCNTGCCCCGCTTCCGCTACGACCAGCTCATGGACTTCGGCTGGAAGCTNNTGATCCCNCTGTCGCTCGGTTGGTTCATCTTGCTGGCGTTCATNCAGATCGGCCGTGANGAGGACTGGAGCACCGCCCAGTTCGTCGGCCTNGGTGTGGGTCTNGCGGCCGNNTTCGTGGCNCTCGCCGGCATGTTGACCCTTGCGATCCGCAANGCCCGCAACGAGCGCATCGAAGAGATGGAGGATGCCCATGGCTGACGGTTCCTACCTCAAGGGCTTCGGCGTCACGTTCAAGAAGCTCTTCGAAGACCGTGTGACCGGCGATTACCGCGGTGGCAAGGGCCTCGAGAAGGGCAAGCCCGACGAGAAGCGCCCCAAGGCCGANCGACTCCACGGNCGCCATGTCCTCAACCGGTACGAGGACGGTATGGAGAAGTGCATCGGCTGTGAGCTGTGTGCCGGCGTGTGNCCTGCGAAGTGCATCTATGTNCGCGGCGCCGACAACAACCCCGANGCACCGACCTCGCCGGGGGAGCGCTTCGGCTACGTCTACGAGATCAACTACCTGCGCTGCATCCACTGCGATCTGTGCGTCGAGGCATGCCCCACGCAGGCCATCACCGAGTCGAAGCTGTTCGAGTTTTCGTTCACCAACCGCAGCGATGCGATCTACACCAAGAACGAGCTGCTCGTCGGCGACGACGGCAAGCCTCAGCAGCTGCCCTGGGAAGACTGGCGCGACGGCGAGGACACCATGACCTCGGGCTGGATGCGGGCCACCTCACCGGCCGGTGACCATCGATATGAAGGCATCGTCCACTGGGCGGGCGAGCTGGGCTACGGCGTGCGCGACCCCGAAACGGGGCAGAGCGCAGAGGCGGACGACGACGGGGGAGCTCGACCGGCAGCGTCGAGCGTCGAGCATGGCTGAATTCATCACGTTCTTCTTCGGAGCGGCGATCATCCTCGCCGGGGCGATCGGCGTCGTCGTCGCGCGCAACGCCGTGCACTCGGCACTCTTCTTGATCCAGACCCTGCTCGGTGTCGCTGTGATCTTTGTCGTACAGGAAGCGCACTTCCTCGCAGCGGTACAGATCGTCGTGTACGCCGGTGCCATCGTGATCCTGTTCCTCTTCGTGATCATGTTGCTCGGTGTCGACAAGGCCGAGGATCTCGGTGTCGAACCCATCACCGGCCAAAAGCCGCTCGCCGTGGTCCTCGGCGCCTCACTGCTGGCCACGGCGATCACGTTCGTGCTTGTCGCCACCGACGGCGCCACCGGCGTCGGCTCCGCCGACCCCGAACGTCAGCTCGACTCCGGCATCACGGATATCGAGCGCATCGGCCGAGTCCTGTTCACCGAGTACGCGGTGGCGTTCCAGCTCACTGCCGCCCTGCTCACCATCGGCGTGATCGGTGCCGTCGTGCTCACCCGGTCACTGTCGACGGCCGACCAGCTCGATGATCTCGAGCCGGCGTCGATGGACCTCCCGTCGCTGGCGCCCGAGGGGGCCAACGACGAACACCATGTCGACACGGTCGAGGAGGACGCATCGTGATCCTCGCTGAGCTTGCGCTCACCCCGCCCTACTACCTCGTGCTGTCGGCCCTGATGTTCGCCATCGGCGCGGCGGGCCTGCTGATCCGACGCAACCCACTGGTCATGTTCATGTGTGTCGAGTTGATGCTCAACGGCGTGAACATCTCCTTCGTCGCCTTCGGAGCCGACCTCAACGATGTGGGTGGCCAGATCTCCGTGTTCTTTGTTCTCGTGGTCGCTGCGGTAGAGGTTGTCGTCGGCCTCGCCCTGGTGGTCGCGATCAACCGTCGTCGCGCCGACGCCACCGCCGACGACGTGTCGCTCTTGAGGGGATGAGCTGACCTGTGTTGCTTGATCTTGCATTTCTGATTCCGGCGTTCCCGCTGCTCGGGTTCCTCGTGATCCTCGTGGCCGGCCGTCGGCTCGGTGAGCCCGGTGCCGGCTGGGTCGCCACGATGGCAATGGGTGGATCGTTCGCGGCCGCCGCCGCCGTGTTCCTCGGTCTTCTCGGCGAGAACGCCGACGAGCGGCGCCACGTCCAGACCCTGTGGGAGTGGGTGCCAGTCGGCGACTTCTCCGTCGATATCGGCTTCCTCGTCGATCCGCTGTCGATCACGATGACCCTGTTCATCACCGGTGTCGGTGCGCTGATCCATCTCTACTCGATCGGGTACATGCACGGTGATGAGAACTTCTCGAAGTTCTTCCTCTACCTGAACCTGTTCGCCTTCTCGATGCTGATGCTCGTGCTCGGCGACAACCTGTTGCTCACCTTCCTCGGCTGGGAGGGCGTGGGCGCCTGTTCGTACTTCCTCATCTCGTTCTGGTTCACCGAGGAGGCCAACGCCACCGCCGGCAAGAAGGCCTTCGTGACCAACCGCATCGGCGACTGGGGTTTCATGGTCGCCACCTTCCTGATCTTCGTGACGATCGGTTCGATCGAGTACGTCGACATCATCGGGAACGCCGAGGGTGGTCTCATCAGCGAAAGCACCGCCACCTGGATCACCGTCCTGTTGCTGATCGGCGCCGCCGGCAAGTCAGCCCAGTTCCCGCTCTACCTGTGGCTGCCCGACGCGATGGCTGGCCCGACCCCGGTATCCGCGCTCATCCACGCCGCCACCATGGTGACGTCGGGCATCTACCTGCTTACCCGGGTCAACCCGGTGTTGGCCGAGGCCGCCTCGTGGTCCACCGACCTGATCGCGTGGGTGGGTGCGCTCACGGCATTGTTCGCCGCCACCATCGCCGTCGCCCAGAACGACATCAAGAAGGTGCTGGCGTACTCGACGGTCAGCCAACTCGGGTACATGTTCCTCGCCGTGGGCATCGGCGCCTACATCGCCGCCATCTTCCACATGATCACCCACGCCTTCTTCAAGGCGCTGCTGTTCCTCGGTTCGGGATCCGTCATTCATGGCATGCATCACGACCAGGACATGCGCCACTACGGCGGCCTGCAGAAGCTGATGCCGATCACCTCGGCCACCTTCATCGTCGGTTGGCTCGCAATCGCCGGCGTGCCGCCGTTCTCGGGTTTCTGGTCGAAAGACGAAATCCTGGCCTACGCCTACGACGTCAACCCGATGTTGTGGGTCATCGGTCTGCTCACGGCGTTGCTCACGGCGTTCTACATGAGCCGGCAGGTCTTCATGACCTTCTTCGGCGAGTACCGCTATGCCGACGTTCGCCCGGAGGAGATCTCCGAGATCTGGGACAACCGGGTCGCCACGGCTGAGGCCGCGGTGGCCGAGGCCGAGGCCGGTATCGGCGCCGCCGAAGAGGGCATCGTGAAGGCCCAGGAGAAGCTCGACAAGGCCGCCGAGAAGCTCGAACAGCGCGAAGCCGAACTGGCAGAGGCCGACGAGTCCGATGACAAGGCCTTCGACAAGGCCACCAAGAATCTCGAGAAGGCCAAGGACGGCGTCGTCAAGGCCCAGGAGGCCGTCGATGAGGTCACCGTGTCGGTCGACGCCGCCCGTGCCGAGGTCGACACGGCCCGCGCAAATGTCGAGACGGTGCTCGCCGCAGCGGCAAGCGCAGGCGACGACCTCGAGGGGATCAGCGACGACGATCTTCCCGTAGCCGTCAAGGAACGTCGTGAATTCCATCCCCACGAATCGCCGTGGCAGATGACGGTTCCGCTCATCCTGCTTTCGGGCGCGGCGGTCATCGCCGGTGTGATGAACCTCCCGTTCAGCAAGGATCTCCACTTCCTCGAGAAATGGTTGGAACCCACGCTGTACGGGAACAAACACAAGCTCGGCCTCTCCGGCGGTGAGCTGTGGATCTTGGCGATCGTCGCCGTCGTCATCGGAGCGGTCGGCATCGCCGCAGCGGTCGCGATCTATCTCCAGAGGCGCATCCCGGCCGAGAAGGTCGAGTTGCCCATCCTCGCTCGGGGCTGGCGCTACGACGAAGCGGTCAGCGATTTCATGGGCGGACCCGGCCGTAAGGGCTTTGACCTGGTGGCCTGGTTCGACGCCACGATCGTCGACGGGATCGTCAACGGCACCGGTCGCCTGGTGCGCACGGCCGGCGGGGGACTCCGAACCCTGCAGACCGGTTTGGTTCGTAGTTACGCCGCACTCGTTGCGGTCGGTGCGGTGGGTCTCATCGCGTGGTTCCTCGTGAGGACGACCTTCTGATGTCTTCTCTGTTCGCAGCTTCGTCGGCCGACGTGCCGTTCCCGATCCTCAGCGCCCTCGTGGTGACCCCGTTCCTCGGGGCACTGCTGATGCTCGTGCTGCCCAACGGTCGGCCCGAGTACTTCAAGCAGGTGGCCTTCCTCGTCAGTGGCGCCGTTGCCGGCATGACCGCCTGGGTCATGGTCGAGTTCGACAAGCACACCGCCGACGAGTTTCAGTTTGTCGACTCCGCCGAATGGATCGCTGGCCTCGGCATCTCGTGGACACTGGGTCTCGACGGCATCTCGCTGTGGTTGGTGGTGCTCACGGCCGCCCTGTTCCCGCTCGCCATCCTTGCGATCGAGGCCGAGCACACGCCGAAGGCGTACTACGCGTGGCTGCTCGTGCTGGAAGCAGGGGTCATGGGCGTGTTCCTCGCCCTCGACCTGTTCGCCTTCTTCGTGTTCTTCGAGATCGTGCTGGTGCCGATGTACTTCCTCATCGGCCAGTGGGGTCACGGGGCCCGGGCCTACGCCGCGACCAAGTTCTTCGTGTACACGATGTTCGGGTCGGCGTTCATGCTCGTCGGCATCCTCGCCACGGCGTTCCTCACCGCAGCCGAGACCGGCAATGCCGTGTCGTTCGATCTCGTTTACCTCGCCGAGGAACAGGCGCTCGCCACGACGACGGCTCGCTGGATCTTCCTGAGCTTTGCCGTTGCGTTCGCGGTGAAGGTTCCGCTGTTCCCGGTGCATACCTGGCTGCCCGACGCCCACACCAACGCGCCCACGGCAGGCTCGGTGATCCTGGCCGGCGTCATGCTCAAGCTCGGCACCTACGGCTTCCTGCGTTTCGGCATCTATCTCTTCCCCGAGGCGTCCGTGTACTTCGCACCGGCGCTCGTCGCCCTCGGCACGATCGGCATCATCTACGGCGCGATTGCGGCGACGATGCAAAAGGACCTCAAGCGTCTCGTCGCCTACTCCTCGGTCGCCCACCTCGGCTTCATCGTGATCGGCACCTTCGCCCTCAACACCGAGGGCCTGTCCGGCGGCCTGTTGCAGATGGTCAACCACGGCATCTCGACCGGCGCGCTGTTCCTGCTCGTCGGTTGGATCTACGACCGCCGCCACACCCGTCTGATCGCCGAGCTCGGTGGCCTCCAGAAGCCGGCGCCGGTCTTCGCGGCCGTCTTCATGGTCGTGATGTTGAGCTCGATCGGTCTGCCCGGCCTCAATGGCTTCGTCGGGGAGTTCCTCGCACTGCTCGGTGCCTTTGCGGCACATCGCTGGTGGGCGGTCGTCGCTGCCACCGGTGTCATCATCGCCGCTCTCTACCTGCTGTGGGCCTACCAGCGGGTCTTCCACGGCCCCGCCGAGGGCGACAACGCCGAGATGAAGGATCTCACCTGGTCCGAAGGGGCGATCATGGTGCCGTTCCTTGCCGCCATTTTCGTCATGGGCCTGTACCCGGCGCCCGTGCTTGAACGCATGGAGCCTGCGGTCGACGCCTTGATCGAACATATCGAGGGCAATGTGGAGGACTTCGACGAGGCCGACGCCGACCAAGGCGAGGACCTCGACGTCGACGACCTGAAGGGTCTCGGCAAGAAGAAGGACTCGAAGGCCACCGATGAGTCGGCTTCGGTCGAAGGGGGCGCAGGATGATCGCNCAGCTCGANNCCACGGTCGCCCGCCCCGAGNTCGCNTGGGACGGCCTNNTGCCGATCCTGACCCTNGGCNTCGGNGCNCTGCTGCTGGTGCTGTTCCGGTCGCTGATGAAGCAACTGCCGAAGTCGGCTGCCGATCAGGCCGTGCCCGTCATCGGCGGCCTCACCGTGATCGCCATGTGGGTCGTCGGTGGCTTCGCCGGCACCGACGTGCCGCTTGCCGGCCTCCGCGATGACCTCGGCGACCCGGTCTTCTTCTTCGGTCTCCTGATCATGGTCGGCCTCGTCGGCTGGTTTGCCCAGTACTTGCGGCTCAGCGTCGACGCTGCGCTGACGGTCATGATCGGGCTCACCAGTCTCGCCGCCACCTGGGGGGTGTGGACCGACCGGTACGAGGTCGACGGTGCCTTCGGCCTCGTCGGCGATCAGCTCGGTGCCGACGGCTTCTCGCTGGTGATCACGGGTGTCATTGCC